>JADGOM010000012.1 GCA_017882925.1 Acidimicrobiia bacterium | reverse complement strand
TAGACGACGAGCACCACGAAGAGGATGTTGTGGAGCTTGGTGTAATCGATGCCCTTGCCGGTGGTGACGCCGTCGACGATGACGTTGGTGGCGCTGCCGAGGATCTTCGGCGCGATCACGAGCAGCGTGACGCTGCTGACCGCCAGCAGCATCACCGCGATCAGACCGAGCCGCTGCGGGGCGAGGCGGGCCCCGAGGCGGCGGGTGGAGTTCTTGAAGTCCTTCGACTTCTCGAGCGGCATGCCCGCCGCACCCCAACGCCCGGTCATGGAGCGGGCGCCGGCGCCCGCGGGCTGCTCGACCTCTTCGTCTTCGCCGAGCCAGCCGTCGCCGCTCATGCCGCCTCCTCCGCGGTGAGCTGCGACGCCACGATCTCGGCGTAGGTCGGGCAATGTTCGAGCAGGTACCGGTGGGTGCCGAGCCCCACCTCACGACCGTCCTCGAGGACGAGGATCTGGTCGGCGTTGATGATCGTGGACACGCGTTGGGCGACGATGACGGTGACCGCGTCACGCACCTCGGGCGCCAGCGCGGCCCGCAACCGGGCGTCGGTGGCGAGGTCGAGGGCGGAGAACGAGTCGTCGAAGAGGAAGATGCCGGGCTTGCGGACGAGGGCCCGGGCGATGGCGAGTCGCTGGCGCTGACCGCCGGAGACGTTGGAGCCGCCCTGGGAGATGCGGGCCTGGAGCTGGCCGGGCATCTGCGACACGAAGTTCTTGGCCTGCGCGACCTCGAGCGCGTGCCAGAGCTCCTCGTCGGTGGCGTCGGGGTTCGCGTAGCGGAGGTTGCTCGCGACCGTCCCGGTGAACAGGTAGGGCTTCTGCGGCACCAGACCGATGCGGCTCCACAGCAGCTCGGACTCGATCTCGCGCACGTCGACCCCGTCGACGATGACCTCGCCGGCGGTGGCGTCGAACATCCGTGGGACGAGGTTGAGCAGCGTGGTCTTGCCCGAACCGGTGCTGCCGATGATCGCGGTGGTCTGGCCCGCGACCGCGGTCAGGTTGATCTCGCACAGCACGGCCTGCTCCGCACCCGGGTACTTGAACTCGACCCCGCGCAGCTCGAGCGAGCTCGGCCCGGTGAGCTGGGTGACCGGGTCGGCCGCGGGCTGGATCGACGAGACCGCGTTGAGGACCTCTTCGATCCGGTCGGCGCTGACCGACGCGCGGGGCGCGAGCATCCCCACCCACGTCGCCATCATCACCGACATGAGGATCTGGATGAGGTAGCTGAGGAAGGCGATCATGGCGCCGATCTGCATCTTCCCGGCGCCGACCCGGTCACCGCCGATCCAGATGGCCGCGACGCTCGAGGCGTTGAGCACCAGGACCACGATCGGGAACATCATCGCCTGGAGTCGGCCGACCCGCAGCGACGTCATCGTCAACGAGTCGTTGGCCTCGGCGAAGCGCTCGGCCTCGTCGGGCTCGCGGACGAACGCCCGCACGACCCGGAGCCCGGTGATCTGCTCGCGCAGCACCTGGTTGATGCGGTCGATGCGGACCTGCATCACCGCGAACTGCGGGATCATCCGGCTGATCACGAGGCCGATCGAGCCGATGAGCACGGGCACGCTCACGACGAGCAGCAGCGACAACGCGCCATCCTCCCGGATGGCCATGAACACGCCGCCGACGATGGTGATCGGCGCCGCGACGAGCAGCGTGCAGGTGAGCAGGACGAGGATCTGCACCTGGGTGACGTCGTTGGTGATGCGGGTGATCAGCGACGGCGCTCCGAAGCTGGCGACGTCCTGCGCCGAGTAGTCGGTGACCCGGTGGAACAGCGCGGCGCGCACGTCACGCCCGAACGCCATCGCGGCCCGGGCGCCGAAGTAGACGGCGGCCACGGCGAACGCGACCTGCACGAAGGTGACGAGCAGCATCACGCCGCCCATCCGCCAGATGTAGTCGGTGTTCCCCGGGATCACGCCCTTGTCGATGATGTCGGCGTTGATCGTCGGGAGGAACAGCGTCGCCATCACCTGCACGAAGGTGAGCCCGAGCACGATGAGCAGGAGCCGCCGGTACGGCAACAGGAACTTCCGGAGCAGGGCGATCAGCATCGTTCTCCACGGGGCTCGGACTGGGAACGGACCGCGCCCGGTGCAGGGGGCGGTCCGACGGTGGTCGGGGACATCGGTGTCATACGGGCGTCGGTGCCGGGTGCGGGGCGCGGATTCCGTCGAGGAACAGCGCGACGATCTCGGCCGACGGCAGCGGATCGTCGATGACCAGCGACGGGTGCGTGCACGCGATGGTCATCGCCCGCAGCAGGTGGGCGGCGGCGCGCGGGGCGAGCTGGATGCGGTCGCGGTCGGGCTCGAACAGCTCGGCGAGCGCGGTGAGGTCGGGGGGCGTGTACTTGTCCGGCATCACCGGCTCCCCGTTGGCGCCCTTCATCATGCCGACCGCGGTGCGGAGCTGCATCACGTCGTAGACGCGGCGGCGGAGGATCTCGACCGCGGCCACGAGCCGGGCCTCGAACGGGAGACCGCGGTCGATCGAGCCGATCGCGGCGTCGAGCTGCGCGGTGTCGAGCGCGGACTCGACCACCGCTTCGATGAGCGACTCCTTGTCGGGGAAGACGCGGAAGATGGTCCCCTCCGCGATCCCCGCGGCCTCGGCGATCTGCCGGGTGGTGACCGAGGATCCGTGGGCCAGCAGCAGCGGGAGCGTGGCCGCGACGATGACGGCCCGCCGTTCCTCCGGCGGGAGCGCGGCCGCCCGGGCGCGGTTGGGGACCTCGTCGCGGGGGGTCTGCGGCTCGGCGGTCCGGGCTGATCGGCGGCGGTTCACGGGTGGCATCCTATATGAGTGAGCACTCACTCAGCGCATCGGATCGCGGCGGACCGCAGCCGGCCGGTGCGCCAGATAGGCGTTGACCAGGGATTCCTCGCCGCCCGGGGCCCCACCCCGGACCGCGGACGTCAGGCGGAGAGAAAGCGCAGGATGTCGGGAAACGCCTGGCCGTCCTGGGCGAAGAAGGCGTGGCCCCCCTCGTAGACCCGCAGGTCGGCGCCCGGGATCCGGGCCGCGATCGCTTCGCTGTTGGCCGGTGGGGCGATGCCGTCGTAGCGGCCGCACGCCACCAGGGTCGGGCACGCGATCCGGGGCAGGCGGTCGTAGGCGTCGAACGCCTGCCGGGCCGCGAGCTGGAGGGCCTCGCCCCGCAGCGCGGCGGCGGACTTCCCGTCGTCGCGCTCCGCCGTCATCAGCTCGACGAGCATCCGGTCGCCCTCGTGCTCCGCAAGCCACTCGGGCGTGAAGCGGGTGTCGAGGATGCGCGTGCGGATCGCGGCCCGCACGTCGGGCGGCTCGGACGCGAGCGTGTGCAACGGGTACGACGCCCCGCCCGCGCCCCCGGGCGAGGTGCACAGCAGCGCGAGGCGCTCGATGCGCGTCGGGTGGGTGACGGCGAGCTCCTGCGCGACCATCCCGCCGAAGCTCGTGCCGACGACCCGGTACGACTCCCAGCCGACGTGTGCCACGAGCGCGGCGGCGTCCGCCGCGTATTCGGCCATCGAGTACGGGCCGTCAGGGATGCTCGTGCGCCCCAGCCCGCGCTGGTCGTGTGCGAGGAGGTCGAACCGCGCCGCGTAGACGTCGAGGAGCGGTTCGACGCCCTCGAGCGTCGCACCGGACCCGTTGATGAACAGCAGGCGCGGCCCTTCGCCGCGCCGCTCGTAGTGCACGTCGATCCCGTTGAGCCGCGCGGTCGCCATGCGCGGCAGCGTACCGATCGCCACCACGCGGGGCGTTTGTCCGATCCGGGCCCGGATCGGACGAACGCCCCGCCGCCGGCCGCGTTCCGAGCCCGAACCCCCGGCCATCCGCACCCCGGCCGGGTCGACCGGTAGCGTTACCGAACCCCCCTCCGCCCCGAAGCCCGAGACGCCGGCGCACGAGCACGCGTGTCGCGTCGCGCGTCTCCGGGTGGCAACCGCCTGCGAGACGTGGACCCGGCCTCGTCGAACACCAGGAGCCTGCGTGGTCGCAACCGCCCCACCGACCCAGGACCGCCGGCGGTGGATCGCGCTGGTCGTGCTCTCCAGCTCCCTGTTCATCATCGTGCTGGACACAACGATCCTCAACGTCGCGGTTCCGACGATCATCCGCGAGCTCGACACCGACGTCTCCGCGATGCAGTGGGTGATCTCGGGCTACGCGTTGGTGTTCGCGTCGCTCCTCATCACGTTCGGTCGGCTCGGCGACATCTTCGGCCGGCGGCGCATGTTCTTCATCGGGGCGACGATGTTCGCCATCGGGTCGCTCGTGGCCTCGCTGTCGCAGTCGGCGCCCCAGCTCTTCGTCGGCGAGGCGCTCCTCGAGGGCATCGGCGCGGCCGCGATGCTGCCCGCCACCCTGTCGATCATCTCGGCCACGTTCCAGGGCCGCGAACGCGGCATCGCGTTCGCGGTGTGGGGCGGGGTCGCCGGCGGGGCCGGGGCACTCGGGCCGTGGATCGGCGGCATCCTCACCACCTACTACTCCTGGCGCTGGGCCTTCCGCATCAACGTGGTCATCGTGCCGATCGCGATCATGGCCGCGATCATCTACGTCAACGAGTCCAAGGACGAGCACGCGAGTGGGCTCGACCCCGCGGGCGTGGTCGTGGTCACCCTCGGCCTGGTCGCGCTCGTGTTCGGCATCATCGAGGCCGGCCGCTACGGCTGGTGGAAGGCGATCGGCAACCTGTCGGTCGCAGACCTCTCGGTGGTGCCGATCTCGCTGGCGTTGTCGGCCGGGTTCCTCACGTTCTTCGTCCTCCTCGAGCTCCGGCGCGTGCGGCAGCACCGGACCGTCGTCTTCGACTTCACCGACCTGCGCCACCGCGGCTTCCGCTACGGGCTCATCAACACCGGCGTGCTCGCGATGGGCGAGTTCGGCGCGTTCTTCGTCCTGCCGCTGTTCCTGCAGGCCGGGCTCGGTCTCACCGCCGTCCAGTCCGGCACCTGGCTCCTGCCGGCGGGCATCGGCGCGTTCATCGGCGCCGCGATCGCGGCGCGGCTGAGCTCCCAGTTCGGCCCGAAGTACGTGATCACCGCGGGCCTCGCGCTGGAGGCCACCGGCATCTGGCTCTACGTCCTCGTGTTCGGCCCGAACACCACGTTCCTCGAGCTCCTGCCCGCGCTGCTCGTCCACGGCATCGGCATCGGATTCGCCACCAGCCAGCTCACCAACGTCGTGCTGAGCGACATCCCACCCGAGAAGTCGGGTTCCGCGAGCGGCGCGGCCGGCATGATCCGACAGGTGGGTACCGCGCTCGGCATCGCGCTGATCGGGGCGATCTTCGCGTCGCAGGCCACCGCGCACATCCGCCACGACATCAAGGCCGCCAACATCCCCGCGCCCGTCCGCTCGGCCGTCCTGGCCAACGTCTCCAACAGCGTCGGCGGCGGCACCACCAACGCGCACACCGAGCCGCAGATCACCGCCATCATCCGCAACGGGATCGCCGACGCGTCGAAGCCCGCGGTCGGCTTCGCCGGGCTCGTGGTCACGATCGGCGCGTTCCTCTCGCTGCTCGTGCCCAACATCCCGCCGGACGAGGACCCGTCCGTCGAGGTCCTGTAGGCACGCTCAGGAGACGAGCGCGCCCTCGCGCACGAGGTCGTCGACCGCGACGCGGACGGGCCGCCCGGGGTGGCGCCGGTCGTCCTGATCGACCACGTAGCAGTACTCCACGATGAGCCGGCGCACGTCGGCGCCCAGGTCGGTGAAGCTGCAGCCGATCCGCCACTTCCCGCGCGGGCCCTGGTCGATGCTCGAGCGAACGACGAGCCGGAGCTCCAGATCGTGGAGCTCACCGTGGGCATCCGGAAGCCGGGTCAGGATCGTCGTCTCGCGGCCGCTCGGCCACTCCACCGGGGAGCGGAACGCGAGGCCGTTGGGCGAGAGGTCGAGCACGTCGACGCGGGTGTTGGCGATCCGGGCGTGGAACGACGTGGGGAAGCGGTACTGCGTCCGTTGCTGGCGGCGGCGGACCAGCGGGACCAGGGTGCGGCCCAGGAAGGCGAGCTCCCAGAAGCCGACGGCCACCGTGATCGCGAGCGCGAGGTCGGGCATCGCCGGCAGGCCCACCACGCCGGCCGCGGCCAGGATCCGGAGGCCGACGGCCACCGACAGCAACGCGGTGAGGACGGTCACGAGCCCGAGCAGGCGCAGCACGTGGAGCCCGCCGCGGTCGATGCCCTCCTTCGGCGTCACCTTGAACCGCCCGGTCCTCGGCCACACGAGGGCGACCAGGGCGCGGAGGTAGATGCCCATGGTCTCGAGCCCGTAGACGGTGGAGTCGGCGGCGGCGAGCCGGCCGCGCGACAACGCTCGCGTCGTGAGGAACGCGAGCACGGCCCACGGGAGCCAGAGCCCGAGCAGGGTCGCGGGCGACGCCGACATCGGAAGTCGGCCGGTGAGCAGCGTGGTGATCAGCACGCCGAGCAGCATGAGGCGCTGGAGGCCGCTGAAGTAGTTGAGCAACGACGCGAGGTAGCTCAGCCGTTGCGCGGGCGTGAGCCCGCGGCACCAGATCGGGTTCTCCCGGGTCCGGAACACGCGCAGGTTGCCGCGGGCCCACCGTTCCCGTTGGAGGAGGAACGCGCCCAGGTCGTGGGGCGCGAGGCCCTGGACGAGGACCTCGGGGTGGTAGCGGCTCTTCCAGCCGCGCGCGTGCATCGCGATCGTGGTGTGGAAGTCCTCGGCCACCGTCTTGGTGAGCACGCCACCGACGCCGACGAGCGCGGCGCGCCGGATCACTGCGGCCGACCCGCACCAGAACATGGCGTCGTAGCGGTCCTTCCCGGGCGCGAGGACGTCGTAGAAGAGGCTCTGCTCGTGCACGGCCGGCCGCGTGTGCTGCACCGAGTCGCGATTCGAGAAGTCATGGGGCGTCTGCACCAGCGCGACGCGGTGGTCCTCGAAGTACCCGAGGGTCGCGTCGAGGTAGTCGGGCTGCGGCACATGGTCCGCGTCGAGCGTCGCGATCAGCTCACCCGAGGTGCACGTCAGCGCGTGGTTGATGTTGCCGGCCTTGGCGTGGGCGTTGTCCGGGCGCGTGATGTAGTGCGCGCCGAGCTCCGCTGCGAGCGCCGCCACGTCGGGGCGCCGGCCGTCGTCGAGGACGTAGGTCGTGTGTGGGTACGTCATCGCACGACAGCCCACCAGCGTCGCCTCGAGCACCGCGATCGACTCGTCGTAGGTGCACACGAACACGTCGACGGTGGGGGTGCTCCGCCGGTCCGGCCGGTCCGGCCAGCGCTGGCGCCAACCCGTCCACGCGTAGAGCCCGAGGCTCACGAACCCGAACAGCTCGGCGGCGGCGAGGACGGCGTACGGGATCGGGGCCGCGCCCCGCCAGCTCCAACCGAGGCGCCAGGTGAGGTAGGCCACGCCCCAGATCAGGGCGACGGCCGCGACGACCCGCACCGCGCGGTCGTGCTCGCCCCACCACGAAGCCGGTGCCGGTCGCGCCGTCACCTGGGGTCGGCGCCGATGCTCGGGCCCGTCCACGCTCACTCCTCCGAAGGAATCGTCTCCTCCGGGTTCTCGACGCGGGGCCGCCCCGCATTGAGCCCGATCTGCCTCGGGCCCGGGCGCCCTGCGGGCCGGGCCGCGGCCGGCGCATGGCACGCTGACCGGATGGAGACGCCGGAGTGGTTCACGGAGGCGCTGCACGCGCCGGTCGAGGACGAGTACGTCGACGTCGACGGGTGCTCGATCCACTACCGCCGCTGGGGCCGTACCGACCGTCCCGGACTCGTCCTCGTCCACGGCGGTGGGGCGCACGCGCGGTGGTGGGACCACGTCGCTCCGCTGCTCGCCGGCGAGTACTGCGTCGTGGCGCTCGACCTCTCGGGCCACGGCGACAGCGACCGCCGGGACGCGTACTCCTACAGCACGTGGGCCCGCGAGATCGTCGACGTGGCCGCGCACTCGTGCATGCCGGAGCCGCCGATCGTGATCGCGCACAGCATGGGCGGCTGGGTCGCGATCACCACGGCCGCGGAGCACCCCGACCGCATCGCGGGCCTCATCGCCATCGACTCGGCCGTGGCCCGGCCCGACCCGGAGCGCGAGGCCGCGCGGGTGGGCGAGGCTTTCGGGCGGCTGCGCCTCTACCCCACGCTCGACGACGCGCTGCTCCACTTCCGCACCGTCCCCCGCCAGCCCGACGTGCTCCCGTACGTCACCGCGCACGTCGCGCTCACGTCGGTGCGCGAGGTCGAGGGCGGTTGGACCTGGAAGTTCGATCCGGCGGTGTTCGAGTGCGGGATGCTCGACCCGGCGGTCCTCCCCCGCGTGCGCTGCCGCGTCTCGCTCTTCCGCGCCGAGCACGGACTCGTGACGCCCACGATCGGCGACTACATGTACGAACAGCTCGGGCGGGTCGCGCCGGTGGTGGAGGTGCCGCTGGCCTGGCACCACATCATGCTGGACCAGCCGATCCCGCTCGTGACCGGCCTGCGGGCCATGCTCGCCGACTGGGAGCACTCGGTCGCGGCGAGCCGTCCCGGCACCACCTGAGGCCCCGACCGGTCGCGGTCGCCGGGCACCCGCCACCCACGTCCGGGCCCCGCCCGGATCGCGGCGGACACCCGGACGCGGAGCGGCTACTTCATGCCGTCTTCGGTGCTCTTCACGCTGAAGTCGGCGTTGACCTTCACCGTGACCTTCGAGCCGTCCGACTTCGTCATGTGGGCTTCGTAGGTCGCGCCTTCCGCGTCGTTCTCGACCCGGTCGACCGTCGCGCCGGGAACCGCGGCCTTCGCGGCCGCCGTCACCTTGGTGGCGGTGTCGCCGGTCAGGAGCGTCTCGGTGATGCCGTTGGCGGTGTGCCCACCCCTGCCGGGGTCGGGCGCCTGGCGGTTGGCGTCGGGGGCCGGCTGCCGGTTCGGGACCGCAGTCGTGCCTTCGGTCGTCGACGCCGTCGTGCCGTTGGTGGCCGCGCCGGCGGTTCCGATGAACGAAGCTCCGAGAGCTCCACCCGTGATGCTCGCAGCGACGATCGCTGCGCTGATGCCCATCTTGCGCATTCGGTCCACGTGGGACTCCTGTGGTTGTCGGTCGGCGGTCGGGCCGCCGGTCCCCGGATGGGGACCGGGCCAGACTCGGTGAGCGGCGTAAGGAAGACCTCGGGTCTGTGCAAGAACTGCGTCATTCGTCGGCCGGTCGAGTCGGGCGCACTGCGCGTGTCGGCCGCGGGCGGACCCCGACCCACGAGCTCCGTGAACGCACGGAGGATTTCGGCCAGACTTCCCGGCATGGTCCAGACGGGGGCACGACGAGTTGGGATCCTGACGCCGATGGTGTCGGAGCTGGCACCGATCCGGGAGCGGGTCGATCTCGCGCTCGACGGCGACCTCCACCGCGGCCGGGTCGGCGACGTCGAGGTGTTCGCGATCCTCACCACGATGGGCATGGCCGCGGGTGCGGCCGCCGCCGTGCTGGCGATCGAGGCGGGCGCCGACCACGTGATCATGGTCGGCGTCGCCGGCGGCATCGACCCCGAGATCGTGCGGATCGGGCAGCTCATCACGCCCGAGCTCGTCACCGACCGCGTGACGGGCGAGTCGTTCCGCCCCGCGCCCACGCCCGGCGTCACGCCCCACGGGAAGATCGAGTGCGGCGACGAGCTCGTCACCCAGGCGACGCGGCTCGCGTCCCTGACCGCCGCCGGCTTCCTCGCCCTCGACATGGAGACCGCGGCCGTCGCGCGCGTCTGCGAGGCCGCCGACGTTCCGTGGTCGGTGTTCCGCGGCATCAGCGACTTCGCGGGCGATCCACTCATCGACGCCGAGTTCTTCGCGATGGCGCGGCCCGACGGGACGATGGATCCCGACGACTTCTCCGCCTACCTCGAGGCCGACCCCACGCGCGGCCCGCGGCTCATGGAGCTCGCGGCCGGGGCCGGGCTCGCGGCCGCCAACGCGGCGACCGCCGCGCTCGACGCGGTACGCGCCGCCGGCGCGTAGTCCGCGTCCGCGTCCGCGGCTACCCCACCGTCGCCGGCGGCGCGATCGGGGCCGACAGCTCGCCGGCGTACAGGGCCACGTCGACGACGTTGCCGGGTGGAGCCAGCGGGCAGGCCCACGCCGGGTCGTAGGCGCACGACGGGTTGTACGCGAAGTTGAAGTCGATCACGAGCTCGCCGCCGGACCCGCCGAGGTCGGCGCCCTTCACGGTGTCGAGCAGGTAGCGGCCGCCGCCGTAGGTGCCGCGCCCGGCCAGCGCGTCGCGCACCGGCACGAAGAGGCCCCCGCCGTACGAGGTGAGGGCCCAGACGTCGAGGTCGCCGACCGGCGCGACGTGGAGCACCCCTACCCGCCGGAACCGCACCCGGCCATCGGTGCCGCTGTCGAACTCGAAGGGGGTGCTCTCGACGTCGGGGTCGAGCTCGACGGCGAACCGCAGCGCGGCGTCGTACGGCGCGACGGGCGCCCCCGGGTACCTGTCCCGCTGCCCGATCGGTACGGGCGACTGGGAGTGACGGCGGAGCAGGTCGTCACGCCCGGCCACCCATCGGCCGTGCGCCGCGGGCACGTCGACCGCCGCCAGCTCCCGGACCTCGGCGTAGAGCGCGAACACGCGACGGCGCCAGTCGAGGAGGTCGAGCGCGTCGTTCCCCCCGTCGGCCGCCGGCCCGCTCCCGTCCACGCCGCAAGTATCGCCCGGTGCACCGCCGGCATCCGTCACCGGCGCGGCACGGACACGGCCCAGGCGCGAAGCTGCAGCCCATGCGCAAGCGAGTGCTCCTCCCGTCGCCGTTGATCCACCCGTCAGGTGAAGCGATCCTCGAGGCCGAGGTCGAGGTGCTCCGCGCCGCCGAGCTCGGCCCCGACGGCGTCGCCGACGTGCTGCCCACCGTGCACGGCATCTACAACCGGGCCGACGCCGCCGACATCGCCGCCGCGACCTCGCTGGAGGTGGCCGCGAGCGGAGGCTCCGGCGTCGACTTCATCGACATCGCCGCGGCCACGGCGCACGGCGTGCTCGTCGTCAACGCGGCCGGCGCGCAGAACGTCTCGGTGGCCGAGCATGCGGTGGGCCTCCTGCTCGCGCTCGTGAAGCGCATCGCGGTCTCCGACCGCCTGCTGCGAGCCGGAGCGTTCCCCGAACGCAGCGAGTACCGCGGGGACGGCTGGCCACTCGGCTTCCCGCGCGAGCTGCACGGCCGCACGCTCGGCGTGCTCGGGTACGGCGCCATCGGACGCGAGATGGCGCGGGTGTGCAGCGTCGCGTTCGGCATGCCCGTCGTGGCCTACGACCCGTTCGTCGACCCCGCGGGCGACAACGGGCCCGCCGAGCTCGTCGGCTCGCTCGACGAGCTCCTCGACCGGGCCGAGGTCCTGTCGATGCATCTGCCGTTGAGCGACGAGACCCGCGGCATCATCGGCGCCGACCAGCTGGCCCGCCTCCCGGAGGCCGCCTACCTGCTCAACATGTCGCGCGGCGGCACCGTCGACGAGCCCGCGCTGGTCGACGCGCTCCGTGGCGGACGGCTGGCGGGCGCGGGGCTCGACGTGTTCACCGAGGAGCCCCTCGCCGTCGACAGCCCGCTGCGCACCCTCGACAACGTGGTGCTCACCCCGCACATCGGCGGGTGGACCGCCGAGGCGCTCCCCCGGCTCGCGCAGACGACCGCACGCGAGATCCTCACCGCGCTCCATGGCGAGCGGCCGCAACGACTCGTGAACCCGGAGGCCTGGCCCGCGTTCCTCGCCCGCCGCAACCCGGCTTCTTAGGCGTCGTCGTCGAAGCCCGAATCGACGTCGGCGACGATCACGGCCAACGCGGCGTCGACGTCGGCACCGGTGGCCGCGATCAGTTCGGGAAACGAGCGGACCTCGCCGGTTCCAGGCCCGAACTCGAGCAACGAGTCTTCCGAGGCCGCCAACAGGTCGTTCGAGATGCGCACGTCCATGCCGGGCAGGACGCGGTCGGCCGCCGCGAGCAGCGCGCGCCCCGCGTCGACCAGACGGGCCTGCTCCGCGGGGTCGCAGCGGGCAATCGCCGCCTCCAGCGCCTGCGGATCCTCGGCCCCGGTGGACCGCAACGCCGTGAGCGGCTCCAACAGACGGGGGTCCGCCAACCACGCCGCACACTGCACGTCGAGGGGCCCGACGTGCGGCGACCGCAGCGCGGCCTCCACCACCGCGAACGCGCGCCGGTCGTGCCGGCGGCTGAGGCCGACCCGGGCCTCGGCGCGGGTGTCGGCGCCGGCGTCGGCGAGCCGTTCGACGAGCGCGGCCCGGATCTCCGGGCTGTCGGCATCGACCAGCGAGCCCAACGCGGTGGTGGCCCAGTCGCGCACCGACGAGTCGACGTCACGCATCAGCGCGATCAGCGCGTCGACGCCGCGCCCGAGCGCCGCGTCCCGCTCGACGAGGAACGGGAGTGCCATCGCGACCGCGCGCCGCACGACCGGATCGGGATGGGACGCGCGGCGCAGCACGGGCTCGGCGAGCCGCGGATCACAGAGGTTGCCGGCCGCGGAGATCGCGGTGCGCAGGACCACGACTTCCGGCTCCGCGTCGACGAGTGCGCCGATCGCGGCGACGGCGCGCCCGATCATCGCGAGCCGGTTGACCAGCGTGAGCTCGACCAGCAGGTCGACGCCCAGGATCCGAGCCAGCGGCACCGGGTCGGTGCAGAGCGCGGTCGCGGCGACCTCGATGCGGTCGCCACCCTGCTGCACCAGCGCCGCAACCGCGGCCGGGTAGTCGGCTTCGGACGCACCCAACGCCGCCGCGATCAGCTCGTCCTCGTCGCGCGGCATGCGGCCCAACCTATCGAGCCGCGTCCCACCGCCGGCCTGCGACGGCGCCGGCACGGGTGGAACGCGTCCGCCGGTCCGTCCGTGGACCGGCGGACGCGAGCTCAGGCCGCGGCGCCCGTCGTGAAGGCGGCCGAGTCGGCGAGGTGGGCGAGGTCCTGGAGGTTGGGGTCGTCGCACGTGCGCTCGAAGCGCTTGCCGAAGAGCACGGCGAACGCACCGATGACCAGGCTGACGATGCCGAGGATCGCCAGTGGGAGCGTGCCGGCACCGACGCCGGTGTAGGCGAGGAGGGCCCCGCCGTGCACGCCACCGACCGACGGGCCGGCACTGGCGACGGAGCTGACGGATGTGAGACCACCGGCGGTGGGGCTGCTGACGGTGAGTCCTTCGACGCTGACGGTTGCGCTCATGGGAGTACCTGTTCCTTTGGGGGGG
>JADGOM010000118.1 GCA_017882925.1 Acidimicrobiia bacterium | reverse complement strand
GGGGGTACCCACCGACGAGACGAACCTCGCGCGGCGCGCCGCGAGCGCACTGGGTGCTGATGTCGCCATCGCGCTGCACAAGGGCATCCCGCACGGAGCCGGGCTCGGGGGAGGATCGGCCGACGCGGCGGCGGTGCTGAAGGTGGCCGCGCGCCTCGCGGGCGCCGGAACGCACTACCTGGACGTCGAGCGCATCGCGGCGACGATCGGCGCCGACGTCCCCTTCTGCCTGCGCAGCACCGGCGCGATGCGCGTCCGCGGCGTCGGCGACGATCTCGTGGGCGCGTCCCTGCCGGACCTCGCGGTCGTGGTCGCGACCCCGCCGTTCGGCTGCGCCACCGCCGACGTCTACCGCGCGTGGGACGCGCTCGGAGGCCCACTGGGCGAGACGGTCGAGATCTCCGGCCTCCCGCCGCTCCGCAACGACCTCGAACCGGCCGCCCACCACGTCGAGCCCCGGCTCGCCGCGTTCAAGGCCGCGGTCGAGCAGGCCGCCGGAGCCCCGGCGCTGCTCGCCGGCAGCGGATCGTCGTACGCGGTCGTGTTCGCCACCCCGGCCGCGGCCTCGGCGGCGCGGGCGCGCGTCGCCGAAGCAGTGGAAGGCCGGGTCGTCGTGGGCCGCACCACCGATCGCGGGGTGCGGGAGCGCAAGTAACCCTCTACCGGGTTACTGCCTCTACGGTCGGATTCGCCTCCACGCGGCGGCTGGCGCCGCGTTCGGGTGCGACTCCTCTGCGTCGACTGTCGGATTCGCCTCCACGCGGCGGCTGGCGCCGCGTTCGGGTGCGACTCCTCTACTTGCCCTGCTGACGGCGCTGCCAACGGGTCTTCTTCAGAAGCTTCTTGTGCTTCTTCTTTCGCATGCGCTTGCGGCGCTTTTTGATCAGGGAGCCCATGGCGGGGGCGAACGTTAGCAGGCTGCCGCCGCGAACCTCCAAGGCGCCTCCGGGCGCCGCTTACGACCGGGCCGAACCGCGGTATCGCCCGAGAGCCACGCCCGACCAGATCAGCTCGACCACGCCGAACGGCCAGGCCCCGGACCAGAACCCGTAGATGCTCGAAAGCACGCACCCGAGCGCGAATCCCAGCACGAACCGGCGGCCGCGGCGTTCGAGGGCGTACATCACCATCATGAACGTGACGGCGCAGACGCCGTAGAGCGTGACCGCCACGTCAGCCGGTCACGGCACGAATGCGCACCCGGTCAGTCAACCATGGCCGCGAACGCAATCTGCGTTCGAGGGTGGAGTCACGACGGGCGACTCGGGCCGAACGGCCGAGAAACGCACCTGCCCGTCGACGACGGCGGTGGCGATCTCCTCGAGGTCGCAGTCGAGCGTCCGGGCGCGGAGCTTGAGCAGGAGGAGCGCGGCGTCGGTGCTGCAGTCGGCCTGAGCCGCGACGATGGCGGCCGCCCGCTCCAGCAGTGCTGCTCGCTCTTCCCACCAGACCGACATGACCACCTACCCGCACGTAACCGGTACCCGTGGTGAAACGTCAGGTATGCATCGATTGTCGGGTGATCCGGGTCGACCTACTAGAGCCGAAGGCCACCGCTATTCGGGCTCAAGTTCGAGCGCTTCCCGGCCGAGGGGCCGGCAAGTCATCTCCTGCGCCCGCGCCGGGTGACTAGCGTTGGATCCCAACCATCGGGGGTGGTGTAACGGCAGCACAGGGGCCTTTGAAGCCCTAAGAGAAGGTTCGAAACCTTCCCCCCGAGCCACCATCGGCATCACCGTCGAAGCTGTGAGGAGCTGCATGAGCCAGTACCGCCCACTCGCGGCCGTCGTGTTGGCTGCCGGCGAGGGATCGCGCATCCGGTCGGGCACCCCGAAGGTGCTCCACGAGTTGTGCGGCCGCCCCATGGTGTTGCACATCGTGGATGCGCTGGCCGAGCTCCCGCTCGAGCGCGTCGTGATCGTGATCGGGCACGGCGCCGAGCGCGTGCAAGGCACGCTCCAGGAGCAGCTCGTCACCGAGGTGCCGGTCGAGTTCGTGGAGCAGCGCGTGCAGCGCGGCACCGGCGATGCGGTGAGCGTCGCGCTCACCTCCAGCGCCTTCGACGACCTCGACGCCGAAGACGACATCATCGTGCTCCCCGGCGACCACCCGCTGCTCACCGCGGAGACGATCGCGATGCTCGCGACCGAGCACCGACTGCAGGACGCCGCGGCGACCGTCCTCACCGTGCGCGTCGACGACCCGACCGGGTACGGCCGCGTGATCCGCGACAAGGACGACCGGGTGGCCCGCATCGTGGAGCACGCCGATGCCGACGACGACGAGCGCGCCGTCGACGAGATCAACACGTCGATCTACTGCTTCCGGCGCAACCTGCTCGCCCCCGCCCTGCGCCGCCTGAGCCCCGAGAACGCCCAAGGTGAGTACTACCTGACGGACGCGATCGAGGTGTTGCGCTCGGCCGGCCACAAGGTCATCGCGGTGACCGCCGACGATCCGACCGCCGCGATGGGGGTCAACGACCGCGTTCAGCTGGCCGACGCGGCGGCCGAGCTGCGGCGCCGGATCAACCGGCGCTGGATGCTCGAAGGCGTCACGATGGTCGACCCGTCGCGCACCTACGTCGACGCGACCGTCGTGCTCGAGCCCGACGTGCGGCTCCTGCCCGGCACGATCCTGGAGGGCCGAACCTCGATCGCGGCCGGTGCGGTCGTGGGTCCCGACTCCCATCTCGTCGACGTCGTGGTGGGCGAGCGCAGCGTGGTCGCGAAT
>JADGOM010000117.1 GCA_017882925.1 Acidimicrobiia bacterium | reverse complement strand
GACCCCGCTCACTGCCGAACTCCGAGCAGTCGTACAACCCGGCGAAGGCCCACGAGTTCGGCACCTTGAAACTCGCGGTTGTCGCCGAACCGGATCCGGTTTGGGGTGAAGGCCGGGCCAGCCGCGGTGGTCTGAGGGGCAACCGCTTTCGTGGGTGCCGTTGCCGCAGTCGTGGGGCCGGCCGCCGCGCTTGTCGTTGTTGCGCGCGTCGCCTTCTCCTTCGTGCTGGAGCTACCGCCCGCGACGGCACCGATGTCGACGAGCACGACTGCGACCGCGACCGCGATCCAAGCCTGTTACCGCAGGCCGACGCGACATCCACGCGGTGTCCCCTGATCTGGTGGGCCGCGTCGATCGCCCGTCAGGCGGTCTCGGCCTGACCGTCGCCCTCCGGGGCGCGGCGAGGGGGCGCGACGTCGAGGCGGAGCGATCCGCCCGGCCCCCACTGCTCCGACAGCTGCGACGGCGCCTCCAGCCCGTACTTCACGAGCAGGTGCAGGTAGTCGCGCTGGTAGAGGACCTTGATCCGGATCTCGGGATGGAGCTCGACCAGCCGGCGGGCCTTGCGGTTCTTCTTCGTGACCAGCTTCTGGTTGAGCGTGGTGACCTCGATGTAGAGGTCGTACGCCGCGAGGTAGAAGTCGGGCGAGAAGGCCTGGATCGGGTTGCCGTCCTTGTCGGCCTCGAGCGTGAAGGTGCGCGGCTCGTACTCCCACTCGATCGCGTAGAAGTCGAGCAGCTTGGCGAACTGGCGCTCCGAGTTGTGCGCGAAGCGGACCGACTCGTGTGGGAGCGGCAGCTCCTCGGGGCCCGCGTGCGCGGTCAGACTCCCACGACTCCCCCGGCCGCCTTCGGGCCGGCGATCGGGACGACGGTCGCCGGTGCCGCCGCCGGCGCGAGGTCGTGGATGGTGGCGTCGAGCGCCTCCATCGCGGGCTTCAGCGGCACCAGGCTGAGCACGCCCTGGCCCTGGCGCACGATGTCGACGAACTCGGCGTCGGTGCGGGCGAGCACCGACTGCGATCCCTGGATCACGAGGGTCGCGGTGGCGAGGTCGTCACCGAGGTGCTGGCGCAGGTAGTCGACGGCCTTGCGCGCCGTCTGCAGCGACACGCCCGCGTCGAGCAGCGACTTGATGACCTTCAACGCGACCAGGTCGCGGTACGAGTAGCGCCGCTGGCTGCCACTCCCCTGGGCGTCGGCGAGCGACGGGCGGATCAGATCGGTACGCGCCCAGTAGTCGAGCTGCCGGTACGTGATCCCGACGATCTTGCACACCTGGGGCCCGCGGAAGCCGACCTCGGCCTCCGCGTCCCCCGCCTGCTCGTCCATTGCCGGCCCTTCCGCTCCCGGGGTCCCCTCACGGAACCACACCCAGGTAGTTACGGTCGTGTGGAGGGTAACCCTGAGGGTCTTCGGCGTCAACGTCAACAAGACGTTTTCGTGCCACCTGACCTGCGAAGACGCGCTACCCCGGGGTCGTGTCGCGGGCGGCCGCGGCCCGGGCCGCGCCCGGCTCGCCGCCCTTCAGCGCGTCGAGCCGACCGATCTGGTCGGGCGCGCCCATCACGATGAGCTTCGCCCCGGGCTCGAGGCGCGCGTCCGGCCCGGGGTTGCTCACGAAGCGCCCGTTGCCCTCGCGGATCGCGAGCACCAGGACGCCGGTCGCCTCGATCGAGGTCTCCCCGAGAGAGCGGCCCGCGAACGCCGACGTGGGCGGGATCAGGTACTCCTCGAAGCGGTGCTCGAGCGCGCCGTCGTGGGCCACGACGTCGAGGAAGTCGGCCACCGCGGGCTGCTGCGCGAACGACGCGAGCCGCTGCGCGCCCATGTGCAGCGGGTTGACCACGTGGTCGACCCCCGCCCGCACGAGCTTGGGCTCGCTCGAGCCCGAGTTGGCCCGGGCCACGATCCGCAGCGCGGGGTTGAGCACCCGGGCCGAGAGCACGGTGGAGATCGCGTCGCTGTCGGACTCGAGGCTCACGACGAGCACCGCGGCCCGCTCGATCCCGGCCTGCCCGAGCACCGCGTCCTCGGTCGCGTCCCCGACCACGACCGGGATGCCGGTGGCGAGCGCGGTGTCGGCGGTGGCTTCGGACGACTCCACCACTACGAGCTCGAGGTGCTCGTCGAGCAGATCGGCGATCATGCGCCCGACCCGGCCCCAGCCGCACAGCACGACGTGCCCGTGCATGTCGTCGATCCTGCGCTGCATCCGGCGCCTCCCGAAACGGTCGATCTGACTCTCGAACAGCTCTTCGAACACCCCGCCGAGCGTGTAGAGCGCGGCGCCGACCCCGACGATCATGAGCACGATCGCCACGACCTTGGCCGTCGCGTCGAACGGGTGGACCTCGCCGAAGCCCACGGTGGTGACGGTCATCGTCACCTGGAACGCGGCGTCGAGGAAGCTGAAGTGCTCGGCCAGCCAGAACCACAGCGTGCCCAGCACGACCACCACCGCGAGCACGAGCAGGCCGAGGCGCACGCGGCCGCGGCCCTCCCGGACCCGGGCGTCGCGCGATGTCCGCGGCAGCGCCGGGCGTCTCATGCCGTCTCGTCCCGACCGATCGGATTCCCAGGCGGACCGTGCAGCGCCGGAGGTCTAGGTCGCGAAGTCGTCCGGGCTCACCTGGTCGAGGAACTCGCGGAACTCCTCGATCTGCTCCTCGTCCTCCTCCGCGTCGAAGGGGACGCCGGCCTCGTCGAGCACCGACTCCTCGGCGAAGATCGGCACCGGCTCGGTGGCCCGCACCGCGAGCGCGATCGCGTCCGACGGCCGCGAGGAGATCCGGTGCGTGGTGCCGTCGCGCTTGAACTCGATCTCGGCGTAGAAGGTGCCCTCGTGCAGCTCGGTGATGATCACCTGCTGGAGCTGCACCGACATCTCGTCGAGCACGCTCGTGAAGAGGTCGTGCGTCATCGGCCGGGGCGTCTCCATGCCCTGCAGCGCGTAGACGATCGCGGTCGCCTCCGGCGGGCCGATGAAGATCGGCAAGTACCGCTGGCCGTCGTCCTCACGCAGCAGCACGATCGGTTGGTTCGTAGGAACCTCGACCCGTACTCCCACCAGCATCAAACGGATCACTGGCCGCCTCCGTTCCGAGTCGCAGTGACCCTACCACCGGGCTCCGCGGGCTCACCGCCGGTTGTGGTGGTGGTCGAACCGGCGGGTGAACGGGAGCTGAACGCGGCGGGATAGAGGTGCGGCAGGTACGCCTCCGGCGCGGCCAGGACGGTGGCCCGGTCGGCGACGTAGACGCCGGGCACGTTGCGGTAGAGGTCCTGGTGGTGCAGGCCGTAGCCGAGCACGAAGATGTCGTCGATCTCGCGGCCGACGTACCGCACCTCGAGCGGCACGATCCGCCGTGCCGGGCGGTCGAGCAGCGCGCAGACCTCGACCGACGCCGCGTCGCGCGCCCGCATCTGCGCCTGGAGGAACGCGACCGTGAGCCCGGTGTCGACGATGTCCTCGACCAGCACCACCGCGCGCCCGGCGACGTCGGCCTCGAGGTCCTTGAGGATGCGGACCCGGCCGCGCTGCGGGGCGTAGCGGGAGATGGCCATGAAGTCGACCTCGACCGGCGTCTCACGCGGGAAGGCCCGCACGAGGTCGGCGGTGAAGAGCAGCGCGCCCTTCAACACGCTCACGAGCACGACGCCGTCGGGATGTGCGGCCGCGATCTCGGCCGCGAGGCGCTGGACGGTGTCGGCGACGGCGGCCGGCGTGAGCAGTGCGGCCGGCGGGGCGACCGTCACTCGCCGAGCAGGTCCCGGGAGGCGTTGCGCAGGAACGCGGCCCGCAGCCCCCGACCCAGGCGGGCGAGCTCCGTCATCTCCTCGCGGGCCTTGGCCCGGGCCTCGGGGTTGCGCTGGCGCAGCAACGGCATCAGCACCTGCTCGAACAGCAGTGCCTCGCGCTCGGCGAACTGCCGGTACATGCGGAGGTGGCGGGCCTCGATCCCCTGCCGGAAGAAGCCGGCCGCGAGCCGGGCGATCGCGAGCGAGTCCTCGTCGAAGAGCACGCGGTCGCCGGCCTGGCGGCTCGGGACGAGCAGCCCGAACTCCTCGAGCTGTGCGACCGCGGCGTCGTCGAGGCCGGCGGCGTGGGCCAGCTCGGAGCGGGTGAGGCTCAGACCGCTGACCTCGCGTTCCAGATCGTCGCCGGGCTCGTCGTCGAGCGGCACCGCGGCCTCGGCCCGGCTGCGGCGCGTCGCCGGCGCGGCCATGGTCGAGCGCGAGCCCCGGCGGCGGATCGGCGCCTGGCCGTCGAGCAGGAGCTGCTGTCCGCCGCGGCCGACCTCGACCTCCGACTCGATCTCGATGTCGACCTCCTCGACCTCGACGACCACTATCTCGACCTCGACCTCGTCGTGAGGTTCCTCGCCCCGGGCGTCGAAGCCGTCGAGCCGGTCCTTGATGACCTTGAGCGGGAGGAAGTTGTCGCGCTGCTGACCGAGGATCCACCGCAGCCGCGAGATGTCCGACTCGTAGAACTTCCGGTAGCCCGACGGCGTTCGCTCGGGATCGATCAGGCCCTGGCTCTCCAGGAACCGGATCTTGCTGATCGTGATGTCGGGGAACTCCTCGCGGAGCTCGGCCAGGACCTCGCCGATGGACGCGTGCGCCTTGAGCGCCATCATCCGCCCCCACCGACCAGGAACATGAGCCGGTAGCGGCCGATCTGCACCTCGTCACCGTTGCGCAGCTCGTACTCGTCGACCCGGTCGCCGTTGGCGTAGGTGCCGTTGAGCGAGCCGACGTCGCGCAGGACGTAGCCGTCGGCGCGGCGCTCGAACACCGCGTGCCGGCGGGAGACGGTCACGTCGTCGAGGAAGATCTCCGAGTCGGGATGACGGCCGGCCGCGGTGATCGTGTTCTCGAGCAGGAAGCGGCTGCCGGCGTTGGGCCCCCGGTCGACGATGATGGCGCCGATGCCGTCGGGGAGCTCCTCCAGGTCGGCCGCGGTCTCCTCGGCGATCGTCGCCTCGCTCTCCACCGCGGGGATCGACTGGGTCGCATCGCCGCCGTCGGGCAGCGGAGCCCCGCACGACGAGCAGAACCGAGCCGACTCCGCGTTCTGGTGGCCGCAACGGGCGCAGACGATCACCGGGCCAGGCTACCGGTCCGCGGTGGCTCCGGCTGGTGAAGTCTCAACCTCGATGCCGGCCCCGGCGCAGGTGGCTCCGTCGCAGGGAGCGGAGGTCATCCGCACGCCGACCGCCCGCACGAAACCCTCGACCAGCGCGTCGGCCACCTCCCGCGGGTCGGTCGGGGCCCCCAGCTCCGCCAACGTCACGGTGGCCGAGCCGAGGCGGGAACGGGCCTCCGCCCGGGCCGCCGGCGACTCGTGGCGCACGAGATCGGTCTCGTCGAACGCCAGCCGCCGGAGCAGGATCGAGCCGTGCTGGAGGAGCGCCGGACCCCGCTGGACCTGGGCCGACCCGCAGAGCTTCCGCCCCCCGACCCGCAGGTCGGCGCCCCGCTGCGCCGTGAAGCAGACCGGCCCCGCCGGCCCCGCGTGGGACGCGACCTCCGCCTCCACGCCAAGGGCCGCGAGCCCCGCGATCAGGCCCGCGGCGAGCATCCGGTACCGGGCGTCGACCGACGGCGCGTGGTCCGGCAACGGCATCGCGACGGCATAGGTGAGGTCGCCGCCGTGCAGCAGGGCCCGGCCCCCGGTGGGCCGGCGCACGACCTCGACCCCGAGGCGGGTGCACGCGTCGACGTCGACGTCGGCGTCGGCCTGGAACCGGCCGAGGCTCAGCGCGGGCGGCGCCCACCGGTAGAGCCGCAGGGCGGGGAGGCCTCCGGCCGCGACCTCGTCGAGCAGGGCGAGGTCGGCCCCCATCTGGCCCGCGGCGGTGCGCGGCGTGTCGAGGTCGTCGAACAGCCTCCAGACGGTGGGCCCGGCGACCGAGCCCATCTCAGCTCTCGACGAGGGTCCGGTACCCGGCCGCGTCCATCAGCGCGGCGAGCTCGCCGGTGTCGCTCATCTCGACGGTGAGGATCCAGCCGGTGCCGTAGGGATCGGAGTTGAGCAGCTCGGGCGCGTCCTCGAGGGTGCCGTTGACCGAGACGATCTCG
The DNA here is from genome assembly GCA_017882925.1 of Acidimicrobiia bacterium. Lineage (GTDB taxonomy): Bacteria > Actinomycetota > Acidimicrobiia > IMCC26256 > Chersky-534 > Chersky-534. Next base: position 26,095 of record JADGOM010000117.1, on the reverse strand, counting down.
CCGCTCACGGGGGCGAAGATCTCCGAGACCGACTTCGTGCTCTCGACCTCGCTGACCGACGCCCCGGCCGTCACCAGCGCGCCGACGTCGGGGAGCTGGACGTAGACCACGTCGCCCAACGCGTCCTGCGCGAACGCGGTGATCCCGACGGTGGCCCGGCCGCCTTCCACGCGCACCCACTCGTGTTCGGTGCTGTACCGCAGGTCCTGGGGGTAATCCACGCGCTGACGTCCTCTGGTCCGGGGCCCGGTCGCCGGGAATCGTAGGCCGGGCGCGTCCGCCGCGGCTTACCGCAAGAGCTGACGGATCCGCCGCGCGTACTCCTGCGCGAGCTGGCGGGCCTCCATGTCGCTGCTGCTCTCGGCCCAGACGTTGGTGAGCGGCTCCTCGGGATCGGGAAGGACCAGCGCCCACGAGTCGCCGTGGAGGATCTTCACCCCGTCGACCAGCACCAACTCGCGGTCGTTGGAGCGCTCCATGATCTCGCGCATGATCATGCCTTTGCGCTCCCAGGGCGTCGCGACGACCTCGTGGGCGACGTGCACCGGTGGCAGCTTGCGCACGACCTGCGAGAGCCGCTGGTCGGTGGCCGCGAGCAGGTCGAGCAGGCGCACCAGGGTGGCGGTGGCGTCGTAGGCGGGCAGGAAGTCGGGCCAGATGAAGCCGCCCTCCTGCGACGCCGCGAAGTCGACCGCACCCGTCGACGCGATCTCCATGAGGTTGGCGGCCGAGAGCTTGGTCCACACGATCTCGGCGCCGTTCTCGGCCGCGATGCGCTCGGCGGCCATGCTCACGCTCACCGGCAGCGCGATCCGGGCGTGCTCGTGCACCTGGGTCACGAGCGAGACGAGCGACATGAGCGCTTCCTCCGACGTGAGCATCCGGCCCTCGTCGTCGATGATCGTCGCGGTCTCCCCGTCGGGATCGAACACCGCGCCCAGGTGGCTGCCCGACGCCCGCACGAGGTCGGAGACGCGCTTGACCCGCGTGGGCAGGTCGATCGCGGCGTCGATCGACGCCTGGGTGGTGGCGAACGGGTTCACCGCCAGGACCTCGGCGCCGATCTTCGGCAGCACGTTGGGCATGATCTGCGAGGTGGCGCCGGACGAGTAGTCGAGCACCACCTTGAACGCGCGCTCCCGCAGCCGCTTCCAGTCGACCGTGCGCTCGAGGGCCACGGTGTAGTACTCGATCGCGCGCGGTGGGAACACGATGTCGCCGATCTCCCCGCCGAACGCGCGCCGGAAGTCTTCGCGCGAGAGCAGCCGCTCGACCTTGCGCTGCATCTGCTCGTCGATATCGCGGCCCTTGTGGTCGAAGAACCGGATCTCGACGCTGCTCGGGTCGCCCGGCGCGAGCCGCACCGAGATGCCGCCCTGCGCGCGCTCCTTGTTGACGTGGAACCGGGTGAGTGGCACGGTCGCCAGCTCGAGGTCCTCCACGTTGACGCCGGCGAGGTTGAGCCCGCCGATGATCGCCCGCTTGAGGGCCCGGGCGGCGCGGGACGTGTCGCGGCTGGTGGTGACCACCGCGCCCTTCTTGAGCGACGAGCCGTAGGCCATCGCGAGGCGCACCGCGATCTCGGGCGTGATGTCGACGTTGGCGAGGCCGCGCACGCCCCGGCGCCCGAAGAAGGTCCGCGTGCCGCGGCTCTCCCACACGATCGAGCTGTTGAGGACGGCGCCGGCCTCGATGGTCTTGAACGGGTAGATCTTCACGCCCGGGTTGATGACGACGTGCTCGCCGATGAAGCACTCGTCGCCGATGACCACGCCCTCCTCGGCGCGGTCGTCGCCGCGGAGGTCGGTGTTGCGGCCGACGACCGATCCGCGCAGGCGGGTGCCGGGGCCAATGTAGACGTGGTCGTGCACGACGGCGCGTTCGAGGAAGCTGTCGGCCTTCACCACCACGTCGCTGCCGAGCACGGTGTACTGGCGCAGGTGCGCGCCCGCCTCGACCCGGCAGTTCTCACCGATGACGACCGGCCCCTCGACCCGGGCCTCGGGGTCGACATCGGAGCCCTCGCCGAGCCACACCTGGTCGCCCACACGGAAGCCCTCGATGTCGACCTTCACCCGGCCGTCGAGGATGTCCTGGTGCGCGCGGGTGTAGGCCTCGAGGTTGCCGACGTCCTCCCAGTAGCCGTCCATGACCCAGCCGTACATCGGCAGGCCCTGCTCGAGCATCTGTGGGAACACGTCGCTCGAGAAGTCGACGACCTCGTCGGGCGGGATGAAGTCGAACACCTTGGGGTCGAGGACGTAGATGCCGGTGTTGATCGTGTCGGAGAACACCTGGCCCCAGGTGGGCTTCTCGAGGAACCGCTCGATCGAGCCGTCCTCGCGCGTGATCACGATGCCGAACTCGAGCGGGTTGTCCTCGCGCTTCAGCACGATCGACGCCATCGCGCCCGAGTCGGTGTGGGCTTTGACGAACGCGCCCAGGTCGCAGTCGGTGAGCACGTCGCCCGAGATCACGAGGAAGGGCTCGGTGAGCTCGTCGGCCGCGTTGCGCACGGAGCCGGCGGTGCCGAGCGGCGAGTCCTCGGTGGCGTAGCGGATCCGCACCCCGAACTCCGAGCCGTCGCCGAAGTAGTTGCGGATCTGGTTGGCGAGGAACGCCACCGTCACGACGATGTCGTCGAAGCCGTTGGCGACGAGCAGGCGGACGATGTGCTCCATCATCGGCCGGTTCGCCATCGGCATCATCGGCTTGGGCTGGTTGCTCGTGAGCGGTCGGAGTCGGGTTCCCTCGCCGCCGGCCATGATGACCGCCTTCACACCAGACCTCCTGCTCGGGCCTTCCGGCCGTCGCGCAACGCGCGGCGCGCCAAAGGAACGTACTGCGCGGTTGCGTACCAACTGAATGCCAGACCACAAATCGCGAAGAACCACGCCCCGGTGATGAGGATGTCGTGGGCCGTGCCCGAGGTGGCGTAGGCCCACATGAAGAGCGGCAGCCCGCACATGAACGAGAGGGCACCGGCCTTGCCCGACCAGGTGACCTCGATCCGGGCGGCCCCCATCGCCCCCAGGACGAGGCCCGCGCCCGCGACCAGGGCCTCACGGAAGAGCACCAGCACCCCGAGCCAGATGGGCACGATGCCGTAGGCGAGGAGCGAGATCGCGGCCGTGAGCAGCATGACCCGGTCGACGACCGGATCGAGGATCTTGCCGAGCTCGCTGCCCTGGTCGAAGTGGCGGGCGACGTAACCGTCGACCCAGTCGGTGCACCCGAGCGCCGCGAGGAGGTACCCCGCGGCCACGACCCGGTCCTGGCCGAAGAGGAGCACGAGGAACCACGGCACGCAGGCGAGGCGAATGACCGTGACGGCGTTGGGGACGGTGACGACGCGGGATCGCCACGCGGGGACGGGCATCCCTGCAGGTTACGTGGGCAGGGATCGCATTCCGCGCTGCGGCGGCCGAAACGGACCGGTCAGACGGCGAGCTGGACCGCGGTCCTCCGGGCGGCGTGCGCGCCGACGAACGCGAGCACCGGTTGGTGGTCGGGATGGCCGGCGTAGGTGGTGAACGCGGCCTGGTCGTCGAAGTCGGCCACGATCCCGAAGTCGGCGTTGCCGGGCACGAGGCCGAGGTCGGGGCCGAAGGTGTAGGCCCGGATCTCGGGGATCCGGCCCGGGAGCTGTTCGAGCATCGCGATGAACCCGGCGAGGTCGGCCTCGGAGGTGCCGTCCGCCCAGGTGAAGAGGACCATGTGTCGAAACATGCGCGGATCGTAACGGGCGCCGCCGCGCCGGCCCCCGGCGCGCCCGGTGCGAGCCTCGGTCGGCGACTGGAGAGCTGGTCACTGCAGACCGCTGCTGGCACCGCCGTCGACGGGGATCGCGGCCCCGTTGACGAAGCGGGCGTGGTCGGAGCACAGGAACGCGGCGATGGCACCGAAGTCCTCGGGCCGGCCGAACTCCCCGGTGGGGATGCCGTGGTCCTTGGCGTCACCGGGCTCGATCCCCGCCAGGGCCTTGCGCCGGTCGGTGGCGTGGCTGCCCGGCTGCAGCGAGTTGACGGTGACGCCGTCGATCGCGATCTCGCGCGACAGCGTCTTGAGGAAGCCGGTGAGGCCGGCGCGCGCCGTGTTGCTCAGGATCAGCGAAGGACTCGGCTGGCGCACGGTGATCGACGTGATCGCGACGATGCGGCCCCAACCCTGCGCGCGCAGCCCCGGCACCGCCTCGGTGCACATCGCGATCGCGCTGAGCGCGTTGAGGCGGAACGCCATCTCGTACTGGTCGAGGGTGACCGACGCGAAGTTGCCGGGTGGGGGCCCGCCCGCGTTGGTGACCACGATGTCGAGCCCGCCCAGGGCCTCGCGCGCGTCGCGGACGAACCCGGTGGCCGCGTCGGGTTCGGAGACGTCGGCGACCAGTCCAATGGTGCCGTTGCCGATCCGCGCCGCGGCCGCCTCGACCGAGTCCGGGTCGCGCCCGCAGATCGCGACCTGCACGCCTTCCGCACTCAGCGCGGCTGCGACCCCGAAGCCGAGGCCCTTCGACGCGGCCGAGACCGCCGCCCGCTTTCCGTGCAGTCCGAGGTCCATGTCGGTTTCCCTTCGGCTCAGAGCCCGAGCGCCGCGCCCTCGGCGCGGGGATCGGTGGCGACCGCGTAGCCGCCGTCGGGACCGAGCTCGATCGCGTGCGCGTGGCCCACGCCCATCTCCAGCGGCCCGATCGACTCGACCCGGTGGCCGAGCGACTCGAGCCCGGCGACGGTCTCGGCCGGCATGTGCCACTCGGTCTTGACCCGCCAGCGCCCGGCCTCGACGTTGAACCGGGGCGCGGTGAGCGCGGCCTGGAGCTCGGTGCGGTCGTCGAGGATGCGGGTGAGCAGCTGCAGGTGGATCAACGGCTGCGCGTCGCCGCCCATCGAGCCGAACACGAGCCACGGCTCGCCGTCGCGCAGCCCGAGCGCGGGGATCAGCGTGTGCATCGGCCGCTTGGTCGGGGCGATGGCGTTGGCGTGCCCCTCGGAGAGGTTGAACGAGGAGCCCCGGTTGTTGAGGTTGATGCCGAACTCGTCGACGTGGATGCCGGAGCCGAAGCCGAGGAAGTTGCTCTGGATGAGGCTGACGAGCAGGCCGTCGGAGTCGGCCGCGCACAGGTACGCGGTGCCGCCGGTGGGGACGCGGTAGGGCTCGGGGCTCGACGCGCGCCGCGGGTCGATGCGCGCGCGGCGGTCGCCGGTCCAGTCGTCGGCCAGCATCGCGGCGGCGTCGACGGTCATGTGGCGCGGGTCGCTCACGTAGGTGTCGCGATCGGCGAAGGCCAGCTTGGCCGCCTCGACGAGGAGGTGCTGGCGCTCGGGGCCGTCGGGCGGGAGCTCGAAGCCGTCGACGATCCGCAGCATCTCGAGCGCGGTCACACCCTGCGTCGGCGGCGGCAGCTCGAGGATCTCCGCGCCCCGGAAGCCGGCGCGGATCGGGTCGACCCACTCGCCGCGGTGCGCGGCGATGTCGTCGGCGGTGATGAGGCCGCCGCGTCGCTGGATCGTGGCCGCGATCGTCTCCGCGACCTCACCCTGGTAGTAGGCGTCGGGGCCGCCTTCGGCGAGGCGTTCGATCAGGCCGGCCAGCGCCGGTTGGCGCAGGCGGGTGCCGACCGTCGCCTCGCTGTACATCGCGGGCCACTCGAACCCGGGCCCGTAGAACATGCCCGCCTCGGTGATCATCCCCTGCCCGCGGACGGTGGGCTCGAAGCCGTCGCGCGCGTAGCCGATGGCGGCCTGCGAGAGCTCGCCGAAGCTCTTCGTGCCCCACCGCTCCAGCAGGTCGAACCAACCGCGCGGCCCGCCGGGCACCGTGACCGAGTGCCCGTTGAAGTACGGCATGTGCTCGAGGCCCTCACCCCGCAGCGCATCGATGCTCGCGGCGGCGGCCGAGTGGCCCGACCCCACGTAGCCGTGCGCGCGGCCGTCCCACACGATGGCGAAGACGTCGCCGCCGTAGCCGCAGAAGTAGGGCGCGACGACGCCGAGCGCGAGGTTGGCCGCGACGATCGCGTCGACGGCGTTGCCGCCCCGGGCGAGCGTCGCCAGGCCGGCTGCGGAGGCGAGGTAGTGCGGGGTCGCGATCCCCGACTGCGGGAACCGGCGGGCGGACTCGGCGAGCGGCATCCACCCAACCTACGCGATCCTTCCCCGCCGGTCCCGGCCTCCACCCGTCGCCACCCGGTCAGGCGCTGCGGTTCCAGCCGCCGGGGTAGCCGCCGCCGCCGTGCTGCTCGTCGAGCGCGTCGCGGTCGACGAACCCGATCGGGACCCGCGGCAGCGCGGCGACGAACACGACCGCGCGCGGCTTCTTGTACGACGCGATCCGCACGCGGCAGTGCTCGATGATGTCGATCTCGGTCGCGTCCATGCCGTCGTGCAGGACGACGACCGCCTTCACGCTCTGGGTCCAGGTGTCGTCGGGCACGCCGAGCACCGCGCACGCGGCGACCGCCGGGTGCTGCGCGATGCAGCCTTCGACCTCGGCCGGGTAGATGTTCTCCGCCGCGCTCTTGATCATGCGCACGCGCGGCCCGACGAAGGTGACCGAGCCATCGGCCTCGCGGCGGCCGAGGTCGTTGGTGTGGTGCCAGCCGTTGCGTTGCCGCTGCGCGTTGAGCTCCGGACGGTTGTGGTACCCGTTCATCACGGTCACGCCGCGCACGCCGATCTCGCCGACCTCTCCCGGCGGGAGCAGCTCGTCGTCGGGCCCGAGAATCGCGAGCTGCACCAACGGCGACGGACGGCCGTGCGGCGCGCTACCGCCCAGGCAGCTGAACGTGCACATCCCGAACGTCTCGGTCTGGCCGTAGCCGCCGGGCCGCGACCACCACATGCTGTCGTCGGGCGTCGTCATCTCGGCCCACGCGCCGCCGCTCATCGCCGAGACCCGCAGGCTCGAGAGGTCGTAGCGCCGGTCGGCGTTGAGCTCGACGATCTGCTCCACGGTGGGCGCCATGATGTAGCCGCCGGTGCAGCGCTCGACCTCGATGAGCCGGCAGAGCTCCTCGGCGTCGACGCGGGGCACGATCACGTTGGTGCCCGCCGCGAGCAGCACCGGGAACGTCGTGAAGAGCATGCCGACGTGGAACATCGGGCCGCAGTTGAGGTAGACGGCCGATCCGTCGAGCTTCTGCAGCTGGAGCATCAGGAGCGACTGCGCGATGAGCGCTCGTTGCGAGAGGAGCGCGCCATTCGGATGGCCTTCGAAGGCGGCGGTGTAGATCATCAGGACCGCGTCGTTGACGTCGGAGCCGTCGGTCGGCTCCCCGCCCGCGCCGGCGTCCGACGCGATGAGCACGCCCTCGTACGACTCGGGGTGGGAGGCGTCGACGTCGTGGCGCAGCCAGAGGGCGCGGTCCTTCGACCCGGCCCGCTCGCGCCCGGCGCGCACCGACTCGCCGACCTCCTCCTCCTGCCAGACGACGATCCGCGCGTCGACGTCGTCGATCACGAACGCGAGTTCGTCGGGCGACTGTCGCCAGTTGGCCGGACAGATCACCGCGCCGACGCGGGCGCACGCGAAGAGCAGCTCGAGCACGCGGAAGCTGTTCTGACCCAGCCACAGGATCCGGTCGCCGCGCGCCACCCCGTTGGCCGTGAGCGCGGCGGCCACGCGGTGGACGCGGGCATCGAGCTCGGGCCAGGTGAGCCGCACGTCGCCGTCGACGAGCGCGAGCTGGTCGGGGTAGCTGCGGGCGTGCTCGGTGAGCAGCGTGCCGAGGGTCTGGGTGTGGAGGACGGATTCGGTCATGACGACGGGCTCTCCATCAGGTTGGGCTCCGGGAGGTGGCGGTCCGACGGGCGCGGTCGGGGCGCGAGGCCGCGAGCGCGGTGTCGACGTGCAGGAGCAGCGCGCGGTCGAGCGGGCCGTTGAGCGAGCCGCGTGCCGCCATCAGCTCGAGCCCGACGATCCCCGCGAGCACGCCGTCGGCGAACTCGACGACGGTGACGCCGGGCACGAGCTCGAGGTCGCCCCGGGCGACGCCGTCGGCCGCGATGCCGCGGATCAGGTTGACGAGCGCGGGCCGCATGTGGACGAAGACGTCTTGGAAGCCGTCGACCTTCGGCAGCTCGATGCTGATGACGATGCCCAGGTCGCGGTGCCAGCGCGACTGGTCGCGCGACGACGCGAGCGCGCCCACGAGCGCCCGGAGCCGGGCATCGGCGGGCGCGTCCCGACCGGGATCCGCGGCCTGCAGCTCGAGCGCCACGAGGTCGGCGTGCTCGAGGACGGCGGCCCGCACGAGCTCGTCCTTGCCGCCGAAGTGGTGGTACACGGAGCCGGTCGTGACCCCCGCGGCCGCGGCGATCTCGCGCAGCCCGGCGTCGGCGTACCCCCGGTCGGCGACCGACGCGAGCGCGGCGCGGAGGAGTCGTTGACGGGCGTCCATAACGGTCGTTACGGTAGCCCAGTGACCACCACCTGGACATCCCCCGCCGACCTCCGTCTCCCGCCCACCGACAAGACCGGGATCTGCATCGGCTGGCAGGCGGGCGGCGCCGCGGCCGTGGAGACCGGCGGCGGCATCGCGTCCACCCACCTCTGTCCCCTCGGGGACGGCACCTGGGCGAGCACCCCGCCGCCCGGCGCGGTCGCCCCTCCCCTCTCGCACGGAGCTGCGGATGTCTGACGTCACCGAACGCGCACCGTTCCTCGAACGGCCGCGCGACCAGCGCTACTTCGTACCCGAGATCGAGACGATGCCGCGGGAGCAGATCGAGAGGCACCGCGAGGAGACGCTGCTCGGCGACCTGATCCCGTGGGCCTACGAGCGCAGCGGGCTCATCCGCGAGACGTGGGACGCGGCCAAGGTCACGCCGGCCGACGTGCAGTCGATGGACGACTTCCACGAGAAGGTCCCGTTCATCGACAAGGACGCGATCCGTTCGTACCGCGACCGGCACAACGACCCCTACGGCGGGCTGCTCTGCATCGAGCCCCGCACCCGCGGGGTGTTCAGCGCGATCTTCAGCACGTCGGGCACGACCGGCGACCCCACCCCGGCACCGTCGGCGGGCAGCGGGCCCAGCTTCCTCGTGCGCGAGTTCTGGGAGTTCGGCTGCCGGCCGGGCGACTACTTCACCGAGGTGCTCTTCACGTTCCGCGGCCCCGGGATCCACGACACGATCCGCGGGATCGGGGCGACCCCGGTGTTCGTGGACCACAACCCGGCCGAGGTGCCGTTCCTCTTCGCGATCAACGAGAAGTACCGGCCGACGGCCATGTACAACTTCTCGCTCGCCATCCTCATGGGTGTCCAGCAGCACGCGCCCGCGATGGGCGTCGACCCCGAGAAGTCGTTCGCGAGCTACGAGGGCGTCTCGTGGGCCGGCGAGCCGATCGGGCCGCGGGCGCGCCGCCTCACCGACGAGTGGGGGCTCGAGCTGTTCCAGCACACCGCGCTCGGCGACGTCGGCGCCGCGACCGAGTGCCGCGAGCACGACGGCTGCCACTACTGGGAGGACACGGCCTACGCGGAGTCGCTCGACCCGTCGGGCACCGACCCGGTGGCGGACGGCACCCCGGGCGAGCTGGTCACGAGCACGCTGGTGGACAAGATCGCGCCGCTGATCCGCTACCGCTCCGACGACCTGGTGCGCCGCACGCTCGCGCCCTGCGCCTGCGGCCGGACGCACGGCCGGATCTGGACGCTGGGCCGCAAGGGCGACGAGGTCGTCGTCGAGGGCCGCAGCGTCCTGCCGATGGACGTGTGGCACGCGATCGAGCTGGTCGACGAGACGAGCTCCGGCATCTTCCAGATCATCCGGCCGCAACGCGAGGTCGACGTGCTGCAGCTGCGCGTCGGCTACCGCGACGACGGGAAGAAGGGGCTCGGCGACCTGCGCGAGCGGGTCACCGCATCCGTCGCCGACGCGCTCGGCGTCGTCCCCGACGTCGAGCTGGTCACCAACGAGTCCCTGCTGAAGCTGGGACCGCCGCACAAGATCCCGAGGGTGACACGCGCATGACCGTGCCCCAGACCATCTACGAGCCGCCGCCCGTCGCCTGGGGTCTCGGCCGCATCCGGGTCGGCGACGACGTCGTGCCCTGGGCCGTGTCGCAGGCCGACGTCGACGACGAGGCCGCCGCGCTCGTGCCCGTGCTCGTGCGCCTCGGGATCGACGACACCTCGGGCGTCGACAGCAGCGCGCCCGGGAACGAGGACGAGGTTCGGCCCCTGCTCCTGATCGTGTCGATGCTCTCCGAGACGCTTCACAGCTACCCGTTCGAGACCGCGGCCGGCACCCTCGGCGCGCTCTACTCGTCGGCCGACTCCTCCCGCTTCGACTCGTTCCGGAGCGCGGCGCTCATCGGCTACCTCCACCCGCAGGTGGTCTGGGGCGTCAACTCCGCGGTGGTCGAGGGGCTGACCGAGGAGTTCGGCCGCGATCTGGCCGAGGTGTTCGGCGCGGTGACCGGGAGCGTCGTCACCACCGACGAGGGCGCGTTCGCCGCCCTCACCGCGGCCGGGATCCGGCCGTGGCGCAGCCGCGCGGTGGGGCCCACGACCATGTTCGAGGACGCGCCCGGCTCGGGCCGGCTCACCTACGACCCCGCGCGCTGGGCGGTCGAGGTCGACGCCGCGGGAGCCGACGCATCAGGGGTCGGCCCGCTGCTCCTCACCAACGTCGCCGCACGGCTCACGCCGTCGACCCGCCTCGACTCCGGCCTGCGGGGCCACGTCCCCGAGCCCGGCACCATCCTGCTCGCGCGCTAGCGCGGCTCGGGCCCGCCGCGCTCCACGTCGTCCGCGCGTCGGCGCGGCGGCTCCGGATCGCCGGGCTCGCCGTCGTCGGCGAGCCGCTCCGCCGCGCTCATCGCCTCGGAGATGGCGCGGTCGTCGAGCCCGAGGTCGTTGCGCAGGAGCTCCTGGATCGTCGTCTCGCTCACGTCGAGCTGACGGAGGCCCGTCGCCAGCCGCGCTCCCGGCACCCCGAGCAGCTGCAGGGCCTGATGGTCGTAGTGGATCTCCGGCAACGTTCACTCCATCGGCGTGCCTGGCGACGTCGCGCCGACGTCGGGCCGTACGCGTCCGTGCACGCGGCGTTGAGCGTTCATCGGCGGGCCGCCGCGAATCCTTGATCCGATCCGGGCACAACGACACCGGCCTGCGGTTTCGCGCGGCCGCGGCGTGAAGCCGTGCGCGCCGGTTCGCGCATGAGGCGCGTCGCCGACACGAGCCCTCACGACCTCACGCGCTCAACTCAGCGGATCACGTCCGGGTCGGGGTCCCCATCCGCTTCGTTGCCGATCGTGACCGCCTGCGAGTCGCCGAGGATCCGCAGCGCGAACGCCGGGAACAGGATCACCGAGAGCAGCCCGGCACAGACCAGCGCGGCGCCGGTGGCGGCATCGAACACCGCGAGCTCGACGCCGAGCCGGCCCGCGATCACGACGAACGTCAGCGACGTCGCCTGGAGGAGACCCGCCGCGACCTGGTGCCGCCGGTCGAAGAACGTCGAGTAGAAGAACGCCGGCAACCCACGGACCAACAGGAGCGCCAACAGGAAGAGCGGGACGAGGATCAGGTGGCGCGGCTGGTCGAACAGCGACTTCATGTCGACGTTCATGCCACTCGTGACGAAGAACACCGGGATGAGGAAGCCGTAGCCGATCGCCTGGATCTTCCGGCGGAACCCGGCGTGGATCAGGTACTCGTGCCGATCGACCACCCGGAGCAGTGCGCCGGCGACGAACGCGCCGAGGATGGCCTCGAATCCGAGACCGGTCGCCATTGCGGTGAAGAGCAGCAACAGGCTGATCGCGATGCGCACCCCGAGCTGGGCCGACGTGTCCTCGAGATCGACGAGCGTCCGCGCGACGCGCGGTGACTCGTCGGCCCGCATCATGCCGAAGGCGACGATGGCCACGAGCCCGACGAACGCCACGAGGAGCACCACCTGCGAGCCCGTGGTCGACGCGCGTTGGGAGAAGAACAGCGAGATCAGCAGGATCGTCCCGAACTCGGCGAGCGAGCTCGCGGCCAGGACCACCTGCCCGAACATGGTCGCGTTCTCCCCCGCGTCGCTCAGCACCGGGACGACGAGGCCCAACGACGTGGACGCGAACACGATCGCGACGAACAACGGGTCGCGGAGCGGCTCGATCTCGTTGAGCAGATAGGCGAGGCCTGCGGCAAGCACGAGCGACACCCCGAATGCGCCGCTGAGCCTTCCGATCCGACCCCGCAAGCGGGACGGATCGATCTCGAGGCCCGCGATGAAGAGGAGGAACGCGAGGCCCAGGAGCCCGAGCACGTCGAGGGTCACGTCGACGTGGACCCAGTCGAGGACCGCCGGGCCCACGAGGATCCCGAAGCCGATCTCCAGGACCACGGCCGGCATCCGCAGCTGGGGGGCCAGGTTCACCAGGATCGGCGCCACGAGCGCGATCCCGGCGACCCAGAGCGCACCGTTGAACGAGAAGTCGCGCACCGAGGCGGCTTCCGCCGCGAGGGCCAGGGCGAGCATGGCCCGCAAGCTACCGGCCGGACCAACCCTCGATCGTGATCCCGGCTCCCACCGTGGGATCATGGGGCGTTGCGCCGCCGGTCGCCCCCCGGCCGCGGCCCCGACCCGAGGGAGTGACCATGCTCGCCGAGATCATCGGTCCGGACATCCTGATCCTCATCGCCGTCATCGCCCTGCTCTTCGGCGGATCGCAGATCCCGAAGCTCGCCCGGTCCGTCGGCCGCGCCCAGCACGAGTTCAAGAAGGGACTCGACGAGGGCGCCAAGGACGACGTCGAGCCGGCCCCGGCCGCCAAGACCCAGGTCGAGGTGCCACCGACGCCGGCCACCGAGCCCACGGCAGCGACCGCCCCGCCGGCCAGCCCGATCGAACCGCCGCCGGGCTCCACGAACTGAGCTTCCCCGACCGGACCTCCTCGTCGCGGTCCCGGACCCCGGCCCGAATCGGGTAACGTTTCCGGGCCGGAATGCGGCCCGGCGTCTGCCGGGCGGCACCGCGACCGACCCGAACGAGCCCACGAGGAGGTGAGGCGCATGCGTACGGACGATCCCCCCAGTCAGCGGCTGCCATCGCATCGCGCCTCCTCGCTGTAGCGCGCCCCGCTCCACGCGTGCACACCGCCTCCGGCGCGACCTCCGTTCCTTGAAGAGGTCCCCATGGCTCCTCGCGCCTTCTCCCGTCTCCACCCGGCCACGCCCCTGCGCCAACTCCGCGGACAGCGCTCCCGCCGTCTGCTGGCCCAGCGCGCCGTGGCCGAATCCATCATCTCGATGGCCGGGCTCGTCGGCGCGCCGGTGCACAACTCGGTCGGCCTCGAGGTCGGCCGCGTCGTCGACGTCGTCGCCCGCTGGGAGGGAGCCTCCTACCCGCCGGTGACCGGCCTCGTGGTGAAGGTCGGGCGCCGGGCGATCTTCGTCCCGGCCGACCTCATCGCGAGCCTCGCCGCGCGTCGCGTCGAGCTGCGCTCGGCCCGGCTCGACCTCCGCGACTTCGTGCGCCGCCCGGGTGAGGTCGCGCTCACAGCCGACGTGGTCGACCACCAGCTCATCGACGTGGAGGGCGTCCGCGTCGTCCGCGCCGCCGACCTCTACCTCGCGCGTGCGCTCGGCGCCCTGCGCCTCGTGGGCGTGGACGTCGGGTTCCAGACCCTCCTGCGCCGGCTCGGTCCCGCGTGGATGCGGGCCCGGCCCCGCCCCGACCGGGTCATCGACTGGGCGTCGATCCAGCCGTTCGGGACGGCCGACGGGCTGGTGCGGATGCGGCGGCCCAACCAGGCCCTGCACCGGCTCCGGCCGGGCGAGCTCGCCGACCTGCTCGAAGAGCTCGGCCGCACCGAGCGCCAGGAGCTCCTCGACTCGCTGGAGCCAGCGGCCGCGGCCGACGCGCTCGAGGAGATGGACGCCGACGAGCTCGCGGTCCTGCTCCGGGAGTCGACACCCGCGCGTGGCGCCGCGCTGCTGGCCGGGATGGAGCCCGACGAGGCTGCCGACGCCCTGCGCGACCTCGACGAGCACGACCGCACGCGGCTCCTGGCGGCGATGCCCGTCGACGCCTCGACCCGGCTCCGGCGCCTGCTCCGCTACCCCGCCGGCACCGCGGGCGGGCTCATGACCAGCCACCTCGTGCTGGTGAAGGCGGACGCGGTCGTCGAGCAGGTGCGCGAGCAGCTGCGCGCCGACGACGAGCACCGCGCCGACGTCGACGCGGTGATCGTGGTCGACGACGCGGGCCGCATGCTCGACGACGTCAGCGTGTTCGAGCTGTTCCTCGCCGAGCCGACCCGCCCGCTCGGCGCCTTCGTGGCCGCGCCGGCGCCGGTGACGGTGGCCCCCGACGCCGACCTCGAGGTCGTGGTCGAGGCGTTCATCGAGTCGCGGGGGTCGTCGCTCCTCGTCGTCGACAGCCACGGCGCGCCGGTCGGGCGCATCCTCGCCGACGACCTCGTCGACGCGCTGGCCGAGCCGCGCCGGTTCACCCGGACGGGGCTCCGGACATGAGCGCGGCGCGCGAGCGCACCGGCGCCGCGCTGGTCTGGCTGCGGCGCCGGCCGCTCGGGGTCCTCGCCATCCTCGGGCCGGGGCTGATCGCCGCGAACGCGGGCAACGACGCCGGTGGCATCGCGACGTACGCGTCGGCCGGCTCGGCCTGGGTCTACCGGACCCTGTTCCTGATGACGCTCATCACCGTCGCGCTGGTCGTGGTGCAGGAGATGTCGGCCCGGCTCGGCGCGTACACTGGCGAAGGGCTGATGTCGCTCATCCGCGAGCAGTTCTCGCTGCGGCTGACGACGTTCGCGATCGCCTGCCTGGTGGTCGCGAACCTCGGGCTGGTGGTGTCGGAGTTCGCGGGCATCGGCGCCGCGCTCGAGCTCTTCGGGATCTCGCGCTACGTGTCGGTGCCGCTGGCCGCGATCGGCATCTGGTCGCTGGTGGCCTTCGGCTCGTACCGCTACGCCGAGCGGCTGTTCCTCCTCCTGTCGCTCGCCTTCCTCGCGTACCCGCTCGCGCTGATCCTCGGGAACCCCGACTGGGGCCAGGTCGGGCTCAACGCCATCTGGCCGCACTTCTCGTGGAGCCACGACTTCCTGCTCGTCGCGGTCGCGCTCGTCGGCACGACGATCACGCCCTACATGCAGCTGTACCAGGCCGCGGCCGTCGCCGACCGCGGCATCGGCCCGGAGCAGTACCCGGCCGAGCGGGTCGACGCGGTGGGCGGCGCGATCTTCGCCAACCTCATCAGCATGTGCATCATCATCGCGACCGCGGCCGCCATCGGCGGCCACGGCGTGCTCTCGTCGGCGGCGTCGGCGGCCAAGGCGCTGCGGCCGGTCGCGGGCAACGCGGCCGAGGCGCTGTTCGCGGTCGGCCTCCTCGGCGCGTCGGCGCTCGCGGGCGCCGTCGTCCCGCTCTCGACGGCCTACGGCATCGCGGAGGCGGTGGGCGCGGAGCGCTCGGTGTCGCGCCGCTTCTCCGAGGCGCCGCTGTTCCTCGGGCTGTTCTCCGCGCAGATCCTCGTCGGGGCGTCGGTCGCGTTGGTCCCGGGCAACCTGTTCCGGCTGCTCCTCAACATGCAGATCCTCAACGGGATCATCACGCCCGTGATCCTGGGCTTCATCCTCGTGCTCGCGAACCGCCGCTCGGTGCTCGGCGACGCCGTCAACAGCCCGCGCTTCCGGATGGTCGCGACGATCAGCGTCACGGTCGTGGCCGCGCTCGCGATCACCGTCGTCGCCCAGACCCTGCTCGGGTGGTTGGGCGCCACCAGCTAGTGGAGGATGCGCCGGCGGCTCACTTCTTCACGACGAGCGTGCCCTTCATGAACTGGTGGATGGCGCAGTGGAACGGGTAGGTGCCGGCCTTCTTCACCGTGAAGGTCTTCGAGCCACCCGGCTTGATGTCCTTGGTGTCGAACGCGCCCTTGTCGGCGGTGACCGTGTGGGTGGTCGAGTCCTTGTTGGTCACGACGATCTTCTGGCCGACCTTGGCCGTGGTCTTGCTCGGCTTGAAGCTGAAGCCCTTGATCGTGAACTTCACCGGCTTCGCCGCGGCCGGCGTCGCCGCGACCTCGACCCGGCCGGTCCGGTGGGTGGCGACCGCGCCCGCGGCGCCGGCGCCACCCGCGGCGGCGAGCATCAGCAGGGACACGACGCTGGTTCCGACGGCGAGCTTCACGATCCGGATGCCCATCTGATCCTCATTCCTCGGAGACGTCGACTCTACGGAGCGGCTCAGGCGATGGATGTGCGGGTGGGGAGATGGGTCGGGCGGGAGATGTCGAAGGACCGTCGGGGCGGTCACGGTGTGCGCGGGCTAGCTTCCTGGCCCATGCGCACCGCCGCCGTGGCCGGCATCGGCCAGACCCGCTTCGCGAAGAACATGGGCCGCACCGAGCTCGACCTGGCCGTCGAGGCCATCGGCGCCGCGTGCTCCGACGCCGGCGTCGAGCCCCGCACCGTCGACGGCTTCGTCAGCTTCCACGTCGAGCAGGTGAGCGAGGTCGACCTCGTCACGACGCTCGGCATCGACGAGCTCCGCTACATGGCCCGCACGCCGTCGGGTGGTGGTGGCGCGGCCTCCATCCTCGGGCTCGCGGCGATGGCCGTCGAGCACGGCACGGCCGAGCAGGTGATCGTGTTCCGCGCCCGCAACCGCTCGAAGGCCGCGTCCTACGGCAGCGACCCGAACCAGGGCGGCCGGCCGTGGGCCAAGTCGGGCAGCCGGCTCCGCGACTTCCGGCAGTGGCACCACCCGTTCGGCGTCGCGGCGCCGGCGCACGAGATGGCGCTCATCGGCCGGCGGCACATGGGCGTCTACGGCACCCGCGCCGAGCACTTCGGGATGCAGGCGGTCGCCCAGCGCTTCCACGCGAGCCGCAACCCCGACGCGATCATGCGCGACCCCATCACCCTCGACGACTGGTATGCAGCGCGGCCCATCGCGGAGCCGATCCGGCTCGTCGACTGCTCGCTCGAGAACGACGGCGCGGTCGCGCTGCTCGTCACCACCGTCGAGCGGGCCCGCGACCTGCAGGCCGGCGCGATCCCCGTGCTCGGCCACGTGCAGCTCGGCGCGCCGATCCACACCGAGCTCTCCGACTTCTTCGCCACCACCGCGGCCTACGGCGAGCACGACTCGGGCGCGGTGGTCGCGGGCCGCCGCCTGTTCGGCCGGGCCGGCATCACGCCGGCCGACGTCGACGTGGCCATGGTCGTGGAGCCGTTCTCGCTCACGGTCCCGCTCGCGCTCGAGCAGTACGGGTTCTGCGGCATGGGCGAGGGCGGGCCGTTCATCGAGAGCGGCGCGACCCGATGGCCCGACGGCGGGCTCCCGGTCAACACCCACGGTGGATCCAACGGGGAGGCGTTCGTGCACGGCGTCAACCACCTCCCGGAGGCGGTGCGCCAACTCCGGGGAACCGCGGTCAACCAGGTCGAGGGGGCGGAGGTCGCGTTCGCCTGCGGTGCGATCACCGACCCGTCGGGCGCGGTGCTGCTGGGGGTCGACCGGTGACGTTCTCGGTACCCTCCCCCGACGCGATCCCGCGCCCCGACCCGAGCGGCGCCGACGCGGAGTTCTGGTCCGCGCTGCGCGACGGCGAGCTGCGGTTCGAGCGCTGCGCGGCCTGCGGCACGCTCCGGCACCCGCCCCGACCGGTGTGCGCCCACTGCGGCTCACGCGCGACGGAATGGGTCACGTCGGCGGGGTCGGGCGAGGTCTGGAGCTTCACCGTCATCCATGCGCCGACCCTGCCCGCGTTCATCGACCAGGTGCCCTACGGCGCGGTCGTCGTGCGGCTCGACGAGGGCGTGTTCGTGGTGAGCAACCTGCTCGACTGCCCCGTCGACGAGCTCACGGTCGGCGACCGCGTCGAGCTGGTGCCCACCCGCGTCGACGACGAGCTGACCCTCCCCCTCTTCCGCCGCGCCTGAGCGCGGCCGGAGAGGCCGCTAGGCGGCGGGAGGTGTGCCGGAGCCCGCGTGGGCCGCGGCGCGGCGCTCGGCGGCCAGGCGGTCCTGGCGCTTGTGCCAGAACCAATAGCCGGCCGCGCCCCCACCGAGCAGGACCGCGAGCGGGAGCGCGGTGACGATCGGCACCGGGACGGACGAGCCGCCGCCGGCCTTCACGAGATTCGCGGTGTCCGGGTTGCGGAGGTCGACGGTGCCGCCGTCCTTGAAGAGCTGCTCGTAGACCGCGGCGTCGATGTCGTCGGCGGAGACCACCGTGCAGTGGCAGCCCTTGTGGGCGCGGGTGCCGTCGGCGGACTTCTCGTCGGCGAACCGCTTGTTGCGGTGGCCGAGGCACGCGTTGCACGCGTTGGGGTTCGGCTCGAGCCGGAAGATCGGCTTCGTGGCGGTGGGGGCGGTGTCGGCCCCGGCCACGCCACCGAGCAGCGGGATCGCGGCGATGCCGCCGGCGGTCGCCGCGGTCAGGCCGAAGAATCCTCGCCGGGTCATGTCCCGCATGCATGCCTCCCTCGTGAAGGCGCTCGGTCCTGGGAGCCGCGCTACTCCGAAGATTGCTCCCCGGCGCAACACGGCATCCAGGCTCGAGCGCTGGAGGAACCATCGGCGCCGGGCCCGCGACCTTGAGCGTGGATCTTCAGGCCCGGGTCGAGATCCGCCGAAAATGGACACTCAAAGGCTAGAAACACATGCGCACAAGCTCTGCACGCGGGTCCGGACCATCCGCCCGCGTGGACCACACCCGGGGAGGGGTCCCAATGCCCGACAAGGCTCGCATCGCGGTGGCCGAACTGATCGGAACGCTCATACTCATCGTCGGCGGACCCGGTACCGCGGTCCTCGCAACCGGCGCGTTCGCCGGCCGTGTGTCATCGGTGGGGGTCCTCGGCGTCGCCCTGGCGTTCGGCCTGGCGCTCCTCTGTGCCGCCTACGCCATCGGCTCGATCTCCGGCTGCCACATCAACCCGGCGGTCACCATCGGCCTGTGGGCCGCGCGCAAGACCAGCGGCGCCGATGTTCCCTGGTACCTCGGGGGCCAGATCGTCGGTGGCCTCCTCGGCGGCCTGATCATCTTCGTCATCGCCAACAGCCACTCCAACTTCAGCGCCAAGCTGTCCGGGTTCGCGTCCAACGGCTACGGCAAGCACTCACCCGGCGGGTTCGGGCTCGGCGCGGCGATCACCGTCGAGATCGTGTTCACCGCGCTGTTCCTGTTCGTGATCGCGAGCACCACCCGCAAGTCGATGCCGATCCCGTTCACCGGGCTCGTCGTCGGCCTCATGCTCACCGTGATCCACCTCATCACGATCCCGGTGGACAACACGTCGGTGAACCCGGCCCGCAGCCTCGCCACCGCCGTGTTCCAGGGGAGCTGGGCGCTCAGCCAGCTCTGGGTGTTCATCATCTTCCCGATCGTGGGTGGTGTGATCGGTGCGCTCGCCTGGCGGGTGCTCGTCCCGCCGGCCGACGACGTCCACGCGGCCGAGGTCGTCGAGCCCGAGATCCACACCGAGGCGGGCGAGTTCCGCGACCCCGGTACCGCAACCGCCTAGCCGCGGTCGCCCGCGCGGCGCCCGTCGGACGCGACGACGCCCGTCTCCCCCACCGGTTCGTCCGGTGCCGGGAGGCGGGCCTCGCCCGTCACGGCCAGAGCGTGAGGTAGTCCGGCGAGTTGACGACGTGGCCGGTGTAGGTGTCGCCGCGCTGCTGGGCCAGGAACACGACCGCGTCGACCACGTCCTTCGGCTCCTGCCACGTGCTCCAGTCGGTGTCGGGTGGCAGCTCGAGCGTGGTGAGCTCGGTCTTCACCGCGCCGGGGCGCATCGCGTTGATCGCGATCCCGCGGTCGGCGACCTCGAAGGCCAGGCTCGTGCTGTAGCGCTCCATCGCGGCCTTGGCCACGACGTAGGTGCAGTAGCCCGGGGGCAGGAACGGGTTGGACTCGTGGGCGGCGCCGCCGGACGACACGTTGATGATGCTGCCGCCGCCGGTCTTCTCCATCACCGGGATGACCTCGCGGGAGAAGATGAACAGGCTGCGCACGTTGACGCGCATCGACTCGTCCCACATCTCCGCCGTGGTCTCGTCGTAGGTGCCGCGCGTGGGCGCCATCGCGTTGTTGACGAGGCAGTCGATGCGGCCGAACGTGTCGACGGTCTGCTTGATCAGATTGATGATGTCGTCCTCGACGCCCACGTCGCAGCGGATCGCGACCGCGGTGCCGCCGGCCGCGTTGATCGCGTCGGTGGTCTCCTTGATCGTGCCGGGCAGACCGGGCTTCGCGTTGTCGACCGTGCGGGCCGACACCACGACCTTCGCTCCCGCCTCGGCGAGACCGATCGCGAGGCCCTTGCCGATGCCGCGTGACGCACCGGTGACGATGACGACCTTGCCGTCGAGGACGCCCTCGTTGGGATTGTTGTCGCTCATTCGGAGTACTCCACTTCGACGGTGGCACCGTCGCGCCACTCACGGATGACGAGGTACCGGCCCTTGAGCGCGCCGCGCTCGTAGTGGCCGAAGCCCATGAGGGTGCCCTTCTCGCCGGTGGCGGCGTCGAGGCAGCGCACCTTCTCCAGGCCCTTCATCAGGTCGACCCGGGTGAGCGGGTGCGACTGCGCCAGGCCCTCGGCGAGCAGTCGACCGATGTCGTAGACGCCGGCCTGGCCCGGGCCCGAGGTCCGGCCGTCGGCGTCGGACGCGGCGCAGAGCGCGGCGTAGACCGGGTTCTTCTCCGACACGGTGTCGATGTAGGCCCAGCCCTCCCAGTCCCGCGCCCAGGCCTGGTCGTGGTGGCCGTAGATCAGCGCCGAGTTGGCCGCCACGGCCATCGGTCGGGCGTTCTCGGGCCAGTGGAGCACGACCTCGTGGGCGGCGTCCCAGAGCCCGACGTACACCAGCGCCTCGGCGTCGGTGGCGAACACCGCGTCGACCGCGGCCTGCGCGTTCGTGCCGTCGTCGCGCACCTGGGCCCGGGTCGCGACGTCGATGCCGTTGATCTCGGCCGCGGCCTCGAAGAACTCGGCCATGTGCTTGCCGATGTAGGAGCGGTCGTGGAGCAGCGCGGCCTTTCTGATCCCCTTCTTCTTCAGGTGGTGCGCGAGGAAGTAGGGCTCGTCCTCGAGGGACCCGATCTGGAAGTGGAACGAGTACTCGCTGCGCGACTCGTCCGAGCCCGTGTAGTTGATGGTCGGGATCTGGGCCGCGTCGGCGAGCGGGCGCGTGATGAGCGCGTTGTCGGTGATCGCGGGGCCGACGATCGCCAGCACGCCGGCGTCGTCGAGCCGCTCGAACGCCCGCACCACGGTGTCGGCGGATCCGCCCGGGAGCGGCAGGCCCATCGCGGCTTCGTGGATGACCTCGAAGGTGGCGTTGAGCCGTCCGGCGTCGACCACCTCCTGAATGCCACGGAGCAGCGACCACTCGAAGTTGACGCCGCCGTCGGCCGCGGGGAAGTCGTGGATGACGCCGATCTTGATGTGAGGTCCGTCCATGGGCACAACATCGTCGGCGCGACGCGGCCCGGTCAAGTGCGCCAGAATGCCCGCCTGCGACCCGCGCCGTATCGTATTCGGGGTCGATTGTCGAACGGGCTGGAGCGCCGGAATGGACGAGCACGAGCTGATCGAAGGCCGCGTCAAGCAGCTCCTGGCCGACTTCCCGCCCGCGACCACCGACGCGGCTGCCTTCCTCGGCGCGCAGTTCGACGCGGGCCTCGCGTGGGTGCACTTCCCCGAAGGTTCCGGCGGCTCCGGCGTGTCGCCCAAGCTGCAGACGCTCGTGCAGGCGGAGCTCGCCGAGGCGGGCGCGCCCGCTGCCTACATGCGCAACCCGATCGGCTACGGCATGGGCGCGCCGACGATCGTGACCCACGGAACCGACGCGCAGAAGACGCGCTACCTCCGGCCGCTCTTCACCGGTGAGGAGGTCTGGTGCCAGCTCTTCAGCGAGCCCGGCGCCGGCTCCGACGTCGGCGGCCTGGCGACGCGCGCGGTTCGCGACGGCGACGAGTGGGTCGTCAACGGCCAGAAGGTGTGGACGTCGCTCGGCCACCTCGCCAGCCGCGGCCTCCTGCTCGCGCGCACCGATCCCGACGCGCCGAAGCACCGCGGCCTCTCCTACTTCGTGGCCGACATGCACGCGCCGGGCGTCGACGTGCGCCCGCTCCGCCAGATGACCGGCGAGGCCGAGTTCAACGAGGTCTACCTCACCGACGTGCGGATCCCCGACGCCGAGCGCCTCGGCGACGAGGGTGACGGCTGGCGCGTCGCGATGACCACGCTCATGAACGAGCGGGTGTCGATCGGCGGGTCGGTCGCCCCCCGCGGCTCCGGGACCATCTCGTACGCGGTCGACGCGTGGAACGGTCTACCCGACGACGCGCGCGACGCCGGCCGTCGCGACGAGCTGATGCGGCTGTGGTGCCAGGCCGAGGCCAACCGGATCACCAACATCCGCGCGTCGCAGAACCGCAAGAAGGGCGTGCCCGGGCCGGAGGGCTCGGTGGGCAAGCTCGCGTTCGCCGACCTCAACAAGGCGATCATGAGCTTCACCATGAACCTGCTCGGCCCCGACGCGATGCTCTACGACGGCTACGACCGAGTCGCGCTCCCCCGCGAGGAGCGCACCTTCGGCTTCTCGAGTCCGCAGCAGGCGTTCCTGCGGCTCCAGGCCAACTCGATCGAGGGCGGCACGTCGGAGATCATGCGCAACATCCTCGGCGAGCGCGTGCTCGGGCTGCCGGGCGAGCCGCGCGTCGACAAGGACGTTCCCTGGAACGAGATCCCCCACAACTGACCCCCGACGGAGAGTGCGTTCACTGACTACACCAGGTGTGGTCAGTGAACGCACTCGATCGGGGCGCGTAGGGTGACCCGGCCGAGCTCGCGAGTGATCCGGGGGGACGAATGCCAGCAGACAGCACGACGACGCCGATCGACTTCGGGATCTACGTCCCGCAGCTCGCGTTCGGGTATCCCGACCTGCTGGCGCGGGCGCAGCTGTGCGAGGAGCTCGGGTTCTCGTCGTTGTGGCTCTTCGACCACCTCTACGGCCCGATGCTCCCCGACACGCCCGCGCTCGAGGGCTGGACGCTGGCGACCGCGCTCCTCGCCCAGACGACGCGCCTGCGGGTCGGGCACCTCGTGCTGTGCAACAACTTCCGCCATCCGGCCCTGCTGGCGAAGATGGCGACCACGCTCGACGTGATCTCGAACGGCCGGGTCGATCTCGGCGTCGGGAGCGGCTCCTACGAGCCCGAGCACGCGGAGATCGGGATCCCGTGGGGCACGTTCGCGGAGCGGTCCGACAAGCTCGGCGAGGCGCTCGAGATCATCACCCGCATGTTCGCCGGCGCGCGCACGACGTTCGAGGGCCGCCACTACCAGGTGCGCGACCTCCCCAACCTGCCCCCGCCGGTCCAGAGCCCGCGGCCCCCGATCCACGTGGGCGGCGCGGGCGAGCAGCGCACGCTGCCCCTCGTCGCGAAGTACGCCGACGTGTGGAACCTCCCCACGTACGCGCTCGCGGAGTGCGAGCGCAAGGTCGCGGTGCTCGACGCGGAGTGCGGGAAGATCGGCCGCGACCCCGCGGAGATCCGCCGCTCGCAGGAGGCCGTGCTGGTGATCGCGCCCGATGACGCGTCGCTCACCGAAGCGCTGGCCAAGGCCGACCGCCGCTTCCCCGGGCCCGGCTGGGGGCTGCACGAGGGTGGCTACATCGGCACCCCGCCCGCGATCGTCGACCGGATCGGCGAGCGCATCGAGCAGGGCATCACGTCGTTCGTCTTCTTCTGCTACGACCGGGCGTCGGAGGCCACGCTGCGCCTCGTGGCCGACGAGGTCATGCCGCACTTCACGCGGGCGTCCCGGTGACCGCGCCGCGCCGTCCCGCGGAACCGCTCTCCCCCACCGAGCCCGACGCCGACGCGGTACTGGTGAGCTACCCGCGCGACGACGTCGCGTTGGTCACGCTCAACCGGCCCCACCGGCTCAACGCGATGAACCAGGCACTGGTCGAGGGGATCTACGACGCGTGCGACGAGATCGACGCGCGGCCCACGCTGCGGACCGCGATCATCACCGGTGCCGGCCGCGGCTTCTGCGCCGGGGCCGACCTCGGCGGCTACGGCACCCAGCCCGGCACCGAGGAGCTCGGCCGGGTGCAGCGGACGTTCGCCGTCCAGCAGCGGATCACCGGGCTCATCCCCCGGCTCCAACGGCTCAAGGTGCCGGTCATCGCCCCGGTCAACGGCCCGGCGGCGGGCGGCGGCTTCGCGCTCGTGCTCGGCTCCGACATCCGGATCGCGGCCGCGTCCGCGAGCTTCAACGTCGCGTTCGTCCGCATCGGCATCTCGGCCTGCGACATCGGCACGAGCTGGCTCCTCCCGCGCATCGTCGGCGCGGCGCGCGCCCACGAGCTCATGCTCACGGGCCGGATCTTCGACGCGGCCGAGGCCGAGCGCATCGGCCTGGTCACCGACCTCGTGCCCGACGCCGACCTGCTCGACGCCGCGCTCGCCAAGGCCGACCTCATCCGCGCCAACAGCCCCTTCGGCGTCTTCATGACCAAGGAGGTGATGTGGTCGGCGCTCGAGATCGGCAGCTACCAGGCCGCGGTCGACCTCGAGAACCGCACCCAGGTGCTCGCGTCGATGACCGCCGACGCCGGGGAGGCCATGCACGCCTTCCTGGAGAAGCGCGATCCGGACTTCCACAACGAGTAGCCGGCGCGCGGCGCGCGCCCGAGGCCGTCGGCCGCGCCGCCCGCGGCGCCCGGGAGCCCGGCGTCGGCAAGGATCTCCGCCCATGTCCCGGTACTGGGGTCTCTCGAAGCGGGCGACCGCCATCCTCTTCGCGGTCGTGATCGCCCTGGGGGTCGGGATCGCCGCGCTCACGCAGTCGGACGGTTCGTCGGCGCCGAGGTCGTCGCCGCACGCGCTGTGGGCCTTCGGCTTCGTGACGCTGCGCTTCGACCCGCACCAGCCGGCCGCGCCCAAGCGGCTCGAGGAGCAGGGCTTCGGCTCGGTGCTCGGCGTCCCGGGCCGCGTCTACCTCTACGAGCAGCTCAGCGGCCGGGTCGGCCAGCTCGACCCCGAGACCAACCGGGTCGACGACCTGGGCCAGGTCCCCGCGGGCGAGGCGCCGGCCGACGACGCGCTGCCCGCGCTCGCGGCGCGCGGGGGCGACCTCTGGCTGGTCAACCGGCCCGGCGTGCTCTACCGGTTCGACCGGGCGAAGGGCGACGGCACCGGCGAGGTGCAGCTGCGCGCGGGCAGCGCGAGTCCAGACGCCGCCGGCACCACCGCAGTCGTGCCCGTGGCCGGCGGGATCGTCGCCGTCGACTCGACGACCACCGGCACGACCGTGAGCCGCGTCGACGCCGGCACGGCCAAGGTCGCGCGGCAGGTCCCGCTGACCACCGCGACCGGCCCGGTGGTGAAGGTGCGAGGCGTCGCGACCGCCGGGTCGACGGTCTGGGTCGTCACCGACGACGAGACCATCGGACTCGACGCGACCACGCTCGCGGTACGCCGGACCTTCCCGGTGGCCGCGGGCCTCAGCCCGCTTCGGGGCGCGGAAGTCGCCGGCGGTGGCCTGTTCTCGATCGCGGCCAACGGCTCCGCGCTCGTGCGCACCGACCTCGCCTCCGGCGCGACCCGCACGGTGGTGCAGCTCCTCCCCACCGCGCCCGCGCAGTTCCGCCTGCCGGCCGCGCTCGCCGCGGGCGACGGCACGGTGTGGGCCATGGTCCAACGCGGCGCCGACGCCAACGCGCACGACGTCCGCATCGCGGGCTGGAACGTCCGCACCGGCCGGCCCACCACCGCGATCGAGCTTCCCTCCAGCGCCTACATCGGCGCCATCACCCTCAGCTGACCCACGTTCGTGCGCATCTCACCGACCTATTTGGCAGGTGAGATGCGCATGGAGTTCGCGGCACCAGGGTGACGTCGGCGTTAGACGATCGCGGAGGGTGATCGCGACGTCAGCCTCTATTTCTTGCTGTTCGATGGACATCGGTTGCGGTTCAGTGACGGAGTTGTTAGATATGGGCCACCGACGGGACGAGGAGCCATGACACATCCATTCAGCTACCAGGGCCGGCGAGCGGTGGTCACGGGCGGGTCCCGCGGCGTGGGCGCCGCGCTGCTCGACGT
>JADGOM010000116.1 GCA_017882925.1 Acidimicrobiia bacterium | reverse complement strand
GATGCCCGGCGCGCGGTCGAGGCCTTTGCGGCGGCGACCGAGGGCGAGGACGTGCGGGCGGACCTGCTCGCACACGCGAAGGACTGAAC
Organism: Acidimicrobiia bacterium; assembly: GCA_017882925.1. GTDB lineage: Bacteria > Actinomycetota > Acidimicrobiia > IMCC26256 > Chersky-534 > Chersky-534. The sequence continues at coordinate 2,865 of JADGOM010000116.1, read as the reverse complement.
AGGCGCGCGGCGCGACGCCGCACCAGGCAAGGAGAGGAGACCGAGATGGCACCGTCCGAGGAGACACCCGTCTTCGTCATCTCCGTCGCGGCCGAGCTCGCCGGCATGCATCCGCAGACCCTGCGGCAGTACGACCGACTCGGCTTGGTGATCCCCGGCCGCGCCTCGGGTCGCGGCCGGCGCTACTCGCTGCGCGATGTCGCGACGCTGCTGGAGATCCAGCGGCTCTCCCAGGAAGAGGGCATCAACCTCGCCGGGATCAAGCGGATCCTAGCCCTCGAGTCCGAGGTGCTCCGGCTGCACGATCAGGTCGAGGTGCTGCGCCGGATGGCCGAGCCGGGACGGCGCGTCTTCGCGGCCGGCCCGAGCGGCGACGTCGTCGAGTTCTCGCGCGGCCAGCGGGCCAAGCGGGTGCGGACGACTGGCGCGATCGTGCTCTGGCGGCCGACGCCGCACACCTGACCGACGGTCGGCCGACGCCGGTCCGCCGGGTATTCGCGCGACACCGTCGGCGCCGGCAGGCAGACTCGACGCTGTGGCGGACACCTCCGAGATCGTCATCGAGGCCGAAGGACTGATCAAGAACTTCGGCCGGACCCGGGCCCTGCGCGGCGTCGACCTGTCGGTCCGCCGCGGGACAGTGCTCGGCGTCCTCGGCCCGAACGGCGCGGGGAAGACCACGGCAGTCCGAATCTTCGCCACCTTGATCGAGCCCGACGGCGGTCATGCGCGGGTCGCGGGGTACGACGTGGCGAAGCATCCCCAGAAGGTGCGGGAGGCCATCGGGCTGACCGGTCAGTACGCGTCGGTCGACGAGGACCTGACCGGGCGCCAGAACCTCGTTCTGATCGGGATGCTGCTCGACCTGCGGCTGGGCGAGGCGCGGGCCCGGGCCGCGGAGCTCCTCGACTGGTTCGATCTCGCGGACGCGGCCGACCGGATCGCGAAGACCTACAGCGGCGGCATGCGACGGAGGTTGGACCTCGCGTCGAGCCTCGTCGGCCACCCGGAGATCGTGTTCCTCGACGAGCCGACCACCGGCCTGGACCCGGCCAAGCGGGAAGAGATGTGGGGGGTCGTGCGGTCGCTCGTCACCGAGGGATCGACGGTCCTGCTCACCACTCAGTACCTCGAAGAGGCAGACGCGCTCGCGGACGAGATCACGGTGATCGACCACGGCCGGGTGATCGCCCACGACACACCCGACGGGCTCAAACGGATCGTGGGCGCGCGCACCCTCGAGGTGCGCCCGGCCGACCTGGCAGACGTCGAGCGGGTCGACCGCATCCTTCGGGACGTCGCCCCCGGCGCTTCCGTCGAGGTGGTCCGCGCGGGAATCCTTGCGGTCCCGGTTGCGGACGAGTCCGCGATGACCGAGGCGGTCGCGAGGCTGGCAGCTCAGGGCATCGGGGTGATCGAGCTGTCGCTGCACCTGCCGAGCCTGGACGAGGTGTTCTTCACCTTGACCGGTCAGCCGGTGGACGACGACGACGGTCGGCCGGCTGGCGCCGGCCGACCGAGCGCGCCCGGCGCCACGGCGGGAGACGCGCGATGAGCACCCCGCCCTCGAGCGCCGCGACCGCGAGCACCCCGCCCTCGAGCGCCGCGACCGCCGGGCGGGTCCGACCGGCCCAGCGTCGACCGTTCCCGCTGGTCCGGCACTCGCTCGCCCTGATGGTGCGCAGCCTGATCAAGCTCCGGCGCACTCCCGAGCAGCTGTTCGACGTCGTGGCGACGCCCGTTCTCTTCATGGCGATCTTCGTCTACGTCTTCGGCGGCGCCATCTCCGGTTCGCCGAAGGAGTACCTGCAGTTCGTGGTGCCCGGTCTGCTCGCGCAGATGCTCGCGTTCGTGGCCGTCCCGATCGGGATCAACCTGAACACGGACATCACCAAGGGCATCTTCGACCGATTCCGCGCGCTGCCGATCCCGCGGGCGGCGCCGCTCGTCGGCGCGGTGATGGGCGACATCGTCCGTTACTCGACGACGATCGCGGTCACCCTGGGCTTCGGCCTGCTGGTCGGCTTCCGGATCACGACGAGCATCTGGGCGGCCGCCGCGGCGGTCGCGCTCGCGTTGCTGTTCGCGCTGTGCATGAGCTGGATCTCGGTATGGTTCGGCCTCATCGCCCGGACCCCCGGCGCTGTGTCCGGCATCTTGTACACGCTGATCATGCCGTTGACCTTTGCGTCCACGATCTTCGTTCCGGCCTCGACCCTGCCGGGCTGGCTCCAGGGTTTCGTGCGGGCCAACCCGCTGACGCACCTGGTCGGGGCGCTGCGCGGCCTGCTCACGGGCGGGGCGGTGAGTGGCCCGCTGGTGTGGACGCTCGCGTGGTGCGCAGGGTTCGTGGTGGTGTTCGTGCCGCTCGCGCTGCGCGCCTACCGACGCCGCACCTGAGCGCTGCGCGCTACTTCGTGAGCCGCGACGCGACCAGGTCGGTGAGCTCGTGCCACGAGGTCGCGAACTTGTCGACGCCCTCCTCCTCGAGCACCCGGACGACGTCGTCGTAGTCGACGCCGAGCGGGGCGAGCGCATCCAGGGACGCGCGAGCGGTGTCGTACGAGCCGCGGATGGTGTCGCCGCGGACGACGCCGTGGTCCGCGACCGCTTCGATCGTCGGTTGTGGCGCGGTGTTGACGACCCCGCTGGTGACCAGCTCGACCACATAGCGGGTGTCCTCGTAGGTCGGGTCCTTGACTCCGGTGGACGCCCACAGCGGCCGCTGAGGCTTGCCACCCGCCGCCGCGAGGCGCTTCCAGCGCTCGGAGGCGAGCACGGACTCGTAGTGCTCGAAGGCAAGACGCGCATTGGCGATCGCGGCCTTCCCGCGCAGGGCGGCGGCCGCCGGCGTGCCGATGGCGT
>JADGOM010000115.1 GCA_017882925.1 Acidimicrobiia bacterium | reverse complement strand
GGCCCTTGTCGATGCCGGTGCGGAACAGGGGCGGCTCGTCACCCGAGTGGTGCACCTCGACCGTCTTCTTGCCGTCGGTGACCTCGAACACGATCTTGGTGCCCTGCTCGTGCACCGTCGACGGGATGACCGCGCCGGCGAGCCGGAACCGCTGCCCGACCGGCTCCTTCACGCCCTCGCTCACCGAGCGGTAGTACTCGATGTTGCCGCGCAGCCCGAGGACGAGCAGCGCGATCACCGCGACGCCGCACAGCGCCGCGGCCACGATGTAGCGGAGCTGGCGCTTCTTGCGCGGCCGGGGCGTGCGGGACGGCGGCGGACCTTCGGGGCCCGCGTCGGGCGAGTCGTCGGGCGGGGCGATCGTCACGCAGACGTCTCTTCCATCCGCTCGCTGACCTGCTGCGCGTGACGGGTCCGCAGGACGATGCGCAGCGTGTAGCCGCCGAGCACGAGCGCGGTGATGCCCCAGCCGGCGAAGACGTAGCCCGCGTCGGTCATCGGGCGCTCCCTTCGACGCGGGCGGCGGAGGCGGCGTCGACCGTGGCCGCGACGGGCTCGCGCGCCGGGCTGTCGGCCGCGATCCGCTCCGCGATCGCAAGGTCGAGCTCGGCGCCGGCGAGGCCGTCGTCGAGGACCGCGAGCCGGTAGCGGAGGTCGAGCAGCCAGACGTAGAGGAGCGTGAACGCCAGCACCCCCCACCAGAGGGTGAACGCCATCGACCCGTGGATCTTGGCGTTGAGGTCGGGGTTGAACACGGTGCCCTGCTGGTGCAGCGTGCGCCACCACGTGACCGAGAAGTGAACGATCGGCACGTCGACGAAGGCGATGATCGCCGCGATCGCGTTGCGCTTCGCGTTGCCCTCCTCCGAGCCCGGCACCCGGCGCAGGGCCAGGTAGCCGAGGTAGAGGAAGAACAGGACCGCGGTGGTGACCAGGCGCGCGTCCCACGCCCACCAGACGCCCCAGATCGGGCGGCCCCACAGGGAGCCCATGACCAGCGTGAGCCCGGTGAACACCACGCCGAGCTCCGCCGACGCGCCGGCGATGCGGTCGTAGGCGATGTTGCGGGTGCGGGGCCAGAGGTAGAGCGCGGAGGCCAGCGACGTGACGCCGAACGCGAGGTAGGCGAGCCAGGCCGACGGGACGTGGAGGTAGAGGAGCCGGACCGCGTCGCCCTGGATCGCGTCGGGCGGCGTGGCGCCGAGGCCGAACATGACGAGCACCGCCAGCGAGGCGAGCGTGATCCAGCCGAGCGCGCGGCTCACGGGACGCGGGAAGAGACCGGCCGGCGCGGTGGTGGGCGTGCGGGTCCAGCGCGTGGTCATACCTCCTCCAACAGGGGCCCGAACGCGAGGACACCCATGGTCACGTAGATGACGGCGAACAATCCGAGGAGCTCGATCCAGGGCCAGGCGTCGGAGGTGGTTCCACCCAACGCGGCCTCGAAGGATCGGGTCGCACCGAGCATCACCGGGGCCAGCACCGGGAGGAGCAGCAACGGCACCAGGGTCTCACGCACCCGCAGACCGGCGGCGAGCACGCCGTAGAGGGTACCGGTGGCCGCCAGGCCGGCGGTCGCGGCCAGCGCGGCCAGGAGCAGCACACCCACCCGCTCGATGCGGATGTCGTAGAAGACGACGACGCCGATCCCGAGGACGAGCTCGAGCCCGAGCAGCTCGACCGCGATCGCGCCCATCTTGCCGAGGAACACCGCACCGCCGTCGAGGCCCGACAATCGCAGGGCGTCGCGGGCACCGTGCTGCTCCTCGATGGAGAACGCCCGCGCGACCGCGAGCAGGGTCGCGAGGAGCACGGCGACCCAGAACAGACCGGGCGCCGCCTTGGTGAGGATGCCGCGGTCGGGGTCGAGGGCGAAGGCGAAGAGGAGCAGCACGATCGCCCCGAACGGGAGCACCTGCGTGAGGGTGACCTTGGACCGGGCCTCGATCCGGAGGTCCTTCCCGGCGACGAGGCGGGCCTCGCTCCAGATGCTCACCGGGGCACCGTCACGTCGGGCGACTCGCTCACATCAGCGGACAACGTCACCCGGGGGGCGGGAGTTGCAGCCGAGCCGGTGGCATCGGTCACATCGGCGGACGCGGCGGCCGCGGGCTCGGACGCGTCGGGGACGGCGGCCGACTGGACGCGGCCACCGGTGATGACGACCTCGCGGTGGGCCAGGGCCCGGGCCCGTTCGAGCTCGTGCGAGACCAGCACCACGGTGCGGCCCTCGCCCGGGGCCGCCGCGAGCACGGCGTCGAGCGTCTCGCGGCCGTCGGCGTCGAGGCCGGCGTGCGGCTCGTCGAGCAGCAGGAGCGACGGGTCGCGCACCAGGGCCGCGGCCAGCGACAGGCGCCGGCGCTGCCCCGCGGACAGCCGCGCGTGCGTGACCCCGCCGAGGCGCGTGAGCCCGAGCCGCTCGAGCACCGGGGCGACCGCGTCGGCGGAGCGGCCGGAGGCACGGGCCGCGAACCGAAGGTTCTCGATGACCGTGAGGTCGTCGTAGCAGCCGGTGTCGTGGCCCACGAGGGCGAGCGACCGGCGGGCGCCGCGGCGGTCCTGGGTGAGGTCGTACCCCAGGACCTCGGCGGTGCCGGAGTGGATCGGCAACAGGCCCGCGAGCACGCGCAGGAGGGTGGTCTTGCCGGCGCCGTTGGGTCCGCTGAGCAGGAGGATCTCGCCTTCGTCGACCGTCAGGTCGAGGCCGGTCAGGGCGGGGAACCGGCCCAACAGGCACACGACGGAGCGGAGACAGACGACGGACACAACGCCTCCGGGACCCGGGGCTCGAGGACTTCTGATTGTAGGGAACCACCGGTCGGAGTGACCAACCAGGGCCGGGCCGCCATCAGGGGTCGGAATCGCCCTCGATCTCGAGCCCCACGCCCCCGAGCAGGCTCAACGCGAGCGGGATCACCTGCTCCGGCGCCACGATCGCGCCGCGCATGGTCGCCACGCCCCGCACCGCGTCGAGCTTCGACCCCGCGAGCCGGGTCCCGGCCATCGAGGCCTTGGTGAAGTCGGCCTGCCGCAGGTCGCAGCGGTCGAAGGCGACCCCGGTGAGCGTGGCCTCGGTGAAGTCGGCGTCCACGGCCGAGCAGCCCTGGAGCTCCACCCGCTCCGCGATGAGGAAGCGGAGGTTGGCGCCGTCGAGCTTGCACTCGACGAGCCGCACGTCGCGCAGGCGGGCCCCGGAGAGGTCGACGCCGGCGAGCCGGCAGTTGCGCAACTCGACCCGCAGGAGCGAGGCCTCGTGGAGCCCCGCGCCCGACAGCTCGCAGTCGGTGAACGAGACGTCGACCAACGCGAGGCCCGGGAGCTGCGCGGTCGTCAGCGCGGTGCGCGCCACGGTGCAACGGTCGAGCCGGAGGTGCTCGATCCGCTCCCCCACCAGGTCGGCGCCCTCGATCCGGGCGTCCTCCCACTCCTCCCGCGACGACAGCGTCGACAGCTCGACCACCCCGTCACCGGCGGGCGGCTCGGGCGCCGACGGGTGGGCGTCTGCGGGTGTCGGCTTCGCGGCCATGTCGGAGTATGGCCCGGAGGGGAACCGGGTGGGTGCCCGTCTACGCTCCGTCGTCGTGCGCAACGTCGTGGGTGCAGTCGGCAAGATCTTCGTGACCCTCGGCCTGCTGATCCTGCTGTTCGTGGCCTACCAGCTGTGGGGCACCGGGATCTACGAGTCGCAGCAGCAGAGCAAGCTCGCGTCGCAGTTCAAGCGGGAGATCCACCAGCACCCCACGACCACCACCGCCGAGGGCGCGCCGGCCGTCACCACGACCACCGCGGCGGCGCCGACGCCGCCCCCGGGCGACGCGATCGGACACCTCGTGATCCCGAAGATCGGGGTCGACAAGTACGTCGTGCAGGGCGTGGGCGTGCCCGACCTGCGCAAGGGACCCGGTCACTACCCGACCACGCCCATGCCCGGGCAGATCGGCAACGCGGCCATCGCCGGCCACCGCACCACCTACGGCGCGCCGTTCAACCGGGTCGACGAGCTCGACGTGGGTGACCCGATCGAGATCACGACCACGCAGGGCACGTTCACGTACAAGGTCGACAAGAAGCCGTTCGCGGTCCCGCCCACGCAGACCGACGTCCTCACGCCGACCCCCGACGCGACGCTCACCCTCACCACGTGCAACCCCAAGTTCTCGGCGTCGCAACGGCTCATCGTGCAGGCCACGCTCGTGCTACCGAAGAACGAGGCGCCCCTGCCGACCGCGGCCTCCGCACCCGCGTCGACCGCGAAGAACACCGAGAGCCTCGCCCAGGCCGAGAGCGCGGCCACCGGCACGTCGCTCGCGCCCACCTACCTCTGGGGCTTCTTCGTGCTGATCGTGGGCGGCCTGTGGTGGCTGGTCTTCCACCGCTACCCGCGTTGGACCACCTGGCTCGCCGGCGTGATCCCGTTCCTCGCGGTGCTGTTCGTGTTCTACGTGTACCTGGAGCGGGTCCTGCCGCAGAACTACTGACCCCGTATGCGTTCCTAGCGGCCTTCGAACCGCGGCGGGCGCTTCTCGGCGAAGGCCGCCATGCCCTCCTGCAGGTCGGAGCTCGCGAACGCGGCGCGTTCGAGCTCGGCGATCGCGCCGGCCGGCGCTCCGAGCAGCGCCCGCTTGTGGCTCGACACCGACAGCGGCGCCAGGGCCGCGATCTGCCCGGCCCACTCGAGCGCTGCCGCGAGCGCGTCATCCACGGTGCGTTGCGCGAAACCGACGCGAGCGCAGTCGGCCGCGTCGAGCACCTCCGCGCCCAGCAACAGGCTCGACGCGGCGCCCGGGCCGACCAGCCGTTGCAGCCGCGCGATGTTGGCGCCGCTCAGCACGATCCCGAGCTTGGCCGCGGGGATCGCGACGCGGGCGTCGGTGGCCATGACCCGGAGGTCGCACGCCACCGCCAGCTGCATCCCCGCGCCGTAGGCCGCGCCGTTGACCGCGGCGATCACCGCGCCGGGAAACGCCTCGAGCCCGTCGAGGAGCTGCTCGAACGTAGGGCGGAACGTGTCACCCCCGTGCGCATCCTGCGCTTGGTAGCCCGCGTCGGCGACGGCCTCGGTGTCGGTGTCGGCCGCGAACCGGGTGACGAGGTCGGCGCCCGCGCAGAAGGCCGGCGGCGCGCCGGTGATCACGACGGCCCGTACGCCCGCGGCGGGCGCGGCCTCCACGTGGGTGAGGAGGGCGGCGCAGAGCTCGGCGTTGAGGGCGTTTCTGCGCTCGGGCCGGTCGATCGTCGCGAGCGCGACCGCGCCGCGCATCTCCCAGTGGATCACCGTCAGTTCTCGTCGATGAGCGCGATCAGGTCGCCCTCCTGCACCTGCTGCCCGGGCTCGACGTGGAGCTCGCGCACCACGCCGGGGATCACGACGATCACCGGGATCTCCATCTTCATCGACTCGAGGATCACCAGCTCGTCGCCCTCGGCGACCGTCTGGCCCTCCTCCGCGATGACCTGCCACACGTTCGCCGCGATCTCCGCTCGCACCTCAGCCATGCCGGAACCCTACGCAATCGCCGGCGGCCGATCTCACGCGGTGCTACGAGGGACGGTGGCCGACCGGCCGTTCGACGACCCGGATGCCTGCGGGTCCCAGGGGATGATCCAACACCTCGTCGCGAGCTCCTCGACGATCCGTCGGAGGTGCACGTGCTCGAGGGCGGCGCGGCGCCGGAGGACCGGGTCGCGGGTGCCACTGGCGGCCAGGCTCGCGTTCACGACCCAGCCGAACGGCTCGATCCCGGCGCGTCGGAGGTCGGCCTGCAGAGCCGCGGCCTCGTCGACCGGCGTGGTCTCGGCCAGGGTGACGATGAGGACCCTCGTGAAGGCCCGGTCGCGAATCTTCATGAGCGGTGTGGTCGCGCGACCAGGCATCGATCCACCGCTCCGCATGACGTCCCGGTGGTAGGCACCGGTCCGGTCGAGCAGCAGGAGCGTGTGGCCCGTCGGTGCGGTGTCGATGACGACGTATCGGTCACGGCCGAGCCGCAACAGCCTCGAGAAGGCCTGGAAGACGGCGAGCTCCTCGGTGCACGGAGACCGCAGGTCCTCTTCGAGCAACGCCAGCCGTTCCACATCGAGCTCGCGCGCGGCGCGCAGCTTCTCGTCCACGTAGCGCTGTACCTCCGCGGCGGGGTCGATCCGACCCAGGGTCAGGTTCGGAGGCGGATCGGGGACCAGGTCGGTCGGTCGTCCGGCCGGGTCGGTCGTCGAGAGGTGCGTCCGCCGGCCGTCCCGCGCGAGTCGTTCGGCGATTGCGACCGCGATCGTGGTCTTCCCGACTCCGCCCTTGCCCATGACCATGACCACGCCCGGGCCGGCTCGCGTCAACTCCGCCACGAGTGCATCGAAGTCGTCGATCCGCGGCGCCTCCCCGGAGGGTCGGTCGCCGACGTCGGCAGATCGCTGACCCGCCGAGAGCGTCCTCAGCGCGTCGATCCCGGTGAGGTCGCGGGCCACGAGCGCGACCGTCGTCGTCGGCAGGAGCGCCAGCGGTCCCGGCATGGCGTCGAGGGCTGCCCGCTGGCGGCGCGCGAACGCCACGGCGACGGCGTCGCCGGCCAGGGGATCCGTGAGCACCCCGTTGACGACGTGCCACTGGTTGGCGATCCCGAGGTCGGCGAGCTCGGCGCTCGCGCGCGCCGCCTCGCGGAGTGCCCCGCGGTCGGGCCTGCTCACCAACACGACGGTCGTCCGGTCGGCATCCCCCAACGCTTCGACACTCGCTTCGTACAGCGAGCGCTTGGTCTCGAGCGCGGCGAGCGGTCCGAGACAGCTCGCCCCCTGTGGGGTCGTCTCGATGTATCGACTCCACGCCGCGGGCAGGCTCAACAACCGCAACGTGTGACCCGTCGGTGCGGTGTCGAACACCACATGGTCGAACGTCGCGGTCGCGTCCGGATCCGCCAACAGCGCGCTGAACTCGTCGAACGCGGCGATCTCGACCGTGCACTGCCCCGAGAGCTGTTCCTCGACCGTCCGCAACTCTGCTTCCGGAACGACCCCGGTCAACGGCGCAAGCACCTTCTGGCGATAGATGTCGGCCGCCGTCTCGGGGTCGATGTTCATCGCGAACAGGCCTTCGACGCCAGGGACCGCCGTCGGATCCTCGCGCACCGCGGTGCCGAACACGTCGTCCAGGTTCGAGGCCGGATCGGTGCTCACGACCAGCACCCGCTTCCCTGTTCCGGCGATCGCGATCGCAACCGTCGCCGCGATCGTCGTCTTGCCGACCCCGCCCTTCCCCGTGAACAGCAGGAAACGGGTCTGCCAGCGCGTCCACCACTCGGTCCCCGAATCCGTGGTCACCGACGAACCGTAGCCATCCGCACCCGACCTCGACCCCGACCCGAAATCGGCGGCCGGATGCACGTCAGACGGGCGGGACCCCGTGCTTGCGCCAGGGGCGGTCGACCCGCTTGGTGGCCGCGGCATCGAGACCCCGGGCGATGGCGGCGCGGGTGTCGGCCGGGTCGATGATGTCGTCGACGACCGCGTAGCCGGCGGCGACGTACGGATCGATGGTCGAGCGGATCTCCTCGGCGAGCTCGAGCCGCCGCGCGACCCGGGCCTCCTCGTCGTCGATCGCGTCGAGCTCGCGGCGGAAGATGATGTTGACCGCGCCGTCGGGACCCATCACCGAGATCTCCGCCGTGGGCCAGGCGACGACGTAGTCGGCCTCGTACGCGGTGCCGTTCATCACGAAGTAGCCCGCGCCGTAGCTCTTGCGGAGCACCACGCTCACCTTGGGTACGGTCGCCTCGCTCACGGCGTAGAGCATCTTGGCGCCGTGGCGGATGATCCCCTGCTTCTCCACCGCGCTGCCCACGATGAAGCCGGGTACGTCGTGCAGGAACACGAGTGGGATCCCGAACGCGTCGCACAGCCACACGAACCGGGCCGCCTTGTCGGCCGCGTTCACATCGAGCGCGCCGCCCAGCACCATAGGCTGGTTGGCGACGACCCCGATCGGTCGGCCACCGACGCGCGCGAGCCCGGTGACGACGTTCTTCGCGTAGTCGGGCTTGATCCACAGCACGTCGCCGTCGTCGACGACCGCGGTGACGACCCTCCGCATGTCGTACGCGCGCCGGGGCGCGGTGGGCACGATGTCGTAGAGCTCCTCGACCCGGCGGTCGACGGGGTCGGTGCACGCCGCGATCGGCGGCGCCTCCTGGTTGTGCGACGGGAAGAACGCGAGGTAGCGGCGCACGGTGGCGAGGCACTCGGCGTCGTCGGCCACCTCGAGGTCGGCGACGCCGCTGATCCTCGTGTGGACGGCCGACCCGCCCATCTCCTCCTCGGAGACGTCTTCGCCGACCGCGGCCTTCACGAGGTGACGACCACCCAGCGCCATCGACGACGTGCCCTTCACCATGGGCACGAAGTCGGTGAGCGCCGGGATGTAGGCGGTGCCGGCCGAGCAGTGGCCCATCACCGCGCCCACCATCGGCAGCACCCCGCTCAGCGCGACCTGCTCGCGGAACAGCGCGCCGGACCCCGCGAAGCGCGAGCCCGCCGCCTGCTGGATCCGGGCGCCGGCCGAGTCGAGCAGCCACACGATCGGGATCCGCTGGCGCAACGCGAGCTCGCGCATGCGGTGCGTCTTCTGCTCACCGATCTCGCCCATGGCGCCCGCCATGACCGTGAAGTCGTAGGCGATCACCGCCACGCGCCGGCCGTCGATCTCGCCGACGCCGCACACGACGCCGTCGGCCGCGAGGTAGCGGTCGCCGAGACCCGGGTCCATGTGGTCGGCGAGGCTGCCGTACTCGAGCCACGTGTCCGGGTCGAGCAGGAGGTCGAGCCGCTCGCGCACCGTGAGCTTGCCGAGCGAGTGCTGGCGCTCGACGAACCTCTCGCCCCCCATCGCGTCGGCGCGCGCGTGGCGCTCGGCCAGCCCGCCGACGAGCGGGCCCCAGTCGTGCCGGGGATCGGTCATCGCCCGGTCCAGCGCGGGGCGCGCTTCTCTGCGAACGCCGCGACCCCTTCGGCGGTGTCGTCGGTGTGGCTGGTGACGGTGAGCATCGCCTGGAGGTACGCGAGCGCGTCGTCGGCGGTGAGGTCGAGCGCGCGGTAGAAGGAATCGCGGCCCCACCGCATCACGATCGGGCTCTTGGTCGCGAGCGTCGCCGCGAGCTCGTCGACCGCGGCGTCGAGCTCGTCGACCGGAACGACGCGGGTGACGAAGCCGATCCGCTCGGCCTCCGCGGCGCCGACCCTGCGCCCGGTCATCATCAGCTCGAGCACCCGCTTCGGCGGGATGGCCCGGAGCAGCGGCACGGTGATCATGTAGGGCCAGAGCCCGACGTCGATCTCGGGCGTGCCGAACTGCGCGTCGTCGGCCGCCACCACGAGGTCGCAGGCCAGCGCGAGCCCGAAGCCGCCCGCGAGCGCGAAGCCACGGACGCGGGCGATGGTCGGCTTCCCCAGGCCCCACAGGTCGGCGAACAGCGCCGGGAGCAGCCCCCGGCCGTCGTGGGCCGCGGCCTCGCCGAGGTCCGCGATCCCGCCCAGGTCGGCCCCGGCGCAGAACGCCTTGTCGCCCGCGCCCGTGAGCACGAGCACGCGCACCGCGTCGTCGGCCTTCGCGAGCGCGAACGCCTCCCGCAGCCCCGCCATCACCGTGAACGACATCGCGTTGCGGCGCTCGGCGCGATCGATGGTGATGCGCGCCACCGCGCCGTCGACCTCGTACCGCACGTCTTCCACGGGGCCTCCCCGGTCGCCGCAGGGGCGGCGGTTCGTGGGCATCGTAGGGCCCGGCATCCCTGGCGACGCGCCGACGGCTGACTAGCTTGGACCCGTGGGATTCCTGGCCATCGCCGTCGGCCTCGCGCTCGCCACGGTCCTCGTCACCCGTGGCAGCTTCAAGCGCCTGGTGCGCATTCCGATCGTCTCGGCGTGGGTACTGATCCTCGCGCTCGCGATCCAGATCGCGTTGGAGTACGTCCACGTCGACCGGGCCCGCTACGACGATCTCGGCATCGGCCTGCTGATGTTCTCCTACGCCCTCCTGCTCGGGTTCTGCCTCATCAACCTCTCGGTGCGGGGCATGGGCGTCATCGCCATCGGGATCGCGTGCAACGCGCTCGTGATCGGGCTCAACCTCGGCATGCCGGTCAAGGGCTACGAGGGCGCGCACATCGACACCACGGTGAAGCAGCAGCCCGCCCGGAGCGACGACCTGCTGCAGTTCCTGGGCGACATCATCGTGCTGCCGCACCCGCCCTTCGACGAGTCGATCTCCTTCGGCGACCTGATCCTGGCCGTCGGGCTCGTCGACGTCGCCTTCTGGGCCAGCCGGCGTCGCCGCACGGAGGCCGTGGTCGCCGCCGACGACGACGTCGCCCGCCCCGCGGCGCTCGAGACCGGCGGCGCACCGGCTTCGGAGACCGTGCCCGTGCCGCAGGTCGCGGCGCCCGCACCCCCCGCCGCGCCCGCACCTCCCGCCGCGCCCGCACCCGGCACCTCGGCCGCGCCCACGGATTCCGCGCTGGCCGCCGCCCTGGCCTCCTACGCGGTCACTGCCGAGCCCGAGCCCGCCCCTGTCGAGCCGATCGCCACGGCCCCGGTCCGGGAGCCGGTCGAACCCGAAGCACTGCCGGTCGACGTGCCCACCTCCGAGCTCCCGCTGCCCGTCGAGGCGGTGATGGTCGACGACGCCGCGCCCGCCCGTCGCCCCCCGCTCGCGATGCCGGGGCCCGTCGAGGAGAAGGTGAAGCAGCCGGTGTGGGACCCCAACCGCACCGCACCGACCCCGATCATCGACGCCGCGCCGGCTCACGCCGAGCCCGCCGAGCCCGCCGCACCCCCGGAGCCGCCCGCAGCTCCCGGGCCCGACCCGTCACCGTCGGCGTCCGCCGATGCACCCGGCTCCGGCGCCACCGACCCCGCGGTACGCACCCTCTGGTCGGCCGAGAACGGCCTGGCCGACGCGGCGGCGACCAGCGGCGCGGCACCGATCGTCGAGGCACCGATCGTCGAGGCACCGGTCGGCGAGCTCGAGGGCCGGCGCCGACGGCCGAGCCGACGCCGCCGCAGCGTGGCCCCGGCCCCGGCACCGGCGGTCCCCGACGACCCGCAGGCGACGCACGAGATCGACCTCAGCGCGTTCGAGGTGCGGTCCGACGCGGGCGCGGCCCGGCGGGCCCGCTAACCCGCGGGCTCAGCGGCCGAACGGGAGCCCGCGGGTCACGAACTCCCGATCGAGCGCCGCCAACACCCGGGGCTCGTAGACGTAGCCCGGCGCGGAGTACAGGACCGCGACCGCCGCGCCCGCCGAGCGCGGGTCGCCCATCGTGAGGTCGTCGAACGCGCTCGCGACCTTCAGGACCTGCGCCAGGCGCAGGGCCACCGAGTCGTCGCCGATCGGTGACCGGTACGGCAGCGGTTCCGCGGCCACGATGTCGGCGACCCGGGTGAGGTCGCCGGTCGAACGCAGGATGCGCGAGCCCACCTCGGCCACCTCGAGCGGGTCGATCGGCTGCCCCGTCGCGATCGGGTCGTCGACGCACGGCACGCCGATGTGGTGGAGCAGCGCGGCGGACTCGAGGGCCTGGAGCTCGTCGATGGTGAAGCCCAGGTCGCGCGCGATGGTGACCGCGATGTCGGCGACCCGTTCGCCGTGGCCGCGGCGGATGTGACCACCGAGCTCGGGCGCGAGCGACAGCGCGCGGATCGTCTGGTCGTAGGTGCGCCGGGTCGATTCGAGCCGCTCGAACGAGTACCACGCCGCGAGCAGGGGGATCGCGAACAGGAGCGGGGCCCAGAGGCCCATCCCCGGTCGGGCGCCGAGCCCGCCGTACCCGACCGACATCAGCATGCCGCTCGTGATCAACGCGATCTCGGCCAACCGCCCCGAGCGGCCCGCGCCGAGGTGTCGACGGCGCATCGCGTCGGGCGTTGCGTGCACCGCGAGCATCACCGCCGACGCCGCGACCAGTCCGACGATCACCGCGGCGGTCGAGCGGGGATCCGCGAAGGCGCGGTCGACGACGCGGTAGGTCACGACGCCGGCGACGGCCGCGGCGATCCGGTGGACGAAGACCCCGACGCGCACCGCGGGGTCGCGTCGCGCCCGGCCCCGGCGTGCGGTCCGGCACCAGGCCGCGGCCAACTCCGCCAGCACGATCGTCAGCGCCACCTCGCCGAGGGAGCCGACGCGGGCGAGGACGAGCACGAACGCGAAGCTCACCGGCAGCACGGGCCGGTCGGCCGGACGCAGCTCCAACGCCTCGCCCACGATCATGGCGCCGCCGAGCGAGGCGAGCGCGGCCACCGTGGCGTCGCCGGCGACCCACGCGCCGACGGCGACGCCACCGGCGACCGAGGTGCAGATCGTGGTGCGGGCCCGGCGGTTCACGCGACCCCGCCCTGCGCCCGATCCGCGGGCCGGGGCGCCGCGAGGTCGGTGGCCGTGGTCGCCGCGAGGTCGCCGAGGCCGGCGGAGCCGAGATCACCTTCGGGCGGCGCGACGAGGAAGATCTCCGCGGCGTCGTCGGCCTCGTACCCCGCGCCGTGGCGCTCGTCGCGGCGTTCGAGCGCACTGATGAGCGCCTCGACGACGATGGGATGGAACTGCACGCCGGTCTTGGCCCGCAGCTCGGCGAACGCCACCTCCTGGGACAGCGCCCGACGGTACGCGCGGGTCGAGGTCATCGCGTCATAGGCGTCGGCAACCGCCACGATGTACGGCTCGATCGGGTGGTCGGTCGCGTCCTCTTCCCGGTAGTGGGCGTACTGCGCGCTCGCGCTGGGCGCCACCGGGCGCAGGAAGTCGATGCGCCGGAGGATCGCGACCGACACCTCCTCGTGCCGACGGACCTGTGCGTACTCCTCGGCCGTGAGCTTGCCGGGCTTGTTGAGGAGGTGGTTCGGCACCACGAGCTTGCCCACGTCGTGCATGAGCGCCGCGAACCGGAGGCGAACGAGTCGGCCCGAACCGAGGTTGAGCTCCTCGCCCACGTACTGCGAGTACACCGCGACCCGGCCCACGTGCCCGGCGGTGTAACCGTCCTTGGCCTCGAGCGCGCCGATGAGCGTCTTGATCGTGGCCTCCTGCGCGTCCTCGAGGCCGATGTACGACCGGAACGTCTCTCGGGCGATCAGGACCGGGGCCACGAACAGCGGCACGACGATGGGCCCGGCGTCTCGATAGAGCAGGCCGAGGAACACGCCCAGGATCGCAAACGGGTACACGCGGAGGTGGCCCCGGGCGAGCTCCGGGAACACCTTCCGCACCGGGCGGTCGGTGTTGAGCGCCACCACCCCGGCGAGCATCGTGAGGTTGACCACCGAGAACGCGATCGCTGCGGGGAACGCCATCAGCAGCAGGACCGGGACGCTCGTGATCGACGCGGGCGCGCACAGCGCGAAGGTCGCCGCGGCCGCGAGGGCGCTGAACCCGTGCATGCCGCAGTTGAAGAGGATCTTGCGCCACTCGAACCGACGCAGATGGGGGAGATAGGCGCAGCCGCACATGCCCACGAGCAGCGGGCCGAGCGCCCAGCCGCTCCCTTCCGTCGCGAAGATCACGACCGACGCCATGACCACCATCAGGCCCGCACTCGCGCTGGTCCCGCCCATCAGCTCCACGCTGCTGTTCTCCGAGAAGATCGCCAGCGCGCCGAGCAGGACGAGGGGAACGACGCCGGGCCGTTGCCCGCGCAGCGCGAGCGCGACCGCAACGCCGACGGCGGCGACGCCGGCGACCGTGGCAATGACCGTGAACCGCGACGTGCGTCGCATCACCTGCGCCTCGGGAGATCGTTCGGGAGATCGGGGCGGGGTGGCGGGACCCCGGGATGTCAACGGAGGGAAGGTTGCGTTGCGACGGCGGGTCCGTTCTGGCGGGAGCGGACCTCGCGGGCGTGCACACGCATCAGGGGAACAGTGCGCTCACGCTGCACTCAGGCAACATCAGCCACAGCAGTCTCACCTACATCACCCGCCTCACACAACCAATCCCGAACCTTTTCGGGCTCTTGGGCGGTTCGGGTGGGATCAGCGGTCACGCTCCGCAGTCTTCTGGCTACTCGACCTGGACGACGAGCGCCGACCGGGCACCGTCTGCGCGATTGATCGGCGCGCGTGGACCTAGGTGACGGGGGGCGCGGTGCGGCCGAAGAGCCGCACCAGGTCGCAGGCGACCTCGACGTCGTGCACCCGGATCACGTCGGCGCCGTACTCCAGCGACAGCGTGAGGTAGGCGAGCATCCGGTGGGTGTCGGCCTTGCGGGGAACCGGCACCAGCACGGGATGGCCGAGCGCGCGCAGGGACGCGAGCCCGCGGATGACCCGTAGCTGCTGGCGGCCGTACTCCTCGTAGTCGCTGCGGTAGTTGATCGACAGCCCGGGATCGAGGATGAGCTCCCGGATGCCGTGATCGCGCGCCAGCGCGTCGATCCGGGCCGCGAACCGCTGCGCGACCTCCCGGG
>JADGOM010000114.1 GCA_017882925.1 Acidimicrobiia bacterium | reverse complement strand
GTGGCCCGGGGCGTTGCCCGATCCCGCGCCCGCGCGCGTGTTCGAGCCCCCGGTCCCGGCCGAGCTGCTCGACGCCGCGGGGGAGCCGGTGCGGGTGTCGGGCCGGGGCGAGTGCGGCGCGCCGCCCGCGGTGTTGCGCAGCGCCGAGCTGCCGGGCGGTGGCGGCGCGGTGGTCGGCTGGGCCGGCCCGTGGACCCACGACGTGCGCTGGTGGGATGCGGAGTCCCGCCGGCGCGGCGCGCACTGGCAGGTCGTGCTCGAAGGTGGTGCCGCGTGTCTGGTGGTCCTCGAGTCGGGCCGGGCGCGCCTGGAAGCCCTGTACGACTGACGCTGCTCGTCGCGACGCGGTCCCGCGGGACCACGTCTCGAGGCGTCGAGCGGCTCGTCTGCCGGAATACCTGTCCAGACGTATATATGTCTGGACAGGTATTGCTCGCCGCCGGCCGCTCAGTTCCGGTCCGCCGGGCGGTCTCACCTACGCAACATCCGCATCCGCAACCCGAGGAGCGCACGATGTCCGACAGCGCGCATGCACACATGCACATCAATCTGGTCGGGTCGGTGTTCGTTCCGGTCAGCGATCCTGACCGCTCGTTGGCGTTCTACGTCGACCTGCTCGGTTTCGAGAAGCTCGCCGACTTCACGTACGGCGACGGTGTCCGCTGGATCGAGATCGCGCCGTCGAGCGACGTCAGCGCGAATGGCCTCGCGCTCGTCTCCACCGGCGAGGGGAAGGCCGAGCCCAGCGACCGCGCCCTCTGCGCGTTCGGGACCGAGGACATCGAAGGCGACCACGCCACGCTGCGCGCCCAGGGCGTGGAGGTCGACGCCGTGATCGCGACCGCCGGCACGCAACGCCAGGGCCTCATCGCCCTCGACGTCACGATCAGCGACCCGGTCCCCCCGCAGTTCTCGTTCCGCGACCCCGACGGCAACCGCTTCCTCGTCGTCCAGCCCGTCTGAGGTGCGGGCGGTCCCGCGGGACCGCGCACGCTTGCCGATCGAACACACGTTCGGTACGGTGACCTCCCGGGTCGGGCGGCCCGTGGGGACCCGAGGTACCGGCCATGGCCGCGACGGCGTACGCCGAGCTCCACTGCCACACCAACTTCTCCTTCCTCGATGGCGCGAGCCACCCCGAGGAGCTGGTCGACGAGGCCGCGCGGCTGGGCCTGAGCGCGCTCGCGGTCACCGACCACGACGGCTTCTACGGCTCGGTCCGCTTCGCGCTCGCGGCGCGCACGGTCGGGCTGCCCACGGTGTTCGGCGCCGAGCTCACGCTGCAGCCGGGGGACGAGCACCTCGTCGTCCTCGCCGAGGGCCCGCTCGGGTACGCGCGCCTCGCCCGCGCCATCAGCGAGGCGCAGCTGCGCGGCCAGAAGGGCGAGCCCCAGCTCACGCTCGAGCAGCTCGCGGCCGCGGCACGCGCCGAGGTGCAGATGGAAGGCGGCCCCGCCGCGAGCGTGAACGGCAGCTGGTTCGTGCTCACCGGATGCCGCCACGGCACCGTGCCTGCGGCGCTGCTGGGCGACGGCCCCGCCGCGGCCCGGCGCGCGCTCGACGCGCTCGTCGACGGGTTCGGCCGCGACCGCGTGCTCGTGGAGCTGTGGGACCACGGCGATCCCATCGACCGGCACCGCAACGACGCGCTCGCCCGCACCGCGGTGCAGGCGGGGGTCGACGTGATCGCCACCAACAACGTCCACTACGCCACGCAGCAGCAGCGCCCGCTCGCCACCGCGCTCGCCGCGATCCGGGCCCGGCGCTCGCTCGACGAGGTCGACGGCATGCTGCCCGCGTCGCCCCTCGCGCACCTGCGCGGCGCGGGGGAGCAGGCGCGGCGGTTCGCGCGGTGGCCGGGCGCGGTGGAGCGCACCGTCGACGTCGCGGCCACCTGCGCGTTCGACCTGCGGCTCGCCGCGCCCAACCTCCCCGACCACGACATCCCGGCCGGCCACGACGAGATGAGCTGGCTGCGCGAGCTGACCCGCCGGGGTGCGGCGGTGCGGTACGCGCCGAGCCACCCGCAGCACGAGCGGGCCCGGCGCCAGATCCACTACGAGCTCGGGGTCATCGAGCAGCTCGGCTTCCCCGGCTACTTCCTCGTGGTGCACGACATCGTCGACTTCTGCACCCGGGAGGACATCTACTGCCAGGGGCGGGGGAGCGCCGCCAACAGCGCGGTCTGCTACGCCCTCGGCATCACCAAGGCCGACGCCGTGGGGCTCGGCCTGCTGTTCGAGCGGTTCCTGTCCCCCGAACGCGACGGCGCCCCCGACATCGACCTCGACATCGAGCACCAGCGCCGGGAAGAGGTGATCCAGTACGTCTACGAGCGCTACGGCCGCGACCGCGCCGCGCAGGTCGCCAACGTGATCACCTACCGGCCGCGCAGCGCGCTCCGGGAGATGGCGAAGGCCGGCGGGCTGTCACCCGGGCAGTCGGACGCGCTGGCGAAGTGGGTCGACCGCTGGGCGGGCCGCGACGCGAGCGGCCAGGGCGGCGAGCCCCGCGATTCCGAGGATGCCGAGTCCGACGGTCGCCCCACCGCCGGCGCGTTCAGCGAGCTGGCCCCCGGCACCCGCGAGGCCGACGCACCCCCGGTGCCCGCGATCGTGCTCGACCTCGCGACCCAGGTCCTCGACTTCCCGCGCCATCTCGGCATCCACTCGGGCGGGATGGTGCTGGCCGACCGCCCGCTGGTGGAGTTCTGCCCGGTGGAGTGGGCCCGCATGGAGGGCCGCTCGGTGCTCCAGTGGGACAAGGACGACTGCGCGGCGGCCGGGCTCGTGAAGTTCGACCTGCTGGGCCTCGGGATGCTCACGATGCTGCACCTCGCGGTCGACCTCGTGCGGCTCCACGAGGGCATCGAGCTCGACCTGGCCACGATCCCGCAGGAGGACGCCGTCTACGACCTGCTGTGCGCGGCCGACACCATCGGCGTGTTCCAGGTGGAGAGCCGCGCGCAGATGGCCACGCTGCCGCGCCTGCGGCCCACGTGCTTCTACGACCTCGTCGTGGAGGTCGCGCTGATCCGTCCCGGCCCGATCCAGGGTGGTTCGGTGCACCCCTACCTCCGGCGCCGCAACGGCGAGGAGGAGGTCACGTACCTCCACCCGCGGCTGGAGAGGTCGCTGAAGAAGACGCTCGGGGTGCCGCTGTTCCAGGAGCAGCTCATGCAGATGGCGATCGACGTCGCCGACTTCACCCCCGGCGAGGCCGACCAGCTCCGCCAGGCGATGGGCTCGAAGCGCTCCAAGGTGCGGATGGCCGCGATGCGCACCCGCCTCCTCGCGGGGATGGCGGACAACGGCATCGTGGGCGACACCGCCGACGCGATCGCGAAGAAGCTCGAGGCCTTCGCCGACTTCGGCTTCCCGGAGAGCCACTCCGTGAGCTTCGCCTACCTCGTGTACTCGAGCTCCTGGATCAAGCTGCACTACCCGGCCGAGTTCGTGTGCGCGCTGCTCAACGCGCAGCCGATGGGCTTCTACTCCCCGCACACCATCGTGCGCGACGGCCGTCGGCACGGGGTCGAGGTCCTCGGTCCGTGCGTGCAGCGGTCGCGCGCCAACGCGACCCTGGAGCCCCGCCCCGAGGCCGACCCCGTGGGCCGGCCCCTGCCGGGCTGGCACGCCGACCCGTCGGTGCACGCGGTGCGCCTCGGGCTGGCGTCGGTGCGCGGGCTGAGCACCGCGCTCCTCGACCGCGTCGAGGACGCGCAGGACGCGCGGCCCTTCGACGATCTCGAGGACTTCAGCCGGCGCACCGGTGCGTCGACCGACGCGATCGAGATGCTCGCCACCGCGGGCGCGTTCACCTGCTTCGGGGTGAGTCGGCGCGAGGCGCTGTGGGCCGCGGGCGCGTTGCGTGACGCGCGGCCCGACGCCCTGCCCGGCATCGTGACCGGCACCGACGCGCCGGCGCTGCCGGGCATGGCCGACGTGGAGGAGGCCGCCGCGGACCTCCAGTCGATGGGCCTCTCACCCGAGCGCCACCCCACCGAGTTCTTCCGGGCCGAGCTCACCCGGCTCGGGGTGGTGACGAGCGCGGAGCTGCGCGAGCTCCCCGACCGCACGGTGATCGAGGTCGCGGGGGTGGTCACGCACCGCCAGCAGCCGGCGACGGCCAAGGGGACGATCTTCATCAACCTGGAAGATGAGCACGGGCTCATGAACGTGATCGTGTCGGCCGGGGTGTGGAAGCGCTTCCGCAAGGTGGCCCGGGTGAGCCCGGGGCTGCGGATCCGGGGCGTGCTCGAACGCCACCAGGGCGTCACCAACGTGGTGGCGCAGCGCATCCGGCCCCTCCCGCTCGGCATCACCGACGCCCTGAAGAGCCGCGACTTCCACTGACCGTGGCGCGGGCCCGAGCGGCTTCGCGGCACCTAGAGTTACGCAGCGATTCCACCGCGAAGGGGCCCTCGGAAGATGACGATCGCCGTGCACGAGCGCGAGGCGCGGTAGATGCGCGCCTTCGTGTCCCGGTTCGCGATCGCGGCCGTGGTGGTCTCGCTGTTGATGACGGGCGCGGTCTACGCCGCCAACGACCGCGTCACCGCCGCGCTCGGATCGATCAAGAAGGTGAAGGTCAAGGTGGCGGCGCTCGCTCCGGGCGATCCGGCCAACTTCCTCCTCATCGGCTCCGACACCCGTGCGTTCGCGACCAACGCCACCCAGCAGAAGGCGTTCGGCAACGCGCAGGCCGTGGGCGGCCAGCGGGCCGACTCGATCATGATCATGCACGTCGACGCGGACGCCAAAGAGATCACGCTGATGTCGATCCCGCGCGACACGTACGTGAGCATCCCGGGCATGGGCAGGACCAAGATCAACGCCGCGCTCAACGGCGCCAACGGGATCAGCGGCCCCGACCTGTTGATCCAGACGATCAAGAACAACTTCGGCGTTCCCATCAACCACTACCTCGCGGTCAACTTCGACACATTCGGCAAGGTCGTCGACGCCATCGGCACCGTGCCCATCTACTTCCGGTACCCGGTCCGGGACAGCAACGGCGGCCACAACGAGACCGGACTGAGCCAGCCCGCCGGCTGCCAGCGCCTCGACGGCCTGCACGCGCTCGAGTACGTGCGCTCCCGCTACTACCAGCAGTACATCAACGGGAGGTGGGTCCCCGACCCGTTGTCCGACCTGAGCCGGGTCGTCCGCCAGCAGGAGTTCCTGCGCACCCTCGCCACCCAGGCCGTGAAGAAGGGCCTCGCCAACCCGCTGACCGCGAGCAGCATCACCAGCAGCCTGCTGCCCAACCTCACCAGCGACGACCAGCTCACCACCGACGTCCTGCTCCGGCTCATCAACACGTACCGCGACGTGAAGCCCGACGACCGCAACGCGGTGCAGAGCGAGACGCTGCCGGTGGTCCAGGTCGGCTCGAACCTCGTGCGGGCCGACAGCGTGCAGGCGTACCTGATGCTGGCCCACCTGGCGAACTTCTCGCCCAAGACGACCACCACGACCACGACCCGGCCCGTGGCCAACGCGCCGAAGCCGTCGGCCATCAAGGTGAAGGTGCTCAACCGCAACGGCGGGGTCAAGGGTGGCGCGGCCGCGGCGCTTGCCGAGTTCACCAAGGCCGGCTTCGTGGGCGCGGGCACCGGTGACTCGGGCCGCGCGGTCACGAGCACCGAGGTCCGCTTCGCCACCGGGGCGTCGGCCAAGGCCGCGGTGGTGAAGTCGTACCTGCCCGGAGGCGCGACGCTCGTCGCCGACCCCACCATCAAGGACAGCGACGTCGTCGTCGTACTCGGCGCCGACTTCACGTCGGTGACCGCCCCGGTCGCCGCGACGACGACCACCGCCGCCACCGCGACGACCGCCGCCGGCGTGACCACCACCACCGAACCCCCCGACGTCGTCGCCGCCCGCGCCGCCTGCAAGTAGGCCCGACGGTCGGCGATCCCGCGTCGCGTCGGGCGCCGCGTCGGTCACCGGGCTGGGCGGACGCCCTTCTTGTGGACGACGAGGCCGTCGACGGCCGCGGGCCGCAGCTGGCAGGCGAGGCGGAACCCGGCGTCGGGGTGGAGCTTGCGGTCGGGCAGGGTCGCGAGCCGGTCGGCCTCGGGTGCCGCAGGCGGCGGGAGGCCGTCGGGCGCGGCGCCGACGATCCGCACCGCGCACGTGCCGCATTCCGCGAGGCCGCCGCAGACCGTCGGCCACCGGTAGCCGGAGCGCTCGGCCGCGGCCATCAGCGTCTCGCCGTCGTGCACCTCGATCTCGATGCCCGACGGCTCGACCCGGACGATGACAGCCCCGATCAGGTGGGGGCGTCGAACAGGTAGCGGTCGAGCACCTCGTGGAAGCGGCGCACGCCCATCTCCTGGCGCCGGTTCCAGTGCAGCCCGCGGCCCGGTACCCGCAATCCGGTCTGGATCGCCTCGAAGTTGTCGACGTCCTGGTTCACGATGAGGCCCCAGTCGTGCGCCTTCGGATCGGGGAACACCTGGACCTCCGGCATCGGGGTCTCGGGCGCGTCGACGGTCCGCTCGTCCAGGGTCCAGAGCTCGAAGATGGACGAGTTCGGGTCCATCCCGTTGGGGCGGCAGCGGTAGAGGAACCATCCGCCGGCGACCGCGGGCCCGAGCACGCTCGGGAACATCAGCACGTCGTCGCCGCCGAGCACCTGCTCGTCGCTCAGGTGCGTCCAGTCGAGCCCCCGGGCCACCGCACCGGTCCGCCGGCGGTTGAGGTAGTAGTCGCCCGCGGTGACGTCCTCGGGCAGCGGCGTGCGGGCGACCTCGCCGAGCGCGGCGAGGTCGTCGGGCCCGAAGTAGCCGGGCAGGTTGTCGATCAGGTCCTGGATCTTGCGGGCGAGCAGCTCGGTCTGGTCGACCTCGCTCGGGTCGATGCCCAACCTGGGGCTCGGCTTGGGCTCGCCCGCGCCGCCGTAGCGCGTATGCGTCGCGTACACCTCGTACTCGAGCGCGGCGTCGTCCTTCCACTGCAGCAGCTCGGGGTGCGTGGCCGAGAGGTGGTAGCCCTCGTTGAACGCGTCGATGACCACCTTCCAGTTGGCCGGCATGATCGTGCGCTTCAGGCCCGTGTACCGCATCCGCTCGGGCCGGTACGGGTCCATGAGCGCGGGGATCGGGGCGAGGAAGTCGAGCAGCGGCTCGGGGTCGGCGCCGAAGTGGATGAACACGAACCCACCCCACGTGTCGACGGTGAGCGGCGCCAGCGCGGTCTCCTCGTCGGTCATCGGCGGGAACTCGTGGTCGTCGAGGATGAACGTGTTGTTGCCCTCGAGGTCCCAGCGCCAGCCGTGGAAGCGGCAGCGGATCTCGCCGCGGAAGCTGCCGCAGCCGTCGCCGAGGCGGGTGCCGCGGTGCGGGCAGGTGTTGGCGAACGCGTTGACCGCGCCGGTGGCATCGCGGACGACGAGCGCGGACCGGTCGCCGATCGTGTACTCGACGAAGTCGCCCGGGTTCGGGATCTCCTCGAGGCGGCACGCGATCTGCCACACGCGGCCCCAGAGCCGCTCGTACTCGAGCTCCAGGAACGCCACCGACGTGAAGCGCTCCCGCGGGATGACGTCGGCCCCGAACGCCATCGTGCGCTCGAGCCCGGTTCGTTCGCCGATGACCGTCATGGTCCCCCCGCAACGTCGGCTGGCAGTCCCGACATTTGACCACAGCCGCAGGTCAGGGGAGCCACTAGCGTGCGATCCGTGACCGCGCCGACGGCACCGGGGAACCCCGGACTCCCGACGGCTCCGGCCGTCGACACCTTCGTGACCGGACCGGCGGGCCTCTCCGACCCCGAGGTCGGGCAGCGGGTCGAGCGCGGGCAGACCAACGAGGCGGACGAGCGCACCAGCCGAACCGTGGTGCAGATCGTCCGCACCAACGTGTTCACCCGCTTCAACGCCATCCTCGGCGTGATGCTGGCCGTGGTCTTCGTCCTCGGCGACTACCGGGACGGCCTGTTCGGCATCATTCTGATCGCGAACTCGGCCATCGGCATCGCGCAGGAGCTCTACAGCAAGCGCACCCTCGACCGGCTCGCGGTCCTCAGCGCGCCCCGGGCGCGGGTGGTCCGCGGCGCGCAGCTGTCCGAGGTCGCCATCGAGACCGTCGTGCTCGACGACCTGCTCGAGGTGCGCAGCGGTGACCAGGTCCCGGCCGACGGGGTGGTGCGCAGCGCGACCGGTCTGCAGGTCGACGAGTCGCTGCTCACCGGCGAGTCGGATCCCGTCGACAAGACCGAGGGCACCGACCTGCTCTCGGGCAGCATCGTCGTCTCGGGCTCGGGCCGCTTCCAGGCGACCGCGGTCGGCAACGACGCCTACGCGCGCAAGCTCGCGGCCGGGGTGAAGGAGTTCAGCCCGGCGCGCTCCGAGCTGCGCGACGGCATCAACACGCTGCTGCGCTACATCACCTACGCCATCGTCCCCATCTCCGGCCTGCTGCTGTGGAGCCAGCTCGCGGCGCGGGGAACGAGCGTGCAGAACGCGCTCATCGCCACGGTCGCGGGCGTGGTCGGCATGGTGCCGCAAGGGCTGGTGCTCCTCACGAGCGGGGCCTTCGCGATCGCCGCGATCAAGCTCGCGCGCCGGGAGGTGCTGGTGCAGGAGCTCGTGGCCGTCGAAGGGCTCGCTCGGGTCGACATCGTGTGCCTCGACAAGACCGGCACGCTCACCGAGGGCCGCATCACCTTCGAGCGTTCCGTCCTGCTCGGCGGGGGCGACGAGGCCGCGGTCCAGGCCGCGTTGGGTGCGCTCGCCGACGACCCGAACGCGAACGCCACCGCGGAGGCGATCGCCGCGGTGATCGACCGGCCCGAGGGCTGGTCCCGCACCGGTTCGGTCGCGTTCTCCTCCAAGCGGAAGTGGAGTGCCGCCGCGTTCGACGGCCACGGCACGTGGGTCATGGGCGCGCCGGAGATGGTGCTGCCCGACGCCGGCGACGAGGACCCCGGCCGGGCCGAGGCGAACGAGCTCGCGGCCACCGGTGACCGGGTGCTCCTGCTCGGGCACACCGATGCCCCGCTCGACGGTGAGTCGCTCCCGGCCGCGCTGGTGCCGGTGGCCCTGGTGCTGTTCGAGGAGCAGATCCGGCCCGACGCCGAGGAGACCCTCGCGTACTTCACCGAGCAGGGCGTGACCCTGAAGGTGATCTCGGGCGACAACCCGCGCACCGTCGGCGCGGTGGCGCGCCGGGTGGGCCTCGACGACGGCCGGGACCCGTTCGACGCCCGCCGGCTGCCCGAGGACGAGACCGAGCTGGGCGCGGTGCTCGAGGAGCACAGCGTGTTCGGCCGGGTGACGCCCCAGCAGAAGCGGGCGATGGTGAAGGCGCTGCAGGCACGGGGCCACGTCGTCGCGATGACGGGCGACGGCGTCAACGACGCCATGGCCCTCAAGGACGCCGACATCGGTGTCGCCATGGGATCGGGGGCGGCGGCGACGCGTGCGGTCGCTCAGCTCGTCCTGCTCGACGGCAAGTTCGCCAAGCTGCCGGGGGTCGTGGCCGAGGGCCGGCGGGTGATCGCCAACATCGAGCGGGTCGCCAACCTGTTTGTCACCAAGACGGTGTGGGCGATGCTGCTCGCCGTCCTCATCGTGTGCAGCCGCGTGTTCGCGGCCGGGTGGGCGTACCCGCTCCTCCCACGGCACCTCACGCTCATCGACACGGTCACCATCGGGGTGCCGTCGTTCTTCCTCGCGCTCGCGCCCAACACCCGCCGCTACCTGCCGGGCTTCCTGCGCCGCGTCCTCGAGTTCGCGGTGCCCGCGGGCCTGGTCGCGGGCGCGGCCGCGTTCCTGGCCTACGCCCTCGCGCGCTGGGACCTCATCACCACCGCGTCGGGCCACCGCTCCGCGCACGCCCGCCACCTGATCCAGCTCGAGACCAAGACCGCGGCCACGATCGTGCTCATGATCGTCGGCCTGTGGATCCTGGTGCTGCTGGCGCGGCCGTTCACCCTCTGGCGCGCGGTCCTCGTGGGCTCGGTGGCCGGCTTCGGTGCGCTCGCGCTGGTGGTGCCGCCCGTCGCCGACTACTTCGCGCTGCGCCTCCCGCCCGACGCGGTCCTGGTGCAGACGGTGGTGATCGCCGCGATCGCCGCCGCGGTGATCGAGTCGGGCTACCGCGCGGTGCAGCTCGGCAACCGGATCCGCGACCGGCGCCGGCCCGTCACAACCAGCGACGGCGCTTGAAGGCGGCCCAGAGCCCGACCGTCACCACGACCATGAGGCCCATCGCGAGCCAGAAGCCGTTCTCCCACTTCGCCAGCGGGATCTTGATGAAGTTCATGCCGTAGATCCCCGAGATCAGCGTGGCGACGATGAGGATCGCGCCCCAGCTCGAGGTCGCCTTCATCACCTCGTTCATGCGGTTGTTGATGATGGAGAGCCGGGCCTCGAGGAGCCCGTTGAGCAGGTCGCGCTGGCTCTCCACCAGGTCGATGATCCGCAGCACGTGGTCGTAGACGTCCTGGAAGTGCATGAGCGCTTCGTCGCCGATGGTCTCGTCCTCGTGCCGGAGCACCTCGCTCACGACCTCGCGCATGGGCGCCGCCGAACGGCGGAACCGGACCAGCGTCCGGCGCATGTCGAAGATCTGGCGCGGCACGTCGTCGTCGCTGTGCGGGTCGAACACCACCTCCTCGATGTCGTCGAGCTGGTTGTCGACGCCCTCGGTGATCGCGAAGTACTTGTCGACCACCACGTCGAGGAACGCCCACAGCAGGAGCCCGACGTCGCACGACCGCTGCTCGGCCCGCTGGCGCTCGAAGCGCGTCACGACGTCGTCGACCGGCATCGGGGGGAGCGGTGGGGTGCCGTCCTCACCGGGTTGGCGGACCGACAGGAGCCAGTCCTTGCCGAACATGAGGTCGATCTCCCGGGCCTGCGAGTGCGTGCCGTCGAGCTCGACGTCGTGGACGGCCACGTGGAACTGGTTGCCGAACCGCTCGAGCTTCGTGCGCTGGTTGCCGTGGACGAGGTCTTCGGCCGCGATCGGGCTGATGTCGAGCTTCCTGCACACCGCGTCGAGCTCGCCCGGCTCGGCGTGCTCGACGTCGACCCACAGCAGGCCGCCCGGGCCCGGTACCGAGATCGCGTCGATCGACGTGGACTCGGGTGCGTCCGACGTCGGCCGGTAGATCCTCACGGTGATCATGGGCCGCGCCTACGGGTGGGCCGGTTCACGCCCGCGGCGCGCGCCGGGCGGACCGGGTCAGCAGTGGAGATCGCTCTTGTCCGCCCGCACGATCGGGTCCACCGGCGGGGGCGAGGTCGGGAAGCCGCTCGGCTTGGTGGAGTTGGGGAAGCGCCCGAACTCCTCGGTGACCCACATCGAGCCGTCGGGGGCGCAGTAGGTGCCGATCCCGACGACGTCGAGGTTCCCGGCGAGCATGTTCTCGCGGTGGTGGTCCGACTTCATCCACGCGACGTGGATCGCGTCGGCGGTCACGCCCGCGCTGCCCGTCGCGATGTTCTCGGCCGCGGCGCTGAACCGGCTGAGCAGCGGGTTGAGATCGGAGTGGGCGAAGTTCTTCGAGTTGCCCATCCCGACCGACCAGTCGTGCGACCGCGACGCCAGCCCGTCGTCCCAGCCGAGGGCCGGGAGCCCGCGGGCCGCGCGCTCGTCGTTGAGCCGGTTGAAGTAGTCGCGGGAGAGCGCGCTCTCGGCCGCGCCGCCCCCGCCGCCACCCAGGGCGCAGGTGAGGGTGCCGCCGGTCTGGCCCGGGGCGAAGGCCGCGACGCTCCCGGCGTTGTTGGCGATCCAGTAGCCGTTGACGTTGTGCGACGCCGCCATCGCCATCGCCGGCGAGTTGGTGCACGCGTTGCCGGCGCCGGCGAAGACCGCGTCGCCGTAGTTGAAGATGCCGCCGTCGCGGGCGACGAGCCAGTAGCCGTGGCCGCTGGGGCTCGGGGCCATGCCGGTGACGGGCTGGCGGAGCGGGAGCGCGCCGGCGCTGCCGAGGAAGGGCGCGTCGCCGAAGGTGAAGATGCCGCCGTCGGCCGCGGCGAGCCAGTAGCCCTTGCCGCCGCTCGTCGCCGCCATGCCCACGATGGGTTGCTTCAGCGGGAGCGCGCCGGCGCTGCCGACGAACCGGGCGTCGCCGAAGGTGAAGATGCCGCCGTCGGAGGCGACGAGCCAGTAGCCGTTGCCGCTCGGCGTCGCGGCCATGCCCACGATCGGCTGGTTGAGGCGGATGTTGCCGGCGCTGCCGACGAACCGCGCGTCGCCGAAGGTGAAGATGCCGCCGTCGGAGGCGACGAGCCAGTAGCCGTTGCCGCTCGGCGTCGGGGCCATGCCCACGATCGGCTGGTTGAGGCGGATGTCACCGGCGGAGCCCTTGAAGGCCGCGTCGCCGAAGGTGAAGATGCCGCCGTCGGAGGCGACGAGCCAGTAGCCGTTGCCGCTCGGCGTCGCGGCCATGCCGACGACCGGCTTGGCGAGAGGCGTGGGCGCCGAGCCGAAGCCCTGGGCGTTGACGGCGTGGGCGGGCGCCGGGTTGGCCGCCACCAGCATCGCGGCACCGAGGAGCCCCGCCGTGATGGCGGCGAGCGCGCGGTGCCGGATCCTCCGCCCTGTCTGCATGGCAGGAACATCGGAGAACTCATGGCACCGCTTGAGCACTCTCCGTGTTCGACAGTCCTTCGACCCTGCTGTTTCGGGCGATTCTGCGGCCCTCTATAGGCGGATTATCCGAATCGGGCAGACAGTCCGGCTCGCCCGGATTCGGAATCGGCTGCGCTCCGTGGCCGGCTCTCCCGTCAATGGGCGGGTGGGGCCGTGGTGGTGGGGGGCGTCGCCGGAGGGGCCGTGGTCGCCGCCGGGGGCGCGGTGGAAGGGATCAGGCCCTTCGGGAGCGCGGTCCCGGGGGCCAGGGGCGCGCCCGTCCCGCACTGGGCGACGGTGTCGACGTTCTGGTAGTGCCACGTGTAGCGCTCGTGGCGGTCGGGCTTGCCCGGTTCGGCGATGTCGCGCAGGTTCTCGACGTGGATCTCCGGGTACCCGGGCGTCGTCACCTTCTCGGTCCCCGCCGGCAGCGTCGGGTCGTTGGTGCACTTGGTGCCGGGCGGCTTCTTGTCGATCTCGTTGGGGCCGGTGAGCTTCACGGTCCGGCCGCCCATGTTCCCGTAGATCGACACGGTGATCGACGTGTTGGTGTAGCTGGTGCGGATGAGCAGCCCGGAGGCGGTGTCGTTCTGGAACTTGAGGTCGATGGAGCCGTAGTTGATCGTGGCTTCGCGCCCCTCCGGGTAGCGCGTGATGTAGATCGAGTGCGGGGTGTGGGTCACGTCCTTGTACCCGGCGATGAACTCGGCGTTGAAGAGCGTGGTCGTGAACTGGCTGATGCCCCCGCCGAAGTCGTCGAAGAAGCCCTCGCCCTCCGCGAACACCGGCGCCTTCTGGTAGCCCGACTCCGCGGTGCGCGGGCCGAGCTTGTCGTTGAGCGAGAAGGTCTGGCCCGCCTCGACGACGGTGCCGTTCACCAAGTCGGCCGCATGGTGGATGTTCTGCACGCGTGGCAGGCAGCACGGGTGGTTGGTGGTGAACGTGCCCACGAGCGCGGTGATGTGTTGCTTCGCGGCCCACTCCGTGGTGCGCGCCGGAGGAATCGGCAGCAGCGTGGCGGTGACGCGGTGCGACCCCCGCGCGATCGCGCGGCCCACCGCGTCGAGGTCGATGCCCTGCCCGACGACCGCGGGCGAGATGGTGACGCTGTTGTCGGCGGCGGCCACCCAGTCGGCGTCCTTGGGCGCCACTTCGTAGGGCGTGATCGCGGCGCCCATCGACGTGCGCAGCTTGGCGCTGTCGACGGTGATCGCGAGGCCCTTGCGGGTGGGGTTGGTGACCATCGCCGGCGCGAGCTGCTCGGGGGTGATGACCATCGTGGCCGTGCCGACGGCCACGTCGGTGGGCGCGGCCAGCATCGCCCGGGCCTGGGCCAGCGCCCGCCGCACCGCGGCCCGGCCGACCTCCGGCTTCACCGGCCCGATCGGCAGCGTGATCGTGGCCCGCCCGCCGTCGCGCAGCTCGCCCACGATCGCGGCGCGCACGGCCGCCGCGGTGATGCCGCGGCCGGCCGTGGGGGCGACCGCGGTGACGGTCGTGCCGTCGATGCGGATGTCGCCGTTGGCCACGCCGGTGGACGCCTGTTGCGACCACGCCGCGGCCACGTCGTCGACCTTGCGGGGGTCCCAGGTGGAGACCAGGGGCACGTCGTCGTCGCGCACGCGGCGCAGCAGGAGCCCGCCGAGCTGGTCGAGCGGGTTGCGGCTGCGGCCGGCCTTCCGGGCGGCGCGGAGCGTGGCGTCGACGTCGACCGAGTAGCCGATGACGGTCGGGTCGACCGTCAACGCGATCGCGTTCGGGCCCCGGCCGGCCCGGGCGTTGATGGGCGCGTGGGCCAGGCGGTCGGCGGTCGCCTGGATCGCGACGCGGGCCTCGGCGGACGACTTCCCGGCCACCTCGGTCTGGGGAACGGCCACGCCGCTGTAGACCGTGCCCCGGTCGGCGACGCGCTCCAACAGCGTCGCCCCGACGACGACGAGCACGACCGCGAGCACGCCGATCCCCACGTAGCCCGCGATCTCCATGCCGCGGGAGTGGGTCCCGTGCACGCCGTCGCCGTCGCCGTCGCCAGCGCCGTCGGGGCGCGCGGGATCGGCGTCGTCGCGTGGACGCGACAGCCGGCGGAGATCGAACTTCGGGCGTGGTGTCCGCGTTGCGGCGGACGGCGGGTCGGGAGGCACGACCGGGTCAGGCTACCGAGTGCGCCCAGCTCAACGGGGGTCAGGCGGTCAACTGACCGCGCGGTCAAGTCGGCGGCTACGCTCGACGGGTTCGCCGCGGCGTGCACCCGCGCCGCGGTGGGTTCCGAGTTCCGGGAGGAGCGCCATGGCCGTCCACGCCGCCGCGCCGAGCGCGGAGCAGTTGCAGGAGCAGACCCGCGCGTGGCTCGCGCAGGAGCTGCCGCCCGGATGGATGGACGCGGTCGACGCGGGCGACGACGCGAAGGTCGCGGCGTTGCGCAAGGACCTCGACTACGCCGACTGGTGCATCCGCTTCGGCGAGGCCGGGTACGCGACACCCACCTGGCCGGCCGAGTACGGCGCGGGCCTCTCGCTCACCCCCGGTGAGGCGAAGGCGGTGAACGACGTCCTCAACCACTACCGCGTGCCCCGCCCGTTCAACATCATCGGCATCGGCATGGGTGGCCCCACCGTCCTCGCGTGGGGAACCGAGGAGCAGAAGCACCGGCTGCTGCGGCCGCTCGCCACCAACCAGGAGATCTGGTGCCAGCTGTTCAGCGAGCCGGGCGCGGGCTCCGACGTCGCCGGGCTCGCCACGCGCGCCGTGCGCGACGGCGACGAGTGGGTCGTCAACGGGCAGAAGGTGTGGACCACGCTGGCCCATCTCGCGAAGTGGGGGATGCTCGTCACCCGGACCAACCCCGACCTCCCGAAGCACCGCGGCCTGTCGTACTTCATCATCGACATGCACGCGCCGGGCGTGACGATCCGCCCGCTCGTGCAGATCACGGGCGAGGCCGAGTTCAACGAGGTCTTCTTCGACGACGCGCGCGTCCCCGACTCGATGCGGCTCGGGGAGGTCGGCGACGGCTGGCGGGTCTCGGTGACCACGCTGATGAACGAACGGGTGTCGCTCTCGGGCGCGGGCTCGGTGGGCGGCGATGCCGTCGGCGGGAGCCCGCTCCAGAAGCTGATCGACCGGCACAAGCCCGTGGCCGACCTGCTCACGCGCCAACGGCTCGCGCAGGCCTACATCGAGAGCCGGCTCATCCGCATCAGCAACCAGCGGGCCGCGGCCCGCCGGAAGAGCGGCGCCGAGGCCGGGCCCGAGGGCTCCATCACCAAGCTGCAGCAGGCCGAGTTCAACCAACGGCTCCAGAAGCTCGCCGTCGACCTCGAGGGTGCGAACGGCGTGGCGTGGGAAGGGGTGGGGCTCCACGGCGGTGACGACGTCGGCACCTTCGTGCCCACCGACACCGACGACCATTACGCGATCGCCCGGGGCTTCCTCCGCGCCCAGGCCAACTCCATCGAGGGCGGCACCTCCAACATCATGCGCAACATCCTCGGCGAGCGCGTGCTGGGCTTGCCGAAGGAGCCCGACACGTCGCGTGAGCTGCCCTGGAGCGAGGTCCCGCGCAACGGCTGAGCGAACCGTCCGGGCGCGTGAGCCGGTGATCGGGGTTTCGGCGTCGCTTGGTAGCGTGGCGCGCCATGCCCGAACCCCTTGGACTCCTGCAGGTGCACGCGCATCCCGACGATGAGGCGTCGAAGGGCTCCGGCGCGACCGCGCGCTACCACGACGAAGGCGTGCACACGGTCCTCGTGTGCTGCACCGGGGGCGAGGCCGGCGACATCCTGAACCCGGCCATGGACCGGCCCGAGGTGCTCGAGCGCCTGCCCGAGATCCGCATGGAGGAGCTGGCCGACAGCGCCCGGATCCTGGGCTACGACTCCCTCCACTTGCTCGGATACCACGACTCGGGCATGCCCGAGACCGAGACCAACGCGCGCCCCGACAACTTCGCCAACGCGCCGTTCGACGAGGCCGTCGGCCGCCTCGTCCAGATCATCCGGGCCGAGCGGCCGCAGGTGATCATCACCTACGGCGACGAGCGCGGCTATCCCCATCCCGACCACCTGCGCGTGCACGAGATCACCGGCCCGGCCTTCGACGCCGCCGCGGACCCCGACCGGTACCCCGACGCGGGTCCGGTGTGGCAGCCGCAGAAGCTCTACGAGACCGGCTGGAGCCGGCAGCGGGTCGAGGCCCTCGGCGCGGCCCACGAGCGGCTCGGGCAGGAGAACCCGTTCGCCCGCTGGTTCGAGCGCGAAGACTTCGGTGACTACGACGACCGCGTGACCACGAAGATCGACGTCGGCAACTACCTCCGCCAGCGCCGCGAGGCGCTGCTCGCGCACCGCACGCAGGTCGACCCCGACGGGTTCTGGATGCAGCTCCCCGACGAGGTCGTGCGCGAGGCGTGGCCGTGGGAGGAGTACGCGCTCGTGCGGTCGCTCGTCCCCGTGCAGAAGGGCCCCGACGGCTACGAGGACGACCTGTTCGCGGGGCTCCGATGATCTTCCCCACCGACGACTGGCTACGCGGCACCGTCGACGCCTGGGCCGACGTCTCCGCGTCGCCCGGGTTCGACTTCCGGGTGCAGTGGGTGCTCCCGAAGGCGCCCGACGGCGAGGGCGCCTACACGCTCACGGTCGCCGACGGCCGCGTCACCACGGCCGTCGCGGGCACCGACCCGGCGGCCGACATCACGCTCACGCTCCCCTACGAGCAGGCGCGCGACGTCCAACGCGGCCAGGCCGACCCGAGCGTCCTCTACATGCAGGCCCAGCTGAAGACCGCGGGCGACAACCACACCGTCCTCCGCTACCTCGAGCTGCTCGCGTCGCCCCCGGGCATCGCCGCCCAGCACGCCATCGCCACCCTCACCGAGTGATCGCGTCGCTCGGCGCGTCGGCTTCGTCGTCGCCGACGTGCTCGGTGAGCCAGCTCCGCAGCGGGACGTCGTCGTCGGTGGGGTCGAAGTATCCGTTGCTCCCGGTCGCCGCGCCGAGCAGCTGGCGCCGGATCGGTGAGGGCGCTTCGGCCAACGCGGGCGCGTCCATGGCCGACTTCGGGCGGAGCCACCGGTAGCTGTAGCCGAAGAACACCGCGACCCGGTCGACCGGTGAACGGTTCGCGCTGGCCGAGTGCCAGAGCCGCCGGTCGAACAGCACCGCATCGCCGGCCCGGCCGCGAATCTCGGTCCAACCCTCGGGTTGGGAGCCGGGGGCCACCTCGGGTCGTCCCCACCGGTGGCTGCCGGGCACCACACACAGGTTCCCCGATCCCGGCTCCTCGGCGTCGGACACTAGGTAGCCGACCTTGACCGAGACTCGGGGGTGCGGCGGTGGCGTCTCGAAGTCGAGGTTCATCCGGTTGTTGTCCTGGTGCCAGCCGTATCCGCCGGGCGCCGCGTCGGCCGGCGCGGGTGGTGCGACCACGAGCTGGGTGTGGAACAGCTGGATGTTCCAGCCGAGGACGCCCCAGACCTTCGGCAGCACCGCCGGATCGTCGATCAGGGGCTCGAAGACCGGATCCCGGCCGACGAGGTCGTGGAGGCTGAGCACCGCGCGCGGGTGCACGCCCGGCTGCTCGTGGTGGTCCCGGGCGAGGGCGGCGGCGACCGCGCCGAGGTGGCGCACCGTCGCGGGGTCGAGCCGCTCCGGGAGCATGACGTACCCGTGCTCCTCGAACTGGGCCCGTTCGGTCGCGGTGAGTGCGTGGTCGAGCGCCACGCCGGTCCAGTCGGCGGCCGCGTTCGAGGACCGGTCGACGGACTCCATCGCTAGAGGTCGCGCTGGAACTGGCGGAAGACGCGGCTGACCACGGCGCCGGCCGACGCGTAGAAGCCGACGGGGCCCACCCACGAGATCTCGGCGGTGTCGAGGCCGTCGGCCCGGATGTCGGCAGCCAGCGCGGCCAGGAGCGCGCCGCCCACCCCGCCGTGCTGCCGGTCGGGGTCGGTGCCCATCGGGCCGATGAGCCCACGCCGGCACACGCCGTGGCACGCGAAGCCGACGGTGTTGCCGTCGGAGTCCCTCGCCGCGATGCACGTGCCGAGCTCGATGGCCCGCGCGGCCTCGTCCTCCCAGTGCGGCCACACCCGCCGCGTGAGCTCGATCGTGCCCGTGCCCGCGCCCGTCTCGTGCTCGAGGGTGATGCCGGCGGGCGGGGCGTGCGCGTAGCCGGAGTCGAGGGCCATGTTGAGGCCTTCGCCGCACACGTCGTAGCCGGCCGCCTCGAAGCAGGCGAGCGCGGGGGTGGCGAACGCGTCGACGCCGGGCCAGATGTACCAGGGCACCGCGCCGCCGACGAGCATGCGCCGCGAGCCCTGCTCGCGCGCCCAGGCCTCGGCCGCGGCGAGCAGCTCGAGCCCGCGACCCCGGCGCTGCT
The DNA here is from genome assembly GCA_017882925.1 of Acidimicrobiia bacterium. Lineage (GTDB taxonomy): Bacteria > Actinomycetota > Acidimicrobiia > IMCC26256 > Chersky-534 > Chersky-534. The sequence goes on along the minus strand of JADGOM010000114.1, from coordinate 19,122 downwards.
CGCTGGGATGCACGACGAGCAGGAGGATCCAGGTCGCGACGAAGTCGCCGAACCGGCGCACGGTCACGCTGACCGCGCCGCGGGCGTCGCCCAGGACGACGCGGTCGTCACCCCAGCACACGTGGTGCAGCTCGGCCGCGGTGAGCCCCTCGCCGGGCATCGCCGCCGCGCACAGCTCCGCGAGCGCTTCGGGGGTCACGGTGCTCCCGGGGTCACTCGCCCGCGCGCTGGAGGTCGCGCAGCTCCCGGTACCCGATCGTGGTGGCGCCGACCCGCTCGATGAGGTCGGGGAGCGACGCGTCGTGGCACACGTACTCGTAGTCCTCGACCCGGATTGCCCAGTCGGTGCAGCTCGAGCGGAGCTCGTCGGTGTCGACGGCCGGGGAGAGGTAGACGTCGGTGACGCCGGGCTGCAGGTCGAAGAGGGCGCGCTCGATGGAGCGGCGGGCGCCGAGGTTGCAGAGCACGTAGTGGTCGGCCGAGACGATGCCCTCCTCGGCCGCGAGCTTGCGGAACGGGAAGCCGGCGTTGCGCTCCGCCGCGCCGTCGGCGAGGCGCATCGGCAGCGCGAACTCCACCGCGAGGTCGAGCCACACGTCGAAGAACTCGGGGCGGAGGAGCAGGCTCCAGAGGTGGCTGTCGAGGTGGCTGACGTCGAAGCCCCACATGATCGCCCGCTCGATCTGGGCCCGGCACTCGCGGCGCACCTCGTCGAGGTCGGCGTGCTCCCAGAGGTCGTCGGCCGTGCGGGGGAAGCCTCCGTCGCCGTCGAAGAGGCTGGGTGCGTGGGTGATGGGCGCCCAGCGGTAGGTCTCCCATTCGGAGACCAGCGTGAGGTGCACGCCCATGTCCTCGCCGCGGTAGCCCGCGGCCGCGTCGCGGGCCCACGGGGCCGGCACCATGATCGAGCCGGTGGTGGCGCTGCCCGCGCGGATCGCCTCGTACGTGGCGACGTTGGCGGCGCGCGTCGACCCGAGGTCGTCGCAGTGGACGATGAGGAGCTTGGCATCGGGCGCGAAGCCCAGGCGTTCGGTGAGCGTCGGCACCCGGGAACGGTACCGCGCCCGAACCCCCGGGGTTCCCGACGCGTCGCCCAGACGCCCGTGCGTCTCTCAACGACCGAATAGGTCGTTGAGAGACGCACGGGGCTGACGTCGGCAGGGTCAGACGCGTTCGATGAGGGTGCCGGTGCCGAGCCCGCCCCCGCAGCACATCGTGACGAGGGCGTAGCGCCCGTCGATGCGCTCGAGCTCGTGGAGCGCGGTGACGACGAGCCGCGCCCCGGTGGCGCCGACCGGGTGGCCGATCGCGATGGCCCCGCCGTTGGGGTTGGTGCGGTCGATGTCGGCCTTCACCTCGCGCTCCCACGCGAGGACCACGGAAGCGAACGCCTCGTTGATCTCCACGGTGTCGATGTCGGCGATGTCGAGGTGGTTGCGCTCGAGCAGCAGCTTGGTGGCGTCCATCGGGCCGGTGAGCATGAGCACCGGGTCGACGCCCACGAGGCACTGGTCGACGATCCGCGCCCGCGGGGTGAGCCCCAGGCTCTTGGCCTTCGCGGCCGACATCATGAGGACCGCGGCGGCGCCGTCGGTGATCTGCGACGAGCTCCCGGCAGTGTGGACGCCGTTCTCGCGGGCGATCGGCTTGAGCTTGGCGAGCGCCTCGAGCGAGGTCTCCCGCAGGCCCTCGTCGCGCGCGACCCGGTGTGTGCTGCCGGTGGGCTTGCCGTCCTCGTCGACGTCGGGGGCGTCGATGGCGACGACCTCGCGCTCGAACCGGCCCTCGGCCCACGCCTGCGCCGCGCGCTGCTGGGAGAGCAGCCCGAACCGGTCGCAGTCCTCGCGGGTGACGCCCCACTGGTCGGCGATGCGCTCGGCGCCCTCGAACTGCGAGGCGACCTCGAACGGGTAGCTCCGCGTGATCGGTCGCCCCGGGCCCTGCTTCACCGCGGTGCCGAGCGGGATGCGGCTCATCGACTCGACGCCGCAGCCGAGCGCGACGTCGATCACGCCGGCCTTGATGAGCGACGCGGCGAGGTTGGTCGCCTGCTGCGAGGAGCCGCACTGCGCGTCGACCGTCGAGCCGGCGACGCTGATGGGGAAGCCGGCGGTCAGCCAGGCGCCCCGCGCGATGTCGAACGTCTGCTCCCCGGTCTGGGACACACACCCCGCGATGACCTGCCCGACCTCGGCCGGGTCGATGCCGGCCCGCTCGATGGTCGCCTTCTGCACCGCGGCGAGGAGATCCACCGGGTGCACGGTCGCGAGCCCGCCGTTGCGCCGGCCGAGGGGCGCCCGGGCCGCCTCGACGATCACCACGTCGTTGTCCGCCAGATCGGTCATGGGAAGCCTCCGCGCGTGCGAGTCGGTTGTGCGCCTCGGAACCCGCGCATGGTAGTGGCGGGTGGGGAACGCGGCCCCACCACCGGTTCCCCGCCCGGATCCGGCGGCCGGCTGCCGTTGGGGAGCTCGTCGGGTGGGCGATGATGGCCCGATGCGCAACCGACTCGCCGTGGGCCTCCTGGCCGGCCTGCTCCTCACGGCCGCCGCCTGCGGTGGCGGTGGGTCCAAGCCCACCGCGTCCAACTCGACGACCAAGGTGTCGACCACCACGACGTCGGGTGAGGTCGGGACGACGACCACGGCCCGCCCCACGAGCTCCACCGGGGGCGCGACCTCCACGACCGGCGCATGTCCCGCGCCGTCGGGGGCGACCACGGATCAGCAGTCGACCCCGGCGCCCGCCGACCCCGCGCTCCTCACCGGGGTCGAGGCCCACCGCGACGGCTGCCACGACGTGGTCACGTTCACCTTCCGCACCGCGGCACCCGGCGCCATGGCCAAGTACGTCACCGGCCCGGTGACCGCCGACGGGTCGGGGGCCACGGTCAACGTCCCGGGGTCGGCCCACCTCGTCGTCCGCATGGAGCCCGCCGGGGCCGCCGACATCGTCGCCGGCGGCACCCCCACCTACAACGGCCCGAAGGCCTTCGCGCCCGCCGGCGCCCGGGCGATCCAGGGCCTGGTCTTCGTGAGCGACTTCGAGGGCGTGATCACCTGGGCCGTCGGCCTCGGGAGCCAGGTGCCCTACACGATGACCTCGAGCGGCAACACCCTGTCGATCACGCTCTGATGCCGGGCCGGGGCCCGGAGCTCACGGGGTGAGGACCACCTTGCCGAACGTCGTGTCGGAGGCCAGGAGGGAGTAGGCCTCCTCGGCCCGGTCGAACGGGAAGGTCGCCTCCATCACCGGTCCGACCGTCCCGGCGGCGAGGAGCGGCACGACATCCCGAGTGAACGCAGCGGTCGCCGCGGCCTTCTCCTCGACCGATCGGCCGCGCAGCGTGGTGCCCACCAGCGTCAGCCGCTTGCCGAGCACCGCGCCGACCGGGAAGCTGCTGGTGCGCGACCCCGCGACGAGCCCGATGAGCACGATGCGGCCACGCGGTGCAGCCGCGGCGACGTCGGCGCGCACGTATTCGCCCCCGACGAGGTCGACGACCACGTCGCACGGGCCGGCCTCGTCGAGGATGCGCTGCGCGAGCGCGTCGGGGTCGAGCTCGCGTGCCGCGAGCACCGCGTGGTCGAGCCCGAGCCCGAGGGCCCGCTCCAACTTGTCAGGGGTGCGCGCGGTGCCGACGGTGGGGCATCCCCACACCCGCGCGAGCTGCAGCGCCGCGGTGCCGACGCCGGAGCCGACCGCGTGGATCAGCACCCGCTCGCCCGGCTGGACCGCGGCGATGGTGCGCATCGCGTCGTGCGCGGTGATGAAGATCTCGGGTACGCCGCCCGCGGTGACGAGGTCGAACCCGGTGGGCACCGGCGCGCAGTGCAGCTCGTGGACCACCAGATACTCGGCCTGCGCGCCGCCGCCGACGATGCCGAACACCTCGTCGCCGGGCGCGACCCGCGTCACCGCGTCGCCGATCGAGGTCACGACGCCGGAGAACTCCATGCCGGGGACGTCGGCCGGCACTCCGGGCGGCGCGGGGTAGAAGCCGTTGCGCTGCAACAGATCCGCGCGGTTGAGGCCCGCGCCCGCGACGCGCACGAGCGCGTCGCGCGGTCCCGGTCGCGGCGTCGGGCGCTCGTCGATCACGAGCGCGTGGTCCTCGGTGATGACGAGTGCGTCCATGTCCGTCACCGTAGTGACGGCGGCGGCGGGCCCGGGGGGAGGGTCCCCGGCCCTCCGGCCGCCCGGGGTCGGGCTCGGGTCGCGGCGCCCGCCGATTCCGGGTTCCTTCCGTATGGGCGTATTCGGCGCCGGGAACGTGACCAACCGGGTCGACAGGGCGCGGCGAATGTCCGGTATGCCGGTAATCGGGATCCAGGAGCGGGGATACCCTCCGATCCATGGCGACCGGGCTTTGTGAGGCGCTCGCAATCGTCGACGACGACGACGAGCAGCTCATCTACGACAACGAAGAGGCGTCGCGACTGCTCGCGATGACCGGTGACCTCGACGGGGCCACCGTCTCCGCGTGCCCGCACTGCAAGTCACGCGTGCTCGCGGTCGTCGCGCTCGTCGACATCATCGAGAGCGCGCCGCCGCTGCCGAAGGGGTCCGAGCTGCTCGAGCTCGCCGACGACGCGCCCACGTTGCACCTCTACGTGCAGGACCTCGTGTCGGAGTGTGAGCACGACGACTGGCACGACCCGGGTGCGGAGGAGTGGGCCGAGGTGTTCGCGACCCCCGTGCCCACGCTGCGTCGCCACTGACGCACGCGTGTCGCGACGGCCTCCGGCGCGCGTCGGTGCAGGTCAGGCGAACGCGAGCAGTCGGTCGAAGCTCTCCGCGAGCAGCGCCATGAGCTGATCCGGGTCCGCGATCGCGACCGGATCGATGTTGCAGCCGATCTGGAGCTCGCCGGCGTACGACATCAGGCTCACGTTGAGCGCGCAGCCGGTGCGCGGCCCGAAGGGGAAGTTGGCCACGATGCGCGCGCCGCCGACGTAGAGCGGCATCGGGCTGCCGCGCAGGTTCGACGCCGCGAAGTCGATCGTGCGGGCCTGGTTCCGGAACGTCGCGACGAGCACCGGCGTCGGCAGCACCATTGCGAGCCCGGCGAGCTCGTCGGTGAGCCGGAGCGCGGGCTCGTCGCGTGCGGGCCCGATGGCACGGCGGACCCGCGCGAACAGGATCGCGGGGTCGACGGGCCGGATCGGCACGATCACGCGGGCCGGGGCGAAGTGGTTGCCCGCCGCGCTCGGGGCCCCGCCACCCCCGGACGTGAGGTTCACCGGCATGGCCATCCGCAGCTCGCTCACCGGCTCGCCGTCGGCTTCGGGATAGTGCTCCTCGTGGTACCGGCCGAGCGCCCGGGCCACCGCGGTGACGAAGAGGTCGTTGAGGCTGCCGCCGAGGGTGGCCGCCGCGGCCTTGGCCGGTGCGAACGGCACCGTGAGCACCTCGAACCGGCGATCGGCCGACCGTCCGGTGGTGACGGGCGAACGGGCCGAGCCCACCACCACCAGCTGCCGGCGGATCGAGCCGCCCACGCTGACCCCGGCGCCCACGGCGCCGGGGAGGCGGGAGGGGTGCCGGACGAGCCCGACCCCGGCGCCCGCGAGCCCGCGGACCCGGCGGAGGTTGCGGGCGGTGGAGCTGAGCACCGCGTCGCGCGCGACCTCGACGCTCGACCGCGATGGCGGCGGCGGTTCGGGCGCCGGGCCCTCGGGGGAACGGGCGCCGCGGCCGGCCCGGGGGTCGTCGCCGCGTTCGGTGTCGACGAGGTGCAGCGAGAGCCGCATCCCCCGCACGCCGTCGGTCATCGAGTGGTGCAGCTTCTCGATGAGCGCGCCGTTGTCGTCGTGGTCGCCGTGGTAGCCCTCGACCAGGAAGAACCGCCAGAGCGGGCGGTCGGGATCGAACGGCGCCGCACCGATCGCGGCGGCGAGGTCGAGCAGCTCGCGCAGCCCGCCCGGCGCCGCGAGCGCCACCTTCTGCAGGTGGTACGCGTCGTCGATCGCGGCCGGGCTCCACTCCGGGGCCGCGAGCCGCAGCGGCGGCGCGAGCACGCGCTGGCGCATCCGCGGGATGTCGGCCACCGCCTCGGCGACCTTGGCCCGGAGCCGGTCCTCGTCGGGCGCGGTGTCGAGCAGGGTGACGCTCACGAGATCGGACCGCAGCTCCGGGTCGGCCTCGAGCATCCACATCAGTCGCTCCGAGTCGCTCATGCGCTCGATCGGCGGCGTGGGACGGCAGGTCACCGACGCTGCGGTTCGCTCATCGGGAAACGGTCCTCACCGGGGGATCCGCGTGCGCTTGAACTCGTTGAGGCGGTCCCAGTCGAGGAGATCGAGCGCGCGGTGGAGGTCGTCGACCCGCCCGCGCTCCATGAAGCGGATGAACGCGCCGGCGTCGGAGTCGTCGGGGCAGAAGGTGGGCACGCCGAACACGTCCCAGCGGTCGACGGCCTCCGTGTGCTCCTTGGCCAGCGTCAGCAGCGGGCCGCCGTCGGCGACGATGCCCGCCACGGCCTCCGGGTCGAGGCCGCACATGACGGCGACCTCCTGGAGCACCGCCGGATCGTCGAGCGCGCGGGAGTAGTCGTGGCGGGCCGCGAACGAGGCGATGTGGTAGTCGAGGAACCGGTCGGGGAAGTTGTCCCGCACCGCGATGCCCCACTCCAGCGCGAGGATGCCGCTGCCGCGCTCGCCGACCGGCCGCTCCCACATCGGGGTCCCGCCCTCCTCGACGTGGTTCTGGTCGAGGGAGAACGCGAGGAAGCGGATGTCGTGGTCCGCGCCCTCGCGCAGTGCCGTCACGATGGCTTCGTGGGCGTTGCGGGCGAACGGGCAGCGGTAGTCGAACGTGACGGAGACGGTTCCGGCCATGCGGGAACTCCTCAGCTGAGCGGGAGGAGCCGGCGCCCGATCTGCCCGAGCACGAGGCCCAGGCCGGCGCCGACGAGTACATCGGAAGGGTGGTGCATCTTGGTGTACACGCGGCTGTAGGCGACTATTCCCGCGAGCGCGAAGTAGGCGGGGGCCGCGCCGCTGCCCTGCGAGAGCATCGTCGCGGCCGTGAACGCGGCGGTCGCGTGCCCGGACGGGAACGAGCTGGTGATGGGCCGGCGCATGCCGTAGGGGAGCGGGCCCTCGGGCTGGCTCGGCGGCCGCACCCGCTTGAACAACGACTTGATCGGCCCGTTGGTGAGCGCGGACTCGAGGCCGAGGACCACGCTCAGGCGCACGGCGGTCCGCGGCCGGCCGGTGCGCGCGGCCCGGAGCGCACCCAGCGCGTGCCACAGGATGCTGTGGTCCGCCGCGCTCGAGAGGTTGTAGAAGAGGCGGTCGAGGTTCGGCGACGGCTCGACCGGGAACCGGGTCTCGATGTAGTCGTCGACCGCGCGCACGGCGCTCTCGACCGAGTCGTTGCGGGGCCACGGACGCGGGAAGCGTCGACGCGACTGGGGGGCGGCGGCCATGCTGCGGGCCGATCGTACCGGAGCCCCCGACCGGTCCCGGACCGGTGCTGACCAGCCCGGACGGGCGACCTCAGACGGTGGGCAGCAGCTGATCGCCCGGTGACGGAGCCGGATCCGCCGCCGTGACCAGGGGGAGCGGCGGGGCCAGCGCGGCCGGGCCGCGCAGCTCGACCGCGCGCTCGGGGTCGCCGCCCCACGCGGGGCAGTAGGCCTTGAACGCGCACCAGTCGCAGAGGCGGCCGGTCTTGGGTCGGAAGTCGTCGCGTTCGCACGCCCGCTCGATCGCGGTCCACAACGCCGAGGTCTTGCGCTCCACGCCGCCGATCGACTGCTCGGTGGGCGTGGCGATGATGGCCTCGGGCTTCGAGAGGTACAGGAGCTGGACCCGCACCGGCCGCCGGCCGAGCATGCGCTCGCACAGCAGCGCGTACATGTGGACGCCCCCGAGCCGCGAGTTCTCCCACAGCTCGCCGGGGACCGATCCCGTCTTGTAGTCGGTGACCACGAGATCGCCGTTGGCGTCGAGCTCGAGCCGGTCGATGATGCCGCGCACGGTGGTGCTGCCGACCTGGGCGCTCAGCTTGAGCTCCAGGCCGATGGGGACCACGGTGCGGGGGTCCTCGAGCTCGAAGTACTTCCGCACGAGCTGCTCGGCTTCGGTCTGGAAGCTGCGCCACCCGGCCTCGTTGAGGTCGAGGCCCGTGAAGTCGGGGTCGTCGCTCAGGGCCGCGCGCGCCCGGTCGAGGTCGGTGAGGGCGGCGTCGAGCGTGCGCTCGGGGCCCGGCCGCACCATGAGGTACTCGAGCGCCTTGTGGACGAGCGTGCCCTTCGACGCCGCGACGCTCGGCGGCTGGGGCAGCCGGTCGACGTAGGCGAACTTGAACGACTGCGGGCAGTCCTTGAACGTGGAGACCGAGCTCGGGGACAGCGACCGCGGCAGTTCGAGAGCCATGGACCGAGGGTACCGGAGGGGTATGACCCGAATACGGGATGGTCGGGCGCACCACGCGGCGCCGCGTGGGGGTTGCCCGGCCGCGCTCGATAGCCTCGCAACCTGCGAACCGGGGGAGAGAGCGATGAAGGTCGACGGGGGACTCGCGGGCGGCAACCTGGGCGCGGTCGCGGCGCACGCGCGTGAGCTCGAGCAGCTCGGGTACGACGGCGCCCTGTCGGCCGAGGTGAACCACGACCCGTTCCTGCCGCTGGTGATCGCGGCCGAGCACACGGAGCGCATCGAGCTGGGCACCGGCATCGCGGTCGCGTTCGCGCGCAACCCGATGACCCTGGCCAACGTGGGCTGGGACCTCCACTCGTACTCGAAGGGTCGGGCCGTGATCGGCCTCGGCTCGCAGATCAAGGCCCACATCGAGAAGCGGTTCTCGATGCCGTGGTCGCACCCGGCGCCGAGGATGCGCGAGCTCGTGCTCGCGATGCGCGCCATCTGGGCGTGCTGGAACGACGGCGAGCCCCTGCGGTTCGAGGGCGACTTCTACCGCCACACGCTCATGACGCCGTTCTTCGAGCCGGGCAAGAACGCGTACGGCTCCCCGAAGGTGCGCCTGGCTGCCGTGGGCAAGCTGATGACCGAGGTCGCGGGCGAGGTGGCCGACGGGCTGATCCTCCACGCGTTCACCACCGAGCGCTACGTGCGCGAGGTCACGATCCCGGCGCTCCAGCCCGGCTTCGACCGCGGTGGCCGCACCCGCGGCGACTTCGAGATCTCGGCCGCCGTGTTCATCGTGATGGGTGAGGACGACGCGGAGATCGCGGCCGCCAGACGCGAGACGAAGGAGCGGATCGCCTTCTACGCGAGCACGCCCGCCTACCGCCCGGTGCTCGAGCTGCACGGGTGGGGCGAGCTGCAGCCGGAGCTCAACGCGCTCTCCAAGGCCGGCGAGTGGGTGGCGATGGGGGAGCGCATCACCGACGACATGCTCGACGCGTTCGCCGTGGTCGGCGCGCCCGAGGAGATCCCGAAGCTGATCCTCGCCCGCTACGGCGACATCGTCGACCGGGTGCTCTTCTACGCGCCGTACCAGTCGGATCCCGAGCGCTGGGCCCGGATCCTCGCCGACTTCAAGACCGGATGAGGCGAGCGACGCGCGGGCTCGCGCTCCTCGCCGTCGCGGTGCTGGCCGGGTCCGGCATCGCCCTCACGCGGGCCCCGGCCAGGGCGTCCGCCGGCGTCTCCGACGCCACGATCGAGCTGCTCACGGGCACCGGCTCCGGTACCGGCACGATCACCACTGTGCGCTCGAGCGCACCCGGCTCCCCGGTCGGGACCGTCGGCCTCCAGGTCCCGGGAGGGGAGACGCCGGTCGCGCTCGACGTGCGGCCCGCCGACCGCACGCCCTACGTCCTCACCGCGAAGCTGGCCGCGGCACCGGGGGTCGCGAACCTCACCCTCTACAGCGTCAACCTCGGGAACGGCGCGCTCGCCCCGGTGACCTCGGTCTTCTTCCCCGGCGTGCCGGCCTTCCAGTTCGCGTCCCACTCCACCGATGGGCTGGGTCTCGACTTCGACCCCGCGACGGATCTCGCGCGGATCGTCGACCGCGACGGCGACAACGGCTTCGTCGACATGCGCGACGGCTCGTTCCACCCGATGGACACGTTGGACCGGACCGGGGTGCGGGGGATCGGGTACGACCGCTCGTTCTCCGGCACCGCGGCGAGCACGCTGTTCGCGATCACCGACAACGGTGGGAGCTCGGCCGCGCACCTCGTGACCATCGGCGGGGTGGACGGCTCCATCTCCCCCAACGGTGGTGGTACCAACGACATCGGCTCGCTCGGGGTCACGACCGCCGCGGGACAGCAGGACCTCGACGTCGCGCCCGACGGGACCGCGTTCGCGCTGATGACCGCGGGTGGGACCAACCGGCTGTACTCCGTCGACCTGGCTTCCGGCGCCGCGACCTCGCGGGGCGCGACCATCGCCGGCGCGGTCGCGCTCGCGGTCGTGCCACCCGCGTCGACGATCGGGGTCGCGCCCGGCACGTCGGCGTTCACCGTGCCGAGCAACGACGAGCTCGCGGTCTTCACGATCGCCCGGACCGGAGGCGTCGGCACCGTGACCATCGGCTTCCACACGCTCGACGGCTCCGCGCTCGCGGGCCGCGACTACACCCCGATGCTCGGCTCGATCTTCTGGATCGGCGCCGACACCGACCCGAAGACGGTCGCGGTCCCCATCTCCGGGGGGCGCAACGGGCAGGGCCGCTCGTTCTCGCTGGTGCTCAGCGATCCGAGCGGGGGCGCGTCGCTCGCGACGTCGACGTCGACGGTCACGTTCGGGCCGCCGAAGGAAGGCGGCTACTGGCTCGCGGCGTCCGACGGCGGGGTCTTCACGTTCGGCGGCGCGCCGCTCCTCGGCAGCATGGCCGACATCCGGCTCAACCAGCCCATCGTGGGACTGGCGTCGACGCCCAACGAGAACGGCTACTGGATGGTGGCGGCGGACGGTGGGATCTTCAGCTTCGGCGACGCCCGCTGGTTCGGCAGCACCGGCAACCTCGCCCTCGCGAAGCCGATCGTCGGTATGGCCCGGACCCCCGACGGCGGCGGCTACTGGTTGGTGGCGTCGGACGGTGGGATCTTCACGTTCGGCGACGCCGGGTTCTTCGGCTCGGCGGGCGGGATCGCGCTCACGAAGCCGATCGTGGGGATGGCGGCCACGCCGTCGGGCCACGGCTACTGGTTGGTGGCGTCGGACGGTGGGATCTTCACGTTCGGCGACGCGCCGTTCCTGGGGTCCGCGGGTGCGCTGCCGTTGGTGAAGCCGATCGTCGGCATGGCCCCGACGCGCTCGGGCCACGGCTACTGGTTGGTGGCGTCGGACGGCGGGATCTTCACCTTCGGCGACGCGCCGTTCCTGGGGTCCGCGGGTGCGCTGCCGTTGGTGAAGCCGATCGTCGCGATGGCCCCGACCCCCAACGGCGACGGCTACTGGTTGGTGGCGTCGGACGGTGGGATCTTCACGTTCGGCCGGGCGATCTTCTCCGGCTCGACCGGTGGCATCAAGCTCAACCGCCCCGTCATCGCCGTCTCCCCCCGCTGACCCGCCCGAGGTCTACGCGGTGAAGGCGAGGGCCGCGGCGGTGACGGTGTCGGGGTCCTCGAGCGGGCCGAAGTGGCCGAGGCCCGGGAAGACCTCGGGCGCGCCGTGCGGGAGCTCGGCCGCGATGGCCTCGGCCGCGGCGGGGCCGATCGCGTCGGTCAGCTCGCCGCACGCGACGCACACGCGCGCCTGGATGCCGGGCAGCGCGGGCCACACGTCGGCATCGAGCGCCATCGCGTAGATCTCGGCCTCGTCGTCGGGAAGGCACCGGAGCGTCACCGCGCCGTCGGGCAGGTCGCGGAAGCCGTAGTCGACGTAGGCGTCGAGTGCCGCGGGGCTGAGCGCGTCGAGGGGCGGGCGTGACGCGTACGACGCGCGCGCCTCGTCACGTGACGCCCAGACCGCGCGCCGCTTCCGCGCGCCGCGCGACAGCGGGTTGTCGCCCGGCGCCATGCCTCGGATGATGATCGGCTCGAACGCGTAGATGCGGGCGAAGGTGCCGGGCGCGCGGGCCTCCGCCAGCAAGAGGGCCGCCGCGCCCTTCGAGTGGCCCCACGCCAGTAGGGAGGGGTCGCCGTCGAGGCCGAGCGCGCGGGTCACGGCGAGCGCGTCGTCGGCGAAGCCGGCCCAGGCGTAGCCCGCGGGTGCGCGGTCGCTGCGGCCGTGCCCCCGGAAGTCGAACGACCACGGGTGGCGGCCCGCGGCCACCAGCAACGCCGCGACCGGGGCCCAGGCCACGCCGTGGAAGCCGGTGGGGTGAGCCAGAAGGACCGGCGGACCGTCGCCGCCCCAGTCGTGGACCGCGAGCTGCACGTCGGGAGTGGCGATCATCCGGGTCGCGGGTCGGAGCACGCCCGGCAGTCTGCCCCGCGGGTCGTGCGAGGATGAAGCCGTGTTGAGCGACGAGGACGCGGTGCTGGAGGCGAACGCGGAGTTCTACGCCGCGTTCGAGTCCGGCGACATCGACCGGATGGCCGACGTGTGGGAGCGGTCGGATCGGGCCACGGTCGTGCACCCGGGTTGGCCGCGGATCCAGGGCTGGGCCAAGGTCGCGGGGTCGATCGACGCGATCTTCCGCGGCACCGGCTACATCCAGTTCTTCCTCACCGACGCCCACGTCGAGGTGATCGGCGCGACCGCGGTGGTGACCGTCGACGAGAACATCCTCCAGGCTTCGGGCGCCGCCAACGCACCGGAGAACCCGGGCCCGTTGTCGGAGGCCAAGGTGGCGGCGGTCAACGTGTTCGTCCGCGACGGCGACGAGTGGCGGATGATCCTCCACCAGGGCAGCCCCGTGAACACCGAGCTCCGCGACTGACCCCACGAGGAGCTGCGCGGGTCAGACCGGCCTCTGGTAGTCCTCGATCGCCTTGTTGATCGCGTGGCCGGCGGCGTCGGAGAACCGGCCGCCGGATCCTGCGACCCAGTCCGCGCTGCCGAGCGGGGCGCGCAGCGAGTCCTGGAAGTGCGGCATCACGTCGCGCGCCAGCAGCTCGTAGCTGCGGAGCGTCGCCTCGCGGTCGGCCCACTCGTGGCCGAAGAGCAGGAAGGTGCCGAACCCGCCGTTCGACTGCTCCTCGAGCTCCTTGATGCGCTGGATGGCGTCGTCGGGCGTGCCCACGAGCGCGAAGCCCTCGCGCTCCACCGAATCGAGGATCTCGGCGGTCGTCTCGCCCGCGCCCACCGGCCCGAACGGGAGGATGTGGCGGAAGTAGCGGGCGAAGTCGACGATGCCGTGCTCGACGTCCTTGCGCGCCTGCTCCTTCGTCTCCGCGATGTGCATGGGCGCGACGAGCCGCCACTGCCCGCGGTCGGCGACCTGGCCGTTGGCCTTCGCGTTCTCCTCGAGCACCTGCCAGTGCGTGCCGAGCAGGTCGAAGCCCGCCTTCGCGGTGGCCGCCACGCTGAGCAGGCCGACGCCATGGCGCCCCGCGGTCGACGGCCCCGACGGTGAGATCGACGCCGCGACCGCGATCGGGAAGTGTGGGCGCGTGTAGGGCGCGAGCTGGAGCCGGGCGTCGTCGAGCGTGAACCAGTCGGTGTGCATCGTCACCGGGTCGGGCGACGTGAGGAGCTGCATGATCGCCTCGAGGCCCTCCTCGAGGCGGGGGCGCTGCGTGTCGGGGGGGATGCCCATCATCAGCGCGTCCGACGTGAGCTGACCCGGTCCGCACCCGAGCATCACGCGGCCGCGGGTGAGGTGGTCGAGGAGGACCATCCGGTCGGCGAGCATCAGCGGCTGGTGGTACGGGATCGAGCTCACGCCGGTGCCGAGCTTGATGTGCTTGGTGCGCTCCGCCGCGACCGCGATGAACACCTCGGGCGACGCGATCGTCTCGACCCCACCGGAGTGGTGCTCGCCGATCCACGCCTCGTCGTAGCCGAGGCGGTCGAGGGCGACGATCAGCTCGAGGTCGCGTTCGAGGGCCAGCGTGGGGTTCTGGCCGAGGACTGCGTGGAAGGGCGCGAGGAAGATCCCGAACTTCATCGCCGCACAGTGGTCGCGCGGATTTCCTCGGTCAAGCCGGGAACCGGACCCACTCCCGGCTCGTCGGACCGGACGGAGCGACGAGAGGGGTCCGGCGTGCGCGTGCTGCGGGTGGGTTCGATGGTGTTGCTGGGCGCGGTCGTCGCGGCCGGCTGCGCCGCGGGGAGCGGGAGCGGTGGTCACGCGGTCGCCCGGGGCTGGATCGACGGCCGGCCCACCAACGGGCCCCAGGGGAGTGGGGGGCGCAGGCTCGCGATGGCGGACGGCGCGCCGATGACCACGACGATGGACCCGGGCGCAGCCGGCCGGGTCCCGGCCGCGGCGGGCGATTCCACCGCGACGATGGCGGAATCGGGGCCGGCGCAGCCCGCGCCCGACGGGCCGACCGTCGCGCCGCAGTCGGGCGCGCTCCGCGCCGGCAGCGTCGACGACAACGAGCGGTGGGCCGACTACCTCGCCTACCGGCAGCAGGCGCTCGCCGCCGGGCTCGACGTGCACGACGTCGACGTCACCGGTCGGATCGTCGTGCAGGTCGTGGACCGCGCGGGTCACCCGGTGCTCGGCGCGACCGTGCAGCTCACCCCGAGCTCGGGCGGCGCCGCGGTCGCGACCGCGGTGACCCACGCCGACGGCCGCGTCTTCCTCTTCGGCCCCGCGAACGCGGTCGAGCTCCAGCAGCAACGGCAGCAACAGCAGCAGCCGTCGCCTGCGTACGAGGTGCGGGTGGAGCTCGGCGCGGCCACGGCGACGGTCGCCCTGTCCGACACCACGCCGATCCGGGTGGAGCTCGACACCCCGGCTACGACGACGCCGAAGCGGCTCGACGTGCTCTTCTGCGTCGACACCACCGGCTCGATGGGCGACGAGATCGAGCAGCTCAAGGCCAACATGGTCTCGATCGCCGACCGCATCGCCGCCCTCCCCGTGCAGCCCGACGTGCACTTCGCGCTCACCGTGTTCCGCGACCGCGGGGACTCGTACGTGACCCGCACGTTCGACTTCACGGGCAACGTCGCCGACTTCACGAAGGCGCTCGGCGAGATCAGCGCGCAGGGCGGGGGCGACACGCCCGAGAGCGTGAACGCCGCGCTCGACGACGCGATCCACAAGCCGGCATGGCGCGGCGCCGACACCGTGAAGCTCATGTTCCTCGTGGGCGACGCCGCGCCGCACCTCGACTACCCGGGTGACAGCGACTACGCGAAGGAGGTGTTCGAGGCGGCCCGGTCGGGGATCGTGATCGACCCGGTCGCGTCGAGCGGGCTCGGCGACCAGGGCGAGTACATCTTCCGCCAGCTCGCGGAGCTGACCGGCGGCCGCTTCACCTTCCTCACCTATGGACCCGCCGGGGCGCCGGAGCCGGGTGACTCGACCTCGCACCACGTGCGTGACTACTCGGTGCTCTCGCTCGACGATCTCGTCGTCCGCCTCGTCTCCGACACGATGACGGGCTCCACCGGCACCGTGCCGCCCCCGACCGCGCCGCCCCCGACCGCGCCGCCCCCGACCACCACGACCGCGAGCCAGAACGACCCGGTGCCGCCGGTGACGACCTACCCCGGTAGGGCGGGGAGCGGCTCGACCGGTACGCCGCCGACCGTCCCGATCATGACGGCCCCGGCGTCGGGCTCGGGCGGGATCGTGGTGCACCCGGGGGTGGCCCGGTAGTCGCAGCGGAGGCCGGCCGGTCCGGTGCGGGCCGCGCTATCCGGGCAACGGGGCGAGCCCCGTGCGCAGCGCGTCGAGGAACGGCTCCGGCGCCTCGAGCATCGGGTAGTGGCCGACGCCCGCGAGGTGGGTGACCGGGGTGCCGGGGCGACGGTCGAGCAGCTGGCCGGTCATCGCGACGACCGCGATGGGATCCGCGTCACCCCAGATCACGGTGAGCGGCGCGGCGTGCGACTCCACGGCGCCGGTCCACCGGCCCTCGTGCTCGCGGCGCTCCTCGATGTAGCGGATGGTGCGCGGCAACAGGCGGTTGCCGTCGCGCCGGAGCACCAGCTCGACCATCGCGTCGACCTCCGCGTCGGCGACGCGGCTGCCGGGCGCGAACGTCGCCACCAACGCACCGTGCAGGAGCTCCGCCCCCACGAGCTCCGCCTCCGCCTCCGTGAGCATCGCGTCGGGGAGCGAGAGCAGGAGCTGCTGGCCGGCGCTCAACTGCGCGAGGTCGATGTAGATCGAGCCGTTGGTGAGGACCCGTCGCTCGACGCCGAAGCCGAGCTCGCCGTCGAGGGCGCGGGCGAGGATCTCCCCGCCCACCGAGTTGCCCATGTCGTGGGTGACGAGCGCGACGCAGTCGATCCCGAGGTCGGCGATCACGCTCTCGACGAGGTCGGCCTGCACGAAGAGCGAGTACTCCTGGTCGGGCTTGGCGCTGAAGCCGTAGCCGAGGAGATCGGGGACCACGACCCGCCGACCGCCCGTCGCCAGCGCCGCCGCGACCGCGTGCCAGTCGGCGCCGCTCGTCGGGAACCCGTGGAGCACGAGCACCGGCTCGGGATCGTCGTCGGGGCCGAGGTCGGCGACGAAGACCGCGCGCTCGTCGAACTCGTGGAACCACCCCTGCTTGGCCCAGGCTGCGACGATGCCGTCGGCGGGCGGCGCCCCGGCGCTCACACGACGTCCGGGGCGCGCGGGTTGTCGCCGCTGGTCGCGGCCTTGAATCGGCCCATGACCGCCGGCGAGATCTCGGGGTGCGTGAGGATCCAGAACCGGTCGGCCTTCACCGCCTCGACGACCTGGCGGGCGATCTCGGCCGGCTCGACGCCCTCCGCGACCGCGTTGGCGGCCCACTCCTCGACCATCTTCGCGACCGGCACCGCGGTCTCGGGCGGCGCACCGCCGCCCGCCGGGTAGTTGCGGGTCGACTCGAAGATCCGCGTCTTGACCCAGCCGGGGCAGAGGACCGACACGTGGACCTCGGACCCGGTGAGCGCGAGCTCGTGGAACAGCGACTCCGAGAGCCCGACCACCGCGTGCTTGGTGGCGGTGTACGGCGCGCTGAACGGCAGCGCGAGCAGCCCGGCGAGCGACGCGGTGTTGACGATGTGGCCCTCGTTCTGGGCGAGCATCGTGGGCAGGAACGACTGCTGGCCGTTGACGACGCCGAAGAGGTTGACGCCCACGACCCACTGCCATGCGGCGCGGTTCAGCTCCCAGGTGGCCGCACCGACCTCGACGCCGGCGTTGTTGCACAACACGTGCGCCGCGCCGAAGCGCTCGATCGTGGCCGCGTGCAGGGCGTCGACCGCGTCGGGGTCGCTGACGTCGGTGTGCACCGCGAGCACCTCGGTACCCGAGGCCCGGAGCTCGGCCGCCGCGGCCTCGAGGACGTCGTCCTGGACGTCGGCGAGCACCAGGTGCATGCCCTCGGCGGCGAACGCCCGGGCGAGGGCGAGCCCGATCCCCGCGCCGCCCCCGGTGACCACCGCCACCTTGCCTGCGAGCTCCCGCATCGGCCCCCCTCGATCGCGGGTCGAGGCTAGCGGGCGCCACCACCCCGGCCTCGTGGGCGCGGAGGAATCCGAGGCGGGAGCCGCCCCGCTACGGCACACTCGCGGCATGAGCACGACGCTGCCGGCGTCCGTGGAGCAGTTCTTCACGGCCTCGAACGCGGGGGACACCGAGGCGTTCATCGCCGCCTTCACCGACGACGCCCTGCTCAACGACTCGGGTCGCGAGTTCGTCGGGCGCGACGAGATCACCAGCTGGAACGACACCGAGAACGTCGGCGTGCAGACGACGTTCGCGGTCGGCGGGTTCGACGAGGGCCCGGGCGCCGTCACCGTCGACGTCCGGGTCAGCGGCAACGGCTACAACGGCCCCGCCACCTTCATCTTCGTGCTCCGCGACGACCGGATCTCGCACCTGCTCATCGCGTAGCGGCCCCACCGACGGCCGCGTAGCGGCTACGGGAGCTCGGACTCGATCCAGCGCTCGAGGTCGGCGCCGCTCTCGAAGCTCGCGATGAGCGCGTAGCGGGGCTCGGTGCCGGGGTGGCAGACGACGTGCCACATGCGCTCGGTGTCGACGACGAACTGCGCGCCGCGTGGGAGCGGGATGTGGGTCTCGGTCGAGGGGTCGTCCTTGTCCTCACGCAGGATCATGAAGCTGTCGGGGTTGTCGGTGAGCTCCAGCCAGCAGCGGACCACCCAACCCTCGCCGTCGGGGTTGAGGCGGTTGTTGTCGTCGAGGTGGCCGCGCTGCAGCGAGGTCTCGTAGTCCTGGGGCTCGAGCTTGATCGTGCGCACCCGGCCGAAGTTGGCGCCCACCCGCTCGACCCATTCGACGATCGTGGGGCAGCGCTCGGCGTTGCTGGTCCAGATGCCGTCCTTGTCGGGCTTGCCGTGGTCCCAGAAGCCGGCGCACTCGAGCTCGCCGCGGGCCGACGCGATCGGGGCGAAGTTGGTGTCGCCGCCGCTCTTCCAGTCCATGTACTCGAGGCCCAGGTACTCGGCCTCGGGGATGGGCGTCGCGACCTTGCGCAGCTGGACGTATCCGGTTGCGTCGAGTGCTGAGACCTTGGTGTACGTCATACGCCGAGTGTAGGAGCCGGCCGCGGGGCCACGGAGAACCCTTCGGCCCTTCGCATCGGGACGAAAGACCCTTGCGCTTGACCGTGGTCGCCCACTTCGCCATGGTGGCGCCCATGCGGACTGTCGTTGCCCGGAATGGTGTCCTGCGAGTGGGGGAGCTGCCGGCCCTCGAGCCCGATGCGGGCCAGGTGCTGGTGCGGGTGAGGAGCTGCGGGATCTGCGGCTCGGATCTCCACTCGCTGCGCCACGCCGAGAGCGTGGTGGCGATGTCGGACGCCATCGGAGCGGAACGGACCTTCGATCCCGACGCCGACTACATGATGGGGCACGAGTACTGCGGGGAGGTGCTCGAGCTCGGTCCGGAGACCACGAGCGCGGTCGGCCCCGGCGACCTCACCGTCGCGATGCCGTTCCTGGTGCGCGGGACGGCGGTCGAGGCGATCGGCTTCTCCAACCGGATCGTCGGCGGCTTCGCGGAGGAGATGCTCCTCGACGCCGGCATGTGCCTGAAGGTGCCCAACGGCCTCAGCGCCGACATGGCGTCGCTCACCGAGCCGATCGCCGTCGGCCTGCACGCGGTGAACCGAAGCGGCATCGAGCGGGG
>JADGOM010000113.1 GCA_017882925.1 Acidimicrobiia bacterium | reverse complement strand
GCCAGTACCGGCTCTGCGACTGCGCGAACTCCAGCAGCGACTTGCGGGTCTCGTTCTGGTCGCCGAACGCCGCCATCGCGGTCTGCGACTCGTTGTAGCCGTCGTAGAGCCACGAGCCCTTCTCCCGCGTGGGCGTGTCGACGAACTGCTCCTGCGCGGTGAAGAGCGCCGAGTGGCGCCCGAGCTCGAACACCGCGTCGGCGGTGCGGTTCGACGACGAGAAGGTGCCCGCGTGCTCGTCGGGGACTGTGACGTGACGGGTCAGGGCGACCACGTCGGCGGGCGCGAGCTGCTCGCCGGGGTCGTCGATCTGGAGGTAGCGGAAGCCGAGGTAGTCGAACGGGTGGAAGGTCTGCGCGCCGGCGCGCTGCACGTAGGAGTAGCCCATGTCGGTGTGCTGCGTGCCGTGCAGGGTCGACACCTGGCCGGGCGCGGCGGGGATGCCGTCGGCGGTCGGGACGAGGATCGGGTCCTTCTTCGTCGGCTCGTCGAGCAGGAAGCCGGCGCGCATGGTCACGACGTGCCCCGCCTTCCCGTGGTGGAACGCGACCGTCGGCACCGCGGCGTAGACCTTGCCGAAGTCGGCGACCACCGCGCCGTTGCTCAGCTTCTTCAGCGCCACCGCGTGCACGGGCTCCTCGACGATCCGGGTGCGCACCGAGACCAGGTGGGTCCAGGGCGCGGTGCCCGCCGGGCCGAGCACGGTGGCCGGCGCCCACGACGCCGCGTCGAACCCGGGGAGGTCCCAGCCCACGGGCTCGTGCGCGCCGTCGATGTTCTCGACGTGGTCGACGAGGTCGCCCTCCTTGTCGCGTTGCGCGCCGGGGAGCCAGTTGCCCGCGGTGACGTGCCAGGTGCCGTCGGTGGTGACGACCTCCTCGCTGCCGTCGCGGTGCTGCACCGAGAGCTGGGCGATGGTGCCCGGCGCGCCCGCGGGGCGGCCCTTCGTGGCCCCCTCCCACTCGTTGAGGATGCCGATCGCGTTGGCCGCGCCCGGCCGGAGGAGCCGGGTGACGTCGAGCGTCTCGTAGTACTGCGAGTCGGGGAAGCTGAACGCCTCGCCCTTGCCCGCGCGGTGCCCGTTGACCGAGAGCTCGTACTGCTGGTCACCCGAGACCGAGACCCGCGCCCGCACGATCGGCGACCGGCCGACGGTGAAGTCGTGGCGGAGGTACGTGTACTCGTCCTGCCCGGACGAGTCGTCCGCCGGGCGCCGGATCCACTCGGCCTTCCAGTCCTGGTCGCGCAGACCGGTCTCGAACGCGGCGGGACGCGACATCGGACCCGGTCCCCCGGTCGCGGCCCAGGTCTGCACCGCCCACACGTACGCGGTCGCAGGCTCGAGCGCGGGCCCGCCGTACGCGACGAACGCCTCCTCGGACGAGGCGACGCGACCGCTGTCCCACACCGTCGCGCCCGCGGCTCCGCCCGCGGCCGGAGCGGTGCGCACCACGATGCGGTAGCCGCCCTGCATCGCGCCGGCCCGGGTGTCGCCCACATGCCACGCGAACTGCACGTCGGTCGGTGCGATCCCGATCGGGCGGGCGAGGCCGTCGACCTCGAGCGCGTCGGGTCGACCCGGGGGGCCGGTCGTCGCGGCCCCGGCCGGCGCGGCCAGCACGCCCACGACGACGGCGACGAGCGCCACGCCCACCACACGGGGAACCACCAGGCCTCGGCGCACGGCGGTCATCCTCGCATTCCGGCGCTTCCGGCGCCCGGGCTCGTCACCAGGCTCGCGACCTGCGGGCCGCGTCCTACAGGCCCAGGGCCGCCGCCAGGTCGCGGTAGCCGGGTACCGGATCGGCGCCGCGCTCCGTGATGACCTGGATGCACACGTGGTCGGCGCCGTAGTGGAGGTGCTCGCCGAGCTTCGCCGCGACCACGTCGGCGGGGCCGTGCGCGACGAGTGCGTCGATCAGCGCATCGCTCCCCGAGCCCGCGAGATCCGCGTCGGTCCAGCCCAACCGCCGGAGGTTGCCGGTGTAGTTGCGCAGGCCGAGGTACGGCCGCTCGACCAGCGACCGGGCGAGCGCGCGCCCGCGTTCGGGATCGGCGTCGAGCACCACCTTGTGCTCGGGCGCGAGCAGCGGCCCGGGCCCGAGGATCCCGCGCGCGTAGCGGCTGTAGTCGGTGGGCACGAGGTACGGGTTGGCCCCGGCCGAGCGCGCCGCCGACAGGCGCAGGACCCGCGGGCCGAGCGCGGCGAGCACGAGGCTCGACTGCGGCACGCCGTCGGCGAGGAGCGCGTCGACGAAGGCGACGAGGGCGTCGTAGGGCTTCGTGTACTGCGGGGTGAACTCGGAATGGCCGACTCCGACCCCGAGCAGGAACCGGCCCGGGTGGCGGGCCTCGATGCGCGCGAACGACGCCGCGGTCTCGTGCGGATCGTCCTGCCAGATGTTCATCACGCTGGTCGCGACGACGATCGTGGTCGTGGCCTCGATGAGCTGCTCGACCTGCGCGAGGTCGCCGGGCGGCGAACCGCCGACCCAGACGGCGCCGAACCCGAGGCGCTCGACGTCGACCACGATCTCGGGTTCGAGCTGCTGGCCCGGCCGCCAGATGCCCCACCGCCCGAGCCGGTCGCGTGCCAGATCCGCCATGCCGCCCGTCTACACCTGGAGGTCGGACACTGGGGCCGTGCGGGCGACCTCCGGCCCCGCGGCCGGCAGCACGGACGACGCCGGGCCCGGCGCGGGAGCCGACCGGTCGGCCGGGAGCTCGTCGGGGATGTGCACGTCGATGTCGACGTCGCCCACGGGGAAGACGCCCTCGTTGCGCCGGGCCCAGCGGGCGGCCACCGCGTTGGCCGGCTCCGCGAGGTCGAAGGCCTGGTACTGCAGCATCTGGCCGATCCGCACGACGACGTCGATGAGCGTGCGGGCCGCGGTCCACTCGCGGTCGAAGACGACCGCGTCACCGACGCGCGCGCCGAGGTTGGGGTGGAACACGGCCGACTCGGTGACCACCCTGGGGGCCAGCCGCGGGTATGCCGGCCCCAGCTCCACGAGCAGGGAGTGCCGCATCGAGAGCGTCGGCTGCGCCCGCTGCTCGAGCGCGACGCCGGGCACCGAGTACACGAGGCGGTAGGCCTCGAACGGGTCCCACCCGACCGGCGTGACCTCCACCGCGGGCGAGGCGGAGAACGCGGCCCGCAGCAGGGCCGCCTCGTTGCGGAGCCGGGCCTCGCGCGCGCCGTTCACGGGAGAGCCTCGAGCTGCTCGCCGCACGCGCCGCAGTACCGGTCGGCCGACGGGACCCGGCCGCCGCACGCGCCGCAGAAGTGCCGGGCCCGAGGCGGCGCAACGGCTTCGGGCTCCACGACGGCTTCGGGCTCCACGACGGCTTCGGGCTCCACGACGGCGACGGGCTCCACGACGGCGACGGGCGGAGCGGTGACCGGCGCGGCGGTCGGCGGGGCGGGTGCCCGCTCCGGCTCCGCGGGCTCCGGCACCCAGACGACGCCGGTGCGGACGGGCGCCGGCGCGGCGACGATCCCCGACGCGACGGAGGGCTCCCGATCGACGAGCGGCTGCGACGACACGTCGCGCGCGGTGTGGTCCTCGCCGGTCCAGGCCACGTCGGGGCGGGAGCTCGTCGCGGCCGGGGTGGCCTCGCACCGGATGCAGCCGTAGCTGGTGCACCCGTGGTTGAGCTCGAAGCACTCGGCGTGCATCTGCTCACCACACCCGTCGCATGCGTGCAGCGGCGCCGCGGTCGCGACGGGTTCGAGGCAGTAGAGGCACCGTCGCGTGTCGTGGATGGAGAGCATCGTTCTTCCCAACGGTTCGGCCCGGCGCGAAGAAGGATCGTAGGCGGCCGGGACGCAACTGCCCAGCGCCGCGCGCGCCGCGTCGCGGTAGCGTCATCCATGGCCCGCGGCGTCCTCCTCGACATCGACGGCGTGCTCACCGTCTCGTGGCACCGGCTAGCCGGCGCGGCCGAGACCGTGGCGTGGTTGCGCGAGCACGACGTCGACTTCCGCCTCGTGACCAACACGTCGTCGAAGACCCGCCGCCAGATCGCCGCGTTGCTCGCCGACGCGGGAATGCCGGTCGAGGTCGACCACATCCTCACTGCGGTCACCAGCGCGGCCGGCTACCTCGAGCGGCACCATCCGGGCGTCGGCTGCTTCGTGCTCAACGAGGGCGACATGCACGACGACCTCGGCGACGTGCGGCAGACCGACGCGGCGGAGGCCGGCGTGGTCCTCCTCGGTGGCGCGGGCCCGCACATCGGCTACGACGAGCTCGACGCCGCGTTCAAGCTCGCGGTGGCGGGCGCGCCGATCGTGGCGCTCCACCGCAACACGCGGTTCCAGACCGCCGACGGGCCCGCGCTCGACATGGGCGCCTTCATCGTCGGCCTCGAGGCCGCGGCCGACGTGGAGGCGACGATCGTCGGCAAGCCGGCCCCGGCGTTCTACGAGGCCGCGCTCGCCGACCTCGGGTGCGAGGCGGCCGGCGCGGTGATGGTGGGCGACGACATCGCCTCCGACGTCGTCGGCGCCCAGTATTCGGGGATCACCGGCGTGCTCGTGCGCACCGGCAAGTTCCGGGCCACGGATCTCGACGGCCGGCACGGCCGCCCGGACTACGTCATCGACGACATCGGCGCGCTCCCCGTGCTGCTCGAGGAGCTCGGGTGACAGGGGCGGCGCCGCCGTGGTGCCAGCGTCCCCATGGTGCTAGAAGGGCTGGCACGAGGACTCCGGGGGGAACCGCATGCACGACATCGTGATCCGCGGCGGCAGCGTCATCGACGGGACCGGCGGTCCGCCCCGCCGGGCCGACGTCGCGATCGACGGTGACCGCATCACCGAGGTCGGCGAGGTGACCGGGCGGGGCCGGCGGGAGATCGACGCCGACGGGCTCGCCGTCACCCCGGGCTGGATCGACATCCACACCCACCTCGACGCGCAGCTCCTCTGGGACGACGAGATGCTCCAGTCGTCGGTGCACGGCGTCACCTCGGTGGTGATGGGCAACTGCGGCGTGGGCATCGCCCCGGTGCACCCGTCGGATCAGGCCTGGATCCTCGACCTGCTCGACGGCGTGGAAGACATCTCCGCCGCCGCGATGGGGGCCGCGCTCGACTTCCGCTGGGAGACGTTCGCGGAGTACCTCGACGTCGTCGACCAGGGCCGTTACGCGTTCGACCTCGCCGCGCACGTGCCGCACTCCGCGGTGCGGCGCTTCGTGATGGGCGAGCGGGGCGCGGATCCGGCCGTCTCCGCCACCCCCGAGGAGATCGCCGCCATGCGCGCCGAGGTGGTGCGCGGCCTCGACGCCGGTGCGATCGGGGTCTCGACCTCGCGCACCGTCAACCACAAGAGCCGGAGCAACGGCGCACCCATCGGCACCCTGTCGGCCGGGCCCGACGAGGTGCTCGGGCTCGCGTCCGCGTGTCGCGACACCGGCCGGGGCGTGGTGCAGCTCATCAGCGACGTCTACCAGTCGTCCGATCCCGACTACGTCGCGGCCGAGCTCGACCTGGTCGAGGCGCTGACCCGCCTGGGCCGGCCGGTGTCGATGTCGCTCCTGCAGCTCAACTCGGAGCCGGAGCGCTACCACGAGGTCCTCGACCGGCTCGACCGGGTCCACGACCGCGGTGGCGACGTCTGGGCCCAGGTCGCGCCCCGGCCCATCAGCGGCGCCTGGGCCGCCGACGCGCCCCGCCATCCCCTGATGCGCTCGCGCTCGTACCGCGACGCGTTGGCCGGTCCCGCGCTGGACCGCGCGACGCGTCTCGCCGACCCGGAGCTCCGCGCGCGCGTTGTACGCGAGGTGCAGGAGAGCATCGCGGCCAACCCCGCGACGGCCCCCGACTTCGACGCCCTGTTCCCGATGGCCGACCCGCCCGACTACTCCCCCACCCCGGCCGACTCCCTCGGCGCGCTCGCCCGCGCGACCGGCACGTCGCCGGTCGACGTCCTCTACGACGTGTCCGCGGCCGCGCCCGCCGACGACGCAGTCGTCTACATGCCGTTCGCCAACTTCGCGAGCGGCGACCTGCGCGCGATCCGCCGGATGCTCACGTCGCCGCGTGCGCTGTTCGGCCTGTCGGACTCGGGGGCCCACTGCACGACGATCTGCGACGCGTCGTTCCCCACCTTCGCCCTCGGGTACTGGACCCGTGACACCGCGCTCGCGCCGCTGCCGGTCGAGTACGTCGTGCACTGCCAGACCCGGCGCCAGGCCGACTACCTCGGTTGGGAGGACCGCGGCGTCGTGGCTCCCGGCTACCTCGCCGACCTCAACGTCATCGACCTCCACACCGTGGGCGTGCGCCGCCCGCGGCTCGTCCGCGACCTGCCGCTCGGTGGCGGCCGCTACCTCCAGAAGGCCGACGGCTACCGCGCCACGCTGAAGCGGGGCGAGGTCGTGTTCGACGCCGGCGAGATCACCGCCGCCCGGCCCGGGCGCCTCGTGCGCGGCCGCCAGCCCGCCCCCGCCTGAGAGGAGCGCTCGTGACCTTCACCGTCACCGACCTCGACGACCGACTGGCCTTCGGGTCGAGCGTCACCGGGCTCGACCCCGACACGCTCGACGATCCCGCCGTGCGCGAACGGCTGCGCGCGCTCTGGATCGACCGGGGCGTGATCGTCTTCCGCGGCGTGCCGGGCGGGACCGAATCGCAGATCCGGCTCAGCGAGGTGTTCGGCGCGTGCGAGGTGCATCCGCTGCGGCCGGTCGACGCGGTGAGCGCGCCCGAGCTCTCCGACATCCGCTACCTCCCCGAGGACGGCGACATCTTCACGGTCGACGGCGAGCCCCGGGGCGGTTGGCTGCCCTGGCACTCCGACCTCATCTACGTCGACTCGATCAACCACGGCGGGATCCTGCGCCCGGTGCGGCTGCCCGAGCACGGCGGCGGCGACACCGGCTTCATCGACCAGATCGCCGCGTACGACGCGCTGCCCGACGAGCTGAAGGAACGCATCGAGGGCCTCAACGTCGTCTACTGGTTGCAGCTCGACGTCTCGACCGCGCGCTTCGTCCACGTCACCGGCCTCGAATGCGTGCGGCTGCGCAGCTCGTCGGCCCGCATCATGGACAACGTCGACACGTTCCCCCGCGTCGTCCACCCCCTCGTGTTCGTGCAGGAGGAGACCGGCCGCAAGGTGCTCAACCTCTCGCCCTGGTTCGCGCAGGGCATCGAGGGCATGGAGAACGACGAGGGCGACGAGCTGCTGCACCGCCTCGCCGAGCACGCGGTCGACGCCCGGCGCGCCTACGTGCACCACTGGCACGACGACGACATGGTCCTGTGGGACAACTGGCGCATGTTGCACTCGGCGTCGGGGGTGCACCCCGACGACGTGCGCCACCTGCAGCGCACCACGATCACGGGCGACTACGCGCTCGGCCGCATCGAGCTCGCCGAGGGCCAGATCAGCCACGAGATGCGCCTCAACGTCTGACCCCAACCCTTTATGCGTCTCTGGAGCACCGTATAGGTACTCCAGAGACGCATAAAGGTCCAGGGGGTCACGACGACAGGCGGGTGCGGGTCCGGTCGAGGGCGTCGATGGCGGCCTGGCGCACGATGCGGGCGTCGACGCCGGCGATGGTCGCGTCGGCGCCGGGCTCGGCGGCCCAGAACCGCACCCCGGACGCGCGTGCCGCGGTGCGGATGCGGTCGATCGCGGCGGTGAGCTCGGCCGGCACCCGCCCGCCGGCGACCACGTCGTGGGGATCGAAGCCCATCGACGCGGAGAGGTCGTGGGTGCCGATCCACGCGAAGTCGACCGGGAGCTCGCTGAAGATCGCCTCGATCTCGGCCACCGCGCCGACGTGCTCGACGAGCATCCCGACCAGTGGTTCCGGCGTGGAATACGCCTGCCAGATCGTGTCGTGGCGCTCGTTGCCGAGCGAGCGCTCCCCGTGCGGCGGGAACTTGGTCGGCGCGAACGCGGCGCGGGCCTCGGCGAGCGAGCCGATGTTGGGCAGGATCACGCCGTCGACGGGCATGTCGAGCGCGAGGTTCACCTCGGCGGGCTCGGTCGACGCGGTGCGCAGGAACACCGACGCGCCCTCCGCACGGATCCGAAAGCACATGTTCTCGATCTCGGGCCACGTGTACGCAGCGTGCTGGAGGTCGATGATCACGAAGTCGTAGCCGACCGCGGCGAAGAGGTGGCTCACCGCGTAGCCGTCGAGCGCGCAGAACACGCCGAACGCCATGCGGCCCTCGGCGATCGCCTGCTCGTACCGCCGCGTGACGGGGGCCGACGGCTCCGGGCTCACTTGGGCCCGTCGTAGCTGGCCTTGCGCGGGCGCACGACCACGAACGTCAGCGGCTCGTCGCCCGCGTCGAGCGCGTAGCTCTGGTTGGCCGGGATCACGATCACCGTGCCCGCGGGGCATTCGGCGCCGTCGACGCGCGCCGAGCCCGAGAGGATGATCGTGACCTCGGTCTCCGAGTGGCTGTGTGTCGCGATGTGGTGGCCCGCCGGCACCTCGGTGAGGTGCACGTAGGGCTCGCCGTCGAGCCCGTCGGCCACGACGCGGAGTTGCACGGGGCTGTCCGGCTTCACCGGTTCGAGGCCGCGCTCGGCGGGTCGGACGATGCTCACGGTCACGGTGCTCTCCTCGACGACGGTGGATGGAGGGTCACGCCCCGGGCCCCTCGATGCCGTAGAGGCGGGCCGAGTTGCCCCAGAGGATCTTGTGCCGGACCTCGTCGCTCACGTGCCCGAGACCGTGCGCGATCGTCTCGTCGATGTTCTCGTAGAGGCACGTGGTGTGCGGGAAGTCGGTCTCGAACAGGATGTTGTCGATCGGCATCACGTCGAGCAGGTGGGTCGGCGCGATCTGCTCGAACCAGTACGTCACGAAGACGTGCTGCGCGAACAGCTCCGACGGCAGCATCCCGGGCGGCGCCTTCCGGCCGGGCAGCGCGTTCCTCCAGCTGTAGTCGGCCGCCTCCAGCATGAACGGCAACCACCCCATGCCGCTCTCGACCGACACGAACTTCAGGTCGGGATACCGCGGGAGCATCCCGCACGTGATGAGGTCGGCGCACTGCACGCCGTTCTTCAGGAACAGGTCGGTGGCCACGAACGCCTGCGTCCCCGCGCTGCCGTGGGCCGCGATGCGCTCGGGCGTCATGATCTCCGGCAGCTCGCCCGCGCTCCCGATGTGGAAGTGGACCGGCAGGCCGGCCTCCTGCGCCACCGACCAGAGCGGGTCCCAGTGGTGGTCGCCCAGGTACGGCAGCCCGTAGCGCTGCGGCTCGCCGGTGAACAGCACGCCGCGCGCGCCGAGGTCGATCCCGCGTTCGATCTCGGCCACCGTCTCGGTGATGTCCCAGAACGGGGTGGCCAGCACCGGCAGGAGCCGCTTCGGATCGGCGTCGCACCACTCCAGCAGGAAGTTGTTGTATGCGGTGACGCACGCGAGCTTCAGCTCCCGGTCGGCCAGCGCGAGGAAGCGCTCGCTCCCGAACCCGCCCACGTTGGGATACAGCACCTGCGCCCAGATGCCGGCCTCGTCCATGTAGCGGAGTCGCGGCTCGGCCTCGCTCGCGGCCGGGAGGCAGTCCTCGAGCGTGGGCGGGTACTCCGGCGGGTGCTGCGGCCAGCCGGCCGGTGCGCTCACGCCCATGGTGCCGAGCCGCTCGCCCTGGAGGAACCAGGTGTCGACACCCTCCGTCCGCACCACGTGGGGGACGTCGTCCCGGTACTTGGCCGGGACCCGGGAGGTCCACACGTCGCGCGGCTCCGTCACGTGGCTGTCGGCGTCGATGATCAGCTGCGCTGCGGTCATGGTGCCTCCGATCGTCCCGGCCGGGCCGGGCTCGTACCCCGATCAATAGTCCCCGGGGCATGCCGCGTCCAACCGCCCGGTTGACGCGGCGCCCCGCTCACGGCGCGAAGCCGTAGACCCGTGACGCGTTGCCCGCGAGGACCTTCTGCTTCGCCACCTCGTCCATGCCCGCGGTGAGCGCGGCGATGTGCTCCGCCGATCTCGGCCACAGCGTGACGCTGTGCGGGTAGTCGATCGAGTACATCACCGCGTCGGCGAGCGACGGGTCCTCGCGGATCGCCGCGTAGCCCACGTGGTCGTCGAGCGTCGTGACGAACACGTTGGTGCCGACGTAGGAGCTCGGCGCCCGTTCGATCGGCAGGTTCGCCCAGTGGCGCTGCTGGTCGAAGTTCTGGTCCATGTTCTCCCGCCAGAAGGGCACCCACCCGCAGTTCACCTCCCCCGCCACGATCCGGAGCGTCGGGAACCGCTCGAACACGCCGGTGAAGATCATGTACGTGAGCGGCGTCACCGCGGAGAAGAACCGCACCGCGATCCCGCCGACGTTGATCCCCGGCACGTCGAGCTGCGGCATGTCGTCGCCACGCGGGCGGCCGCCGTGGTTGCGGTGGAACGAGACCGTGATGTCGGCGTCGGTGGCCGCGGCCCAGAGCGGGTCGTAGACCGTGTCCCAGTACCCGCGCTCGGGCGTCCCGGGCAGGAAGAAGCCGCGCGCGCCTTTGGCCGCGCAGCGCTCGAGCTCGGCCACCGCGACGTCGATGCCGTCGTCGACGGGGAGGCAGCAGAGCCCGACGAGCCGGCGCTTGTCGGCGGCCTCGAAGTCGTCGAGCAGCCAGTCGTTGTAGGTCGACATCACCGCCTGCGCCAGCGCGCGGTCGGCGACGCTGTACGCCCCCATCGAGACTCCCGGGTACACGACGGCCCCGTCGATGCCGTCGCGGTCCATGTCGGCGAGGTGCGCGCTCCCGTCGTAGTTGCCGGGGAGGATCTCGTCCCAGGTGAGGCCCGACGGCTTGAACTCCCCGCCCTGCCCCGCCTGGCCCGCGACCGCCTCGAGCCCGAACGTGCGCGGGGGCGGGCGGCCGTCCCAGCTCCAGCCGTCGCCCCCATCGGGTGCTCGCAGCACCCGCGGCGCGTGCTCGCGGTATTCGGCCGGCAGGCGTTGGGCGTAGAGGTCGCGCGGCTCGCTGAGGTGGTTGTCGGCCGAGATCACCCGTTGGGTCATGGTGCCGCCCTTTCAGAGGATGACGTTGCGCGCCTTGAGGTCGGAGATCTCGGCCCACGACAGGCCGAGCTCGAGCAACGCGGTCTCCGTGTGCTCGCCGTGCTCCGGGGCGCGGGTCGGAGCCCACGGCTCGCCGTCGAACTGCACCGGCGACGTGACCATCGGGAGCGAGGTGCCGTTCTCCATGTCGACGTCGGCCAGGTAGCCGTTGGCCGCGACCTGCGGGTCGGAGTGCACCTCGAGCGGCGTCTGGATGGGCGTCCACACGCCGGCCGCGCCCTGGAGGACCTCGCACCACTCGGCGAGGTCGCGACCCCCGAAGATCGCGTCGAGCGCGCGCACGCAGGCCTCGGAGTTCTCCGCGCGCGCCGGCATGTCGACGAAGCGCGGGTCGGTGGCCATCTCCGGATGCCCGATCGTGCGGCAGAGGTCGGCCCAGTACCGGTCGGCGTCGAGCATGACGAGTGAGATGAACCGCCCGTCGCGCGTGCGGTAGGTCTGCACCGCCGGGTTCCACGACTGGTAGCGGCTGCGCACCGGCGCGTGGGTGGATCCTCCCGCCTCGCTCAGCTTGGCGCTGATGATGTCGGGCTGGAGCTGCCACATGCCGACGCCGAGCAGCGAGACGTCGACCACCGACGGCTCCCCGGTGGCGAGGCGACGGTAGAGCGCGGTGGCGATCGCCCCCGCGATCGTGAGCCCGCCGACCACGTCGCCGAACGCGGGGCGCGGCGACGCCGGCCACTCGGCGCCGGGCGGGGTGAACGCGTCGGCCATGCCCGAACGGGACCAGAACGCGGCCGAGTCGTACCCACCGCGCTGCACGTCGGGGCCACGGGCGCCGTAACCGCTGCCGCGTACGTAGATGATGCGGTCGTTGTGGGCCCGGATGTCGTCGACCTCGATGCCGAGCCGCCGGCGCGCGTCGGGCCGGAAGTTGGTGAGGAACACGTCGCAGCCCGCGGCGAGCCGGTAGAGGAGCGCGCGACCCTCGTCGGTCTTGAGGTCGATCCCCACCGACTGCTTGCCGCGGTTCGCGTACTGGAAGTTGGGGTCGACGCCGTGGTGCAGCTTGTGCAGCCCCGCGGTGACCAGCCCGCGGTACGGATCCCCGGTCTCGGGATGCTCGATCTTCACGACCTCCGCGCCCCACTCGGTCAGCACCGCGCCCGCGACCGGCACGAACACGTGCGAGGCGACCTCCAGCACGCGGATCCCGGCGAGGGGCTCTGCCATCTCAGTGGACCTCCACGGCCGACGGGGTGATCGCGCGCCGGCGGTCGTGGGTCGTCCTGACCCGATGCCCCCGGCGGTCAACGCTCCGACACTAAGCCGCCGCGGCCGTCGTCGCACCGGCCCCGGCCGCGCGGGTCACGCCGGGTGGACGACCACTCCCCCCACCACCGTCGCCCGCACCGCCGACGGGCCGGGATCGCGCAGCACGGCGTCGATCGGGCCGTCGAGCACCACGAGGTCGGCCGGCGCGCCCACGTGCACCGACCGGGTGCGGCCGAGGTGCCGCGGATCGGCCAGATACCAACCGAGCGCAGTCGCCGCGGGCACCGCCTCCCCGGGTCCGACGACCGCACCCGACGGCGCGGCGCGGGTCGCGGCGGTGCGGATCGCGGTCCACGGGTCGATGGGTCCGAACGGCGCGTCGGACCCGGCCGCGAGCGTGATGCCGCCGTCGACGAGCGACCGGGCGCGGTACAGGTCGTCGACGTCGCGGGGATCGACGTCGGCGAGGTAGCGGTCGCCCCGGTCGGCGATGAAGCCGGGCTGGGTCACGACCGCGACGCCGAGCCGCGCGAGCGGCGCGACGAGCTCGGCCGGGATCACCGAGCCGTGCTCGATCCGGTCGCCGCGCCGCGGACCGGCGCCCTCGATTGCGGCCGCCGTGAGCACGGTCTGCACGCGCGTCACGCAATGGACGGCCACCGGCACGCCGCGGTCGTGCGCGGCTCGAACGACGTCGACGAGCGCGTCGAGGTCGGGCAGGCGCTCGTCGTCGAGCACGATCTTGTAGGCACCGGCCTCGGGATCGCCCGCGGGAGGGAACCACGCGTCGCTGCGCAACAGCAGTCGGCGTTGCGGCAACCCACCGGGCCCGGCCGCGGCGCGCAGGTCGCGCACGCTCCGCTCGTCGCGGCCGGCGGTGGCGTCGGTGAACCCGGTGATGCCCGCGGCCGCGGCCGCGCGGCCGAGCGCGTCGAAGCGGCGCGCCACCGGTGGGGTGACCTCGCGCAGCCAGGCGTCCATGCGCCAGATCCGGCCGGTGACCCGGCCCTGCGCATCGCGTTCGACGCCCGGCGCGTGCACGTCGTCGAGCCCGGTCGCCGCGATCGCCGCGCCGTTGAGGACCCAGAGCTCGCCGGTGCCGTGCTGGACGCGTACCGGGACCCCCGCCCGCAGGGCGTCGAGCCCGGCGCGGTCGAGCGGCCCCGCGACCCGATCGTGGTAGCCGACGGCCCGGATCCAGCCCCCGGCCCCGGCCGGGGCCGTGCGGAGGAGCTCCCCGAAGCCCTCGCGATCTCGCGCCGCGGCCGGCCCCACGTCGACCGAGGCCAGCCGGGCCGCGGTCGCCGACAGGTGGACGTGATGGTCGTGCAGGCCCGGGATCACGGCGCCGCCGCGGGCGTCGAGGACCTCCTCGTCCCGGACCGGGTCGAGGTGGCCGTCCAGGGCCGTGATCAGCCCGTTCCCGATCCGGAGGTCGACCGGCTCCGGATGCGGGTCCAGCTTGGCGCGGGCGACGAGCACGGCGCGAGACTTGCACGTCGGCGCCCGGGTCCCCTGCGGAGCCGGCCCACGAACTACATTCTCTGCCCTTACGCGTGTCCCGACGATCGCCCCTCGGAGTGTCCGGTGGAACTGAAGCCCGGTACCAAGCTGCGCAGCACGGTCTGCACGACGGAGGTCGTCGTGATCCGCGCCCCGTCCGACCCGGTGGAGCTCACCTGCGGCGGGGCGGCCGTGGTCCTCTCGGCCGACGCCGGTGACCCCGTGGGCGCACCGGCCGAAGGGTTCGCCGCCGGCACCCTCCTCGGCAAGCGCTACGCCGACGAGGAGCTCGGCATCGAGCTGCTCTGCAGCAAGCCGGGCGACGGCTCGCTCGCGGTCAACGGCACCGTGCTCGACGTCAAGGGCGCCAAGCCCCTCCCCGCGTCGGACTAGTCCGTGCACCTCGATCTCGTGCTCGACATGGCCGTCTCCGGCCACGGCGAACGCGTCGCGTTCGGCTCGCACACGGGCGGGCTCACCTACGCGGAGCTCGCCGACCGGGTCGGCCGCACGGCCGCGGTGATCGCGGGCAAGGGCGCCCGCCACCTCGTCTTCGTCGGTGAGAACACCGCCGACTTCCCCGTGCTCCTCTTCGCGGCCGGGCGGGCCGGCGTGCCGATCGTCCCGCTCAACTACCGGCTCACCCCGGAGAAGATCCGCGAACTGGTGGCCCGCCTCGACCGGCCCCTCGTGGTGCACGACGCCGAGCTCGGCGACCTGGTCGAGCTGGTCGATGCGCACCGCATGACGACGGCCGAGATGCGGGCCGAGGCCGCGACCGTCGCCGAGCCGGTCCTGGAGTCGGACGGCGACCCCGAGTCGCCCGCGTTGGTCCTCTTCACCAGCGGCACGACCGCCGAGCCGAAGGCCGCGATCCTGCGCCACAAGCACCTCGCGGCCTACGTCATGACCACGGTCGAGTTCTCCAACGCGTCGGAGGACGACGCGAGCCTCGTGACGGTGCCGGCGTACCACATCGCCGGCGTGTCCAACACCGTGAGCAACATCTACGCGGGGCGCCGCGTCGTGCAGCTCACGACGTTCGACCCGCCGGGGTGGCTGGCCACCGCGACCGCCGAGCACGTGACCCACGCGCTCGTGGTCCCCACGATGCTCGCCCGCATCGTCGACCACATGGACACCGTCGGCGGCGAGGCCCCGCCCTCGTTGCGGGCGCTCGCCTACGGCGGCGCGCCGATGCCCCACACCGTGATCGAACGCGCGCTCCGGCTCTTCCCCGACGTCGACTTCGTCAACGCCTACGGACTCACCGAGACCAGCTCCACCATCGCGGTGCTCGGCCCCGACGAGCACCGCCGGGCGCTCCACGGCGAGCCGGGCGACCGCAAGCGGCTCGGCTCCGCGGGAGTGGCGGTCCCCGGCGTGGAGCTCGAGATCCGCGACGACGACGGCAAGCCCCTCGGCCCCGACGAGGTCGGCGAGCTCTGGGTACGGGGCGAGCAGGTCTCGGGCGAGTATGAGGGCCGCGGCCCGGTCGTCGACGCCGAGGGTTGGTTCCCCACCCGCGACCGCGCCTGGCTCGACCCCGACGGCTACCTCTTCATCGAGGGCCGCAGCGACGACACGATCATCCGCGGCGGCGAGAACATCGCCCCGGCCGAGATCGAGGAGGTGCTGCGCCAGCACGCCGCGGTCGCCGACGTCGCGGTCGTGGGCGTCCCCGACGCCGAATGGGGTCAGCGCATCGCGGCCGCGGTCGTCCTCCGGCCCGGGGCCCAGACCAGCGAAGCGGAGCTCCAGGCGTTCGCGCGGGCCGAGCTGCGCAGCTCGAAGACCCCCGACCACATCCGGTTCGTCAGCGAGCTGCCGATGACCGAGACCGGGAAGCTCCTCCGGCGCGAGGTGGCACTCAACTTCGCCATCGCCGAGGATCGGTGAGCGCGGGCGCTCCCCGGCCCACCCCACCCCTGGAGCCCACCGGCCGCGACCGCCCCGGCACTGACGCCGAGGCGCAGGCGTGGCGCGAGTCCGGGCTGCTCGATCTGCATGGCCCCCGGACCAAGAACCTGAGCGTCCCTTCGGGGGTGCTCCACCGCCTGCAGCGCGTCGGCACCCGCCTCGACGACATCGCCGGCGCGTTCGGCTCCGTGACCACCACCGACGTCGTCGAGCTCCTGCGGGCCCGGGTCGCGTTGACCGGCGCGCGCGGCAGCGGGCACACGTCGGTGGGGGGGAGCGCGCGGATCCTGCGCGCGGGCTCCGGGTGGATCGCGCTCAACCTCGCCCGGCCCGACGACGTGGGCCTGCTCCCGGCCTGGCTGCTCGGGGCGAGCTTCGACGCCGACCCGTGGCCCGGGATCGCCGCGGCCGTCGCCGACCGCGACGCATCGGAGGTCGTCGCCGAGGGCCAGGCCCTCGCGCTTCCGGTCGCCGTGGTCGGGCCGGACGACGACGACGCGTTGCGGGCACGGCACCCGGGAACCGTGCACCCGTGGCTCGTGACCGGCACGCCCACCGGCGCCGCCCCCCGGCCCGATCCCCTGGTCGTCGACTTCTCCTCGCTCTGGGCCGGGCCACTCTGTGCGCGACTCCTCCGGCGTGGCTGCGGCGCGAAGGTCGTGAAGGTCGAGTCGACCACGCGACCCGACGGGGCGCGGGCCGGATCGCCGGCGTTCTACGCCTCGCTGCACGACGGCGACGAGTCGGTCGCGGTCGACTTCGGGTCCGACGCGGGCCGGGCCACCTTGCGCGCGCTCGTCGCCGACGCCGACGTGGTAATCGAAGGCTCCCGCCCGCGCGCGCTCGCGCAGCTCGGGCTCTCCCCCGAGGCGGGCCGGGCCGCGCGACCGGGTCAGGTGTGGACCTCGATCACCGCCTACGGCCGCACCGGCCCCGGGTCCGACCGGGTCGGCTTCGGCGACGACACGGCCGCGGCCGGCGGCCTGGTCACGCGCGCCAACGGCGAGCCCGCGTTCCTCGGCGACGCGATGGCCGACCCGATCGCCGGCGCGCTCGCGGCGCTGGCCACGATGACGGCGCTGGCCCAGGGCGGCGGGGTCACCGTCGACGTCGCGTTGCGCGACGCCGCCTGCTGGACCGCGGGTGGCCGCCACCCCACGCTCATCCGGCTCTGAATCCGGCCGCGCGCCGGGCCGAGCCGGACCTCAGCCGGCCGCGAGCTCGTCGACCAGGCCCCAGGCGAGGGCGCGGTCCGCGTCGATCCGCTCGCCGGTGAGGGCGAGGTACGCGCTGCGCTGGCGGCCGATCCGCCGCGGGATGCTGACCGTCCCGCCGGCCCCGGGCACCAGCCCCATCGCGACCTCGGGCAGCTCGAAGGTCGCGTCGGGTCGTGCGACCACCCGATCGGCGAAGGCCATCAGCTCGACTCCCGCGCCGATGCAGCGTCCCTGCACGTGGGCCTCGACCGGCACCCGGCAGTCGAGCATCGCCGCCGCCGCGAACCGCGTGCTCCGCACGAGGTGGCCGAGCACCGGGTCCGCCACCGTGCCGAACTCCGACAGGTCGCCGCCGCTCGAGAACGTCGGGCCGCTGGCACGCAGCTCCACCCGCGTGATCGACGGATCCGCGGCGACGAGCTCGAACGCGGCCACCAAGCCGTCGCGCATCGCGATGTCGTACGCGTTGTGGCGTTCGGGCCGGTCGAGCACGATCCGCAGAGCGTCGCCCGCGCGCTCGACCGCCACCGGATCGCCGGCCGCGGGCGCGGACACCGGCCCGCGCGCCGCGAGCCAGGCCGCGAGCTCCGGGCCCGACTGCAGCGTGGCGTAGGCGAGCGACTCGGCGGTGAGCCCCGCGTGCGGCTCGAGTCCCTCACCCATCCGCAGCAGCTGGGCCAGCACCACCGACGCGCCCGGGTGGCGGTGGATGCGGTCGAGCAGGCCGTCGAGCACCGCCGCATCCGCGGCCCCCACCCACGGCGCGGGGGGATCCGCGACCGTGGTGAGCGCGATGTCGGCGAGCAGACACGCCGGGTCGAGCGGCCCGTCGTCCACCGCCACCAGCACCAGCGGGAGATGCCGGGCGAGCGTCGCGACGCGGGCGACCGCGTCGGGCGGACCCGCGATCGCGATCGCCGGCTCGCCCGCGAGGGCGCCCACGGCGTCGGTGGCCGCCCGGCCGCCGATCCGGTCGCCCACCGCGGCGGCGTCCTCCGCCCGGTCGAAGCGACCGGACGCCGCGCCGGTCACGTCGCGCGCATCAGGCCGACCGCGCCATCAGAGGATCGCGCCCGACACCTTCAACGCCATGATCTCGTCCCACGTGAGGCCGAGCTCCTCGAGCACCGCGTCGGTGTGCTCGCCGTGGTCGGGCGCCCGCTTGAGGTCGTGCGGCTGCTCGTCGAACTGCACCGGCGCGCCCACGAGCTTGAAGTCGTGGCCGGCGGAGTCGGTGACGTCGCGCAGGTAGCCGTTGGCCAGCACCTGCACGTCGTCGTAGAGCTCCGGGACCCGCTGCACCGGGGCCCACACGCCTTCCATCGTCGCGAGCCGCTCGCGCCACTCGTTGAGCGGCGCGGACGCGAAGGTCGCCTTGATCTCCTCGATCGCCGCGTCCTTGCCCTCGGTCAGGAACTTCCCGTCGGTGAACCGCGGGTCCTCGAGCAGGTCGGTGCGGCCGAGGTGGGTGACGAAGTCGACCCAGAACTTCGCCGCCTGCATCATGTTGAGGAAGACGTAGCGGTCGTCCTGGGTGCGGTAGTTGCCCACGAGCGGGTTGGGCGCCGCACCGCCGGGCGCCATCCGGAACACGTCGTCCATGCCCATCACGCCGGTCATCACGATGTCGGGCTGGAGCTGCCACATCGCGGTGCCGAGCAGCGAGATGTCGACGAGCTTCGCCACGCCGGTCTTCTCGCGGTGGTAGAGCGCGGCGGCGATGCCACCGGCGATGGTGAGGCCGCCCATGACGTCGCCGATCGCGGGACGCATGCCGGCGGGCTCGGGGCTCAGCGGCGAGCGCAGCGTGTCGCCCACGCCGCCGCGCGACCAGAACGACGCGCCGTCGTAGCCGCCCTTGCCCGCGTCGGGGCCCTTCGAGCCCTGGCCGTGACCCCGCACGTAGATGATGTCGGGGTTCTGGGCCCGGATGTCCTCGACGTCGATCTTCATCCGCTTCCGGGCGTCGGGCAGGAAGCTCGTGAGGAACACGTCGGCGGTCTTCGCCAGCTTGTAGATCAGCTCGCGGCCCTCGTCGGTGTTGACGTTGATGGCGACGCTGCGCTTGCCCCGGTTGGGGAACTCGATCATGAAGTTGACCGCGCCCATGCCGCCGGGCATCACGCCCATCGTGGCCAGGCCCCGCTGCGGGTCACCGGTCTCGGGGTGCTCGATCTTGATGACGTCGGCGCCCCAGTCGGCGAGGATCGCACCTGCACTGGGCACGAAGGTCCAGAACGCAACCTCGAGCACGCGTACGCCACTGAGAATGTCGGTCATCGTTGCTCCTGGGGTCTGCTGACGGCGGCCGTGAACCTACCCGGAGTCGAACGAATCCTCCATCTGGAACCGCTCGGTCGTCCCGCTCACCTCGAGCAGCCGAAACGGCGGGCTGCTCCAAGAAGGGCGGGCCGCCGGGCCTACAATCCGGACCCACGTGCGTTTGCGGCCCGGCGGCAAACCGGGCGCGACGCCGGAACCGAGGGGGGCCACGGTGGAGAGCACGGAACGCGGCAACGACTTCGACCTCGTCGTCAAGGGTGGCCGGGTCGTCGACGGCACCGGCCTGCCGCCGTATCTCGCCGACATCGCGGTGCGCGACGGCCGGATCGTGTCGATCGGCCGGCTCGACGACGACGCGGTGGCCGCGGCCGACCGGGTGATCGACGCGCAGGGTCTCACCGTGATGCCCGGCTTCGTCGACATCCACACCCACTACGACGCGCAGCTGCACTTCGAGCCCACCGCCTCCCCGGCCTCCTGGCACGGCGTGACCACCGTCCTCATGGGCAACTGCGGCTTCACCATCGCGCCCGCCCGCGAGGGCGACGTGCCCTGGCTGCTGTCGATGCTGTCGCGGGTCGAGGGCATGCCCCCGCCCGCGCTCGAGGCGGGCGTCACGTTCGCGGGCGGAGGCTTCGGCGACTTCCTCGCCGGGCTCGACGGCAACATCGCGATCAACACCGCCGGCTTCGTCGGCCACTCCGCGATCCGGCGCTACGTGATGGGCGACGAGTCGCAGACGCGCGAAGCCACGCCGGCCGAGATCGAGGCGATGCAGGAGCTCGTCCGCACGGCGATGCGCGAAGGAGCGGCCGGGTTCAGCACCTCGCAGCTCGTCCTGCACCAGGCCCACAACGGGCTGCCGGTGCCGTCGAACCTGGCCTCGCACGACGAGGTGGTCGCGCTCAGCGCCGTCCTGTCCGAGTTCGACCACGGCACGCTCGCGATCATCCCCCGCAGCTCCAACGAGGGCTTCGACGCGGAAGACCGGTCGCTGCTCCGCGACATGGCGACGAGCTCGGGCACGTCGATCGACCTCGGGCCCATCGTGTGGTTCGCGGGGATGCCCGAGTCGTGGAAGCGTGCGGTCGAGTTCATCGACGAGAGCGCGGCCGAGGGGCTCCGCATGTACCCCGGCTACGCGGTGCACAAGGGCGGTGCGTTCTTCGCGCTCGCCACCACGTTCCTCTTCGACGACGTGGAAGCGCTGCGGGCGGTGCTGGTCCAGCCCGAACCGGAGCGCAGCCGGCTGCTCCGCGACCCGTTGGTGCGGGCCGAGATCCGGGCCGGGATCGACGCCCCGACCAACACGTTCCCCATGCGCTACGACATCACGACCGTGTACTCCGTGCACAAGCCCGAGCACGAGTCCTGGGTGGGCCGGCCGCTGCAGGAGCTGCTCGACGAACGCGGGGGCGATCCGCTCGACGCGTTCCTCGATCTCGCGTTGGAAGACGACCTGCTGACCACGTTCCGGGTGATCCCGCTGTCGGAGCGGGGCGGGCGGGCCGTCACCGAGCAGATCGTCACGCATCCGATGATGGTCCCCGGCAGCAGCGACGGCGGTGCGCACCTCGCGTCGTTCGTCGGCGCCGACTTCACGACCCGCCTCCTCACCGAGTGGGTGCCCAACCCGTTCACGCTCGAGGAGGCCGTCCGCCGGCTCACGGCGATCCCCGCGGCGATGCACGGGATCCACGACCGGGGCGAGCTGCGCGTCGGCGCGTGGGCCGACATCGTGCTCGCCGACCTCGAGCACCTCTCGGTCGGGCCGACGCGTTGGGTCGACGACTTCCCCG
>JADGOM010000011.1 GCA_017882925.1 Acidimicrobiia bacterium | reverse complement strand
GTCACCAACGTCACCCTCAGCTTCGAGCGCGGCACCGCCTTCGTGAGCGAGCTCGTGGAGGCGATGCGACTGGTCGAGGACGTCGCGCCGTTGGTGCGCGACCCGGGCCACCGCCGCGAGCTCGGACACGCCGCGGCCGAGCTCGACGCGCTGTGGTCGCTCACGAAGCGCAACGTCGCCCAGGCCGAGCGGGGGAAGGTCGGCGCGGGCTCGATGGTGATGAAGCTCGCCTACAGCGAGACCCGGCAGCGGCTCGGCGACCTGTCGATGCGGGTGCTGGGCCGCGGTGGCCTGCGGATCGACGGCAACGAAGCGGTGGAGGAGCGCCTGCGCACGCTCGCGCTCACGATCGCGGCCGGTACCTCGCAGATCCAGCGCAACATCGTCGCCGAACGGGTGCTGGGGCTCCCGCGGGAGCCGCGCTGATGGACCTCGACCTCAGCCCCGACCAGGAGGAGCTGCGCGACGGCATCCGCGCGCTCCTGGCCGGCCGGTTCCCGATGGCCCGCATCCGCGGTGGCTTCGATCGGCAGATGTTCCGCGAGCTCGGCGACGCGGGCGTGTTCGCGATCCAGCTCGCCGAGTCCGACGGCGGGCTGGGGCTCGGCGCGGCCGACGCGGTCGTCGTGTTCGAGGAGCTGGGACGCGCGCTCGTCCCCGGCCCGCTCGTGTGGACCCACCTCGCCGCGACCGCGGGGATGGTCCCGGGCGCGGCCGACGGCACGCGCGTCGTCGGCGGGATCCCGGAGCCGGAGGCGGGGGAGCCCGTCGTGCTCGAGGACCTCGCCGCGCTGCACGTCCTGTTGGTCGACGGGCTCACCGGGGTCACGGCCGTGGACCCGCAGGCGCTCACCGGAGTGACGTCGGACTGGCCGCTCGATCCGGTGACCCCGGTGACCGAGGTCGCGGGCGTTCCCGAAGGCGAGCCCGTGGCCGGGCCCAACGTCGGGTTCTGGTGCCGGCTCCAGGGCGCGACGCTCACCGCCGCGTTCCTGCTCGGGATGGCCGACGCGGTCACGGAGCTCGCGGTCGCGTACGCGCAGGAGCGCCGACAGTTCGATCGGGTGATCGGTTCGTTCCAGGCCGTGAAGCACCTGCTCGCCGACTGCGTGACGCGCACCGAGGTCGCCCGGGCCGCGGTCTACGCGGCCGGGGTCCGGCTCGACGAGCCGATCAGCGTCAACCTCCCGATCGACGAGCCGCCGGGCGCGTCCGACGTCGGCCGGGCCGTGAGCGTGGCCAAGCTCCTCGCCGGTGAGGCCGCGCTCGCCAACGCCAAGACCGCCACCCAGGTCTTCGGCGGCATGGGCTTCACCTGGGAGGTCGACGTGCACCTCTACCTCAAGCGGGCCTGGGTCCTCGACACCCACTTCGGCTCCGTCGACCACCACGCCGATGCGATCGCCGACACTCTGCCCCATGCGCCCTAGCGTGTCGGGTTGATGACCGGACCGACAGAGCCCGACGACTGGCAGCCGCTGCTGCGCGACCTCGAGGCGCGGCGGGCCGACGCGCGCGCCATGGGGGGTGCGGAGCGGATCGAGGCCCGGCGGGAGACCGGCCGGCTCAACGCCCGGGAGCGGATCGATGTGCTCGTCGACCCGGGCTCGTTCGTGGAGCTCGGCGTGCTGGTCGGCGCGGTGCACCGGGGCGTGACCCCACCCGCGCCCGCCGACGGGCTGGTCGGCGGGCACGCCCGCATCGACGGCCGCACGGTGGTGGTCGGCAGCGAGGACTTCACCGTGATGGGCGGGTCCATCGGGATCGGCACCCACGCCAAGCGGCTCCGGCTCGCCAAGCTGGCGGGTCAGGAGGGGGTGCCGTTGGTGATGCTGCTCGAAGGGGCGGGGGAGCGCAGCCAGAACGCGTTCGAGCGCTACCCCTACTCGCCCAACGACCTGCAGGTGTTGGCGCAGAACCACGGTCGCGTCCCGATGGTGTCGGTGGTCATGGGCCCGTCGGCCGGCCACGGCGCGCTCACCGCGCCGCTCTCCGACTTCGTGATCATGGTCGAGGGCGCGTCGCTCTTCAGCGCCGGCCCCGCGCTCGTGCGCCGGGCCACGGGTGAGGAGGTGACCGCGGCCGAGCTCGGCGGCACCGCGATGCACACGACGTTGAGCGGCGTCGCGCACAACGCCGCGCCCGACGACGCCGCCGCGCTCGCGCTCGTCCGGCGTTACCTCTCGTACCTGCCCGGCCACGCGGGCGGACCGCTGCCCGGCCCGCCCGCCGACGCGCCGGACGCCGACTCCGGCCCCCGCCGCCTCGACGGCATCCTCGAGCTGGTGCCCGCCGACCCGCGCCAGGTGTACGACATCCGCGCGGTGATCGAGCTCCTGGCCGACGCCGGGAGCGTGCTCGAGATCCAGCCCGCGTTCGGCCGCACGATGGTCACCGCGCTCGCCCGCCTCGGTGGCCGCCCGGTCGCGATCGTCGCCAACCAGCCGGGCTACAAGGCCGGCGCCATCGACCGCACCGGCGCCGACAAGGCCACCGGGTTCCTCGAGTCGGTCACACCCTTCGGCCTGCCGGTGATCACGCTCGCCGACAATCCGGGCGTGATGGCCGGCACGCAGGCCGAGCAGAGCGGCATCCTGCGCGCCGCGGCCCGGCTCTACCTCGCGCAGTCTCGGGTGCGGGCCCCGAAGCTCGGCGTCACGCTGCGCAAGGCCTACGGCTTCGGCAGCTCGGTGATGGCCATGAACCCGTTCGACGGCCAGACCGTCGTGCTCGCGTTCCCCGGCGCCCGGCTCGGTGCGATGCCGGCCGAGGGCGCCCAGGAGGTGGCGGGGCTCGACGGCAACCCGGAGCTCGTGCTCCAGCACTCCGAGCTCGGCGGCTCGTACTCGTCGGCCGACACGATGGCCTACGACGACGTCATCGACCCGCGCGAGCTGCGGGACGCGTTGCTGAACGGGCTCGCACTGGCGGCGGACCGACCGCGGCGGGGTCGCGGCCCGGGCCGGGGCGGGCCTACCAGAGGGGGCCCGCGGTGAGCAGCTGCTCCACGTCGGCCGGCGGCAGGGGCCGGGCGAGGAAGTAGCCGCACGCGGTGTCGCACCCGAGGGCGCGGATCTCGTCGAGCTGCTCGGGCGTCTCGATCCCCTCCGCGCTCACCTGCATGCCGAGCAGGTGGCCGAGGCCGATGACCGCGCTGGCGATCGACGCGTCGATCTTGCCGTCGCCGAGCCCGCTCACGAACGAGCGGTCGATCTTCAGCACGTCGACGGGGAAGCGCTTCAGGTACGACAGCGACGAGTAGCCGGTGCCGAAGTCGTCGATCGCGAGCGGCACGCCGAGGGCCTCGAGCTCGCGGAGCTCGGTGCCGGTGCGCTGGAACTCGCCCATGAGCACGCTCTCGGTGACCTCGATGCCGAGCCTCCCGGGTTCGACGT
Organism: Acidimicrobiia bacterium; assembly: GCA_017882925.1. Lineage (GTDB taxonomy): Bacteria > Actinomycetota > Acidimicrobiia > IMCC26256 > Chersky-534 > Chersky-534. The sequence continues at coordinate 5,603 of JADGOM010000011.1, read as the reverse complement.
CGTGGCGTTCGAGGATCTCCTGGACCCGCTCCGCGAGGTCGTCGAGCTCGAGCTGGCGGGCCGAGAGGTTCACCCACATCGTGTTGAGCGAGCTGCCCGCGAGCCCTTCCCACGCCTTCATCTGCTTGCACGCCTGCTCGATGACCCACTCGCCGATCGGCAGCACCATGCCGGTCTCCTCGGCGATGGGGATGAAGTCGGTGGGCAGCAGCACGCCCCGGCGCGGGTGGTGCCAGCGCAGCAGCGCCTCGACCCCGATGACGAGACCGCTGCGCAGGTCGACGACGGGCTGGTAGCTGAGCCGGAAGTCGTCGCCCGCGAGGGCGCGGTGCAGGTCGTGCTCGATCTCCATGCGCCAGAGCACGCGGGCCCGCACGTCGTCGTCGAAGACCTCGTAGCGGTCGCGGCCCTTGTCCTTGGCCTCGTACATCGCGGCGTCGGCGTCGCGCAGGAGGGACTCGGGTGGGGTGCCGCCCTCGGTGATCGCGATGCCGATGCTCGTGGTGACGAAGACCTCGCGCTCGCCGATCGCGAACGGCTTGTGGATCTCCTCGAGGATGCGGGTGGCGACGTCGAGGGCCTGCTCGTCGGAGGCGACGTCCTCGCAGCAGATCACGAACTCGTCGCCGCCGAGCCGGGCGACCGTGTCCGACGGCCGCACCGCGTCGCGCAGGCGACGGGCCACCGCGACGAGCAGGCGGTCGCCGGTGGCGTGGCCGAGGGAGTCGTTGACGACCTTGAAGCGGTCGAGGTCGAGGAAGATCACGACCACCGAGGTGCCCGGCACGCGCTCGGCGCGCGCGATCGCGCGTTCGAGCCGGTCGAGCAGGAGCGAGCGGTTGGGGAGCCCGGTCAGCGGGTCGTGGAGCGCCTGGTGCGCGAGCTCCGACTCCGCCCGGTGGCGGTCGGTGACGTCGCGGGCGTGCAGCACGACGCCCGCCACCTCGGGGTCGGCCAGCAGGTTGCGGGCCGACGTCTCCGCCCACCGCCACTCGCCCGACGCGTGGCGGATCCGGATCTCGATCTGGGTCTCGACGTTGTCCTGGCTCAGGGCCCGGTCGAAGAACTCGGTGTAGCGCTGCCGGTCCTCGGGGTGCACCTGGTCGGCGAACGACTGGCGGAAGTCGTCGGGCGTGTAGCCGAGGACGTGCTCCACCGCCGGGCTCACCCACTCGACCTCGCGGTCGCGGTTGGCGAGGGCGACCACGTCGGAGGAGTTGCGGGCCAGGGCCTGGTAGCGCTGCTCGCTGGCCTTCAGGGCGTAGGCGGCGATGTCGCGCTCGGTCGTGTCGGCCGAGATGCCGAGCACGAGCACGGAGCTGTCGAGCGGCAGGGGAACCTTCACGGTGTGGAAGCGCCGCCGCTCGCCGTTGGGGCGGGTGATGACCTCGTCGACCTCCACCGGTCGCATCGTCTCGAGCACCCGGCGGTCGATGCCGTCGTAGTCGATGGTCTCGTCGGCGCGCAGCGGGGTCACGGAGTCGGGCCGGCCGAGCAGCTCCACGACCGTGGTGCCGAGGAGGTCGGCGACGGCCTGGTTGACCAGCACGAGCTGCCCGTCGACCGACTCCACGAAGATGAGGTTGGGGTCGGTGTCGAGCACCCGCTGGAGGAAGTCGCGGCTGCGGCGCAGCTCCTCCTCCTCGGACCGCACGGTGGTGACGTCGCGGGCGGTGATCACGACGCCGTCGCCGAAGCGCACCACCTGCTGCTGGATCCAGCGCGAGGGGCCGGGGCCGAGGTCGAGCGCGAACTCCTCGTCGAGCGGCTCGCCGCTCTCGGCGACCGCGGCGTAGCGCTCGAAGAACGGGCGTTGCAGGTCGGCGGGCAGGAGCTCGGTGAGCCGCCCGCCGAGCGCGACGTCCCGCGACTGGCCGAGGATCTCCTGCGCGCGGTGGTTCATGTCGCGCACGACGAAGTCGACGATCACCTGGCTGTAGTCGCGCTCGGCCTCGAGCACGAAGATGCCGTCGAGGCTGCCTTCGAGCGCGGTGCCGCGCCGGCCCTCGCGCACCTCGAGCCGGAGCTGCTGGTCGCGCTCGAGCGTGATGTCCTCGACCGACACGATGTGGAAGCGCGACTCGCCGGAGCCGTCGACGATCGTCTGCACCCGCACCCGCGTCCAGATCGTGCTGCCGTCGGGGAGGACGCGGCGCTGCTCGAACAGCTCCCACTCCACCGTGTCGGGGCCGTCGGTGGTGAGGGCGCGCGCGTCGATCTCGTGGCGGTCGCTGCCGCGGGTCATGAGCTCGGGGATCGCCGACGCGGCCGCGACCGGGTCGCAGTCGAGCAGCGCGCACAGCGCCGCGTTCACCGTCGTCTCGCCGGTGTCGGCCCGCACGATCGCCATGCCCACCGGGGCGCCCGTGAACGCGAGCCCGAGCATCTCGGCCTCGAGCGCGGCGAAGCCGCTCCCGAGCGGAGAGCCCGCGGCACCTCCGTCGCTTTCGGCCGTGCCCTGCTGCTGGAGCACGTGTTCGGTGCCGCCCGTCATGCCTGCGCTCCCATTGATCCGCCTGCACAGGTTCGCGCGGACCGACCGGCCCCGCGTCCCTGAATGCCCCCTGACGCTAACGTCAACGCGATGCCCGGGGTCCCAAACCACGATTTCCGCCGCCGCTGACCCGTCGGCTCGGGGTCGATCACGACGGCCCCTCCCTCGACGTCGACGGCCGGGCCTTCACCGCCCGGGAGCTGGACACGGCCGCGAACAACCTGGTCCACGCGCTGGCCGGGCTCGGCGTCGGGGCCGGTGACCGGGTGGCCACGCGCTTCGAGAACTCGCCCGGGCAGGTGGTCTCGTTCTTCGCGGCCCGGAAGCCGGGTGCCGTCCAGGTGCCGATGAACACCGGCGCGCGGCCGACGGGTCGCGCTCAGCCCTTGGGCAGCACGAAGAACGTGATGGCGATGAAGTGCAGCGTCGCCGCGAGCACCACGAACACGTGGAACACCTCGTGGTACCCGAAGACGAGCGGCACCGGGTCGGGGCGGCGGAACGCGAGCACGAACGCGCCGATCGTGTAGAGGGCGCCGCCCACGGCGATGAGCACGAACGCGGCCACTCCGAGGTTGGTCCAGAGCTGCGGGACCGCGATCACCGCGACCCAGCCGATCGAGACGTAGACGGTGGTGGTGTAGCCGCGGGGCGGCTCGAAGGGCAACCACTCGGCGACGATCCCGGCGATGGAGCCGACCCACACGAAGGTGAGCACGGTGGGCTCCACCCAGCCGGTGAGGCCGATGATCGCGATCGGCGTGTAGGTGCCGGCGATGGCGAGGAAGATCGTGGAGTGGTCGAGGCGATTCATGCGCCGGCCGCCCACGGTGCCCCACCGGACCCGGTGGTACAGCGCGCTCACGCCGAGCATGGCGCACAGGCACACGCCGTAGACGACGGCCGCGAACGTGGCGCGGCCCGAGGGTGCGCTGATGACCATGAGGGTCGTCGCCACCAGCGCGACGAAGAAGCCCCACTGGTGCGACACGCCGCGGAAGGTGGGCCGCTGGAACCCGTGGCGGTCGGTGACGACGCCGCGGTCGACGACGTCGGTGTGGAGCACCCGCGCGCCTCCGTCGCCGGTGTCGGGGCCCCGGCTCATGGCGAACCCCCGGGATCGGTCTCGGTCGGCGTCGGCGCGCCGGGATCGATCGCGACCGGGCGGGGCGCGCGCTCCGGCGCGGGTCCGACGGCCGCGACCGCCGGCTCGGGCCGCCTCGCCAGCGCGCGGATCTCGGCCCGCCGGGTGAACGGGGCCGCGGCGATGCCGACGAAGCCGCCGATCGAGAGCAGGGCCCAGAGCGGCACGCCGGCGATGAAGCCGGGGATGCCGATGACGATCGCGGCGACGATGCCGTCGATCAGGATGTGGGTGGCGAGCGGCCGCGCGGGCCGGCGGGGGAGCCGGAACGGCGCTCCCGGGTCGGGCGCGGCGGCGCCGGGGACCGCGTCGGGCCCGGGGGCGCTCGCCCCCGGCACCGTCATGGCCCCGTCTCCGTCCGGGGACGGCCGGGCGCCTTCCGATCCGTTCACGACGGAGGGAGCCCGCCCAGCGTGATCGGGGTCCGGGCCGCCTGCCCCTCGCGCAGCTGGCTCTTCTCCGAGGTGTCGACGCCGATGGCCTCGGCGCGCAGCGCGCCCACGGTGCACTGCTCGCGGGGCCGGACCGAGAACGGGTCGTAGTTGAAGTTCTTCATGGCCGCGAGGTGGGTCATCTGGTCGATCTCGTCGTCGCGGAGGTCGGCGGCCTGGAACTCCTCCATGAGCTGCTCGGGCGAGTTGGGCCACGTGGTGTCGGAGTGCGGGTAGTCGATCTCCACGCAGATCCGGTCGACACCGATGTCGCGCGCCAGCTTCACACCGACCGGGTCGGAGATGAAGCAGAGGACGACGTGCTCCATGAAGACCTCGCTCGGCATCTTCGAGCCGAAGTCGGCGCCGGTCCACGCCTTGTGGGTCAGGTAGCTGTGGTCGAGGCGCTCGAGGAAGTAGGGGATCCACCCGATGCCGCCCTCGGAGAGCGCGACCGTGATGTCGGGGAACTTCTTGAACACCGGCGAGTGGATGATGTCGGCGGCCGCCTGCACGATGTTCATCGGCTGCAGCACGATCATCACGTCGATCGGGGCGTCGGGCGCGGTGATCGCGAGCTTCGACGACGAGCCGATGTGCATGCACACGGTGGTGTCGACGTCGGAGCACGCCTGCCAGAACGGGTCCCAGTGGTCGGTGTGGAGGCTCGGGAGGCCCAGCGGCACCGGGTTCTCCGGGAACGTCACCGCGTGGCAGCCCTTCTCGGCGACGCGGCGGACCTCCTTCGCCATGAGCTCGGGGTCCCAGATCGACGGCACCGACAGCGGGATGAAGCGGCCCGGCGCCGCGTCGCACCAGTCTTCGATGTGCCAGTCGTTGTAGGCCTGGAGGAGCGCGTACGCGGCCTCCTTGTCGTCGAGGCCGGCGAAGAGGCGGCCCGCGAAGCCCGGCAGCGAGGGGAAGCAGAGCGAGCCGAGGAGCCCGTTGGCGCTCATGTCGAGCACGCGCTTCTCGACGTCGAACGCGCCGGGGCGCAGCTCGTCGAACGAGGTCGGGTCGAGCCCGTACTCCTCCTTCGGGCGGCCGGCGACCGCGTTGAGCCCGACGTTGGGGATCTCGGCGTCGCCGAAGGTCCAGACGTCGCTGCCGTCGGCCTTGTGGGTGATGTGCGGCGCGAGGTCCTGATACTTCTTCGGGAGTCGACCCTCGAACAGATCGGGCGGTTCGATCACGTGGTCGTCGACGCTCACCAGGATCATGTCTTCTGTCCGCACGGGGACCCCCTTCGTGGCCTGCAGGCCGCAGGAATTCGCGCCTCAGCGTAGACGCCGCCGCGCTCGGGAACCCATGCGGCGCCGGCGCCGCCCGGGACGGTCGGTCGCGGCGGGCGGGCGGGGCGTGACATGAGCGGAGTGGGAACATCACCCCCGGGGCGAGGCCGGCCCCCGGAACCCGGAGGTCGCACCGTGACGACGATGGACGATTCCGAGTGGCGGGCGTTTCTCGCCGAAGGGACCCGCACGGCCAAGCTCGCCACGACCCGGCAGGACGGACGGCCCCACGTGGCGCCGAT
>JADGOM010000010.1 GCA_017882925.1 Acidimicrobiia bacterium | reverse complement strand
GTCGTGGTGCTCGTGTCGTTGCGCCACGTCCCCGAGTCGTCCGACCCCGACGCCCCGCACGGGGTCGACTACGCCGGTGCGAGCCTCGCGGTCGTCGGGCTCGCGGGTGTGACCTACTCGCTCGTGGAGGCATCGGGCTCGTCCGCGCCCATGCTCAACGCGGGCATCGGCGCGATCGGCGGGCTGGGCCTGGTCGGCTTCGTGCTGGTGGAGCTGCACAGCCGACACCCGATGGTGCCACTCGACGTGTTCCGCTCCCGGCAGTTCACCGCCGCCAACCTCGTCACCCTCGTCGTCTACGCCGCGCTCGGCGGGATGCTGTTCCTGCTCGGGGTCTACCTCCAGACCGCGCTCCACTACTCGCCGATCGAGGCTGGACTCGCGATGTTCCCGGTGACGCTCATCATGCTGGCGCTCTCGGCCCGCAGCGGTGCGATCGCGACCCGGATCGGGCCCCGGCTCCAGATGAGCGTCGGCCCGATCGTGATCGCGGCCGGCCTGCTGATGATGGCCCGCATCCAACCGGGCCGGGGTTACGTGAGCACGACGCTGCCGGCGGTCATCGTGTTCGGCCTCGGGCTCGCGATCACCGTCGCACCCTTGACGGCGACGGTGCTCGCGGCCGCGGCGGCGCGCCACTCCGGCGTCGCGTCGGGGATCAACAACGCGGTGGCGCGCACCGCCCAGCTCCTCGCGGTCGCGATCCTCCCGGTGGTCGCAGGCATCACCGGCGATGCGTACCGGAACGCGGCCGAGTTCGTCACCGGCTTCCGGACCGCCGCGTTGGTCACCGCCGCGCTCGCGGCGGCCGGCGGGGTCCTCGCCTGGTTCACGATCCGGAACGACGTGCTGCAGACCCCTGACGACGACGCCGCGATCGAGGAGCCCCCGGTCCCCCACTACTTCTGCGGCGTCGAGTCGCCCGACACCGGCCACGCCGAGCCGGTGCGCAGCGGCTGACCGCCCCGACGCCGGCCGAACCGCGCTCAGTCTGCATCCGGGGCCGACCGGCGCGGCAACGTGCCGGCCAGCCCGGTGCCCCACAGCATGACCAGGATCCCGTAGAGGCCGAGCGGCGCCGCGGCCCGGGCGCCGAACGCGGCCGCGGCGATCCCGCTCGCGACCGCGAAGTCGCGCATCGACGTGGCGAAGACGAGGCTCCGGCCCGCGGTCGGATCCAGCAGCCGGCCGAGCGCGGCCCCGACCACCGCGCTGACCCCGATGAGGACGGCGAGCGCGACGACCACCGCGATGTAGGCGCTCGACAGGCGGGCCTGCGACGCGACCAGCCACACCAGGACCGTGACCGCGGCCGCGGCGACCGTCGCCGCGCGCTCGCGGATCCCGGGGCCGAGCCGGCCGCGGATCAGCAGCCCGAGCGCGAACGGGATGACCACCACCACGATCAGGGTCACGACCAGGTCGCCGACGTGCACGTCGGTCCCGCCGGCCAGCAGCGCGACGAGTGGCCCCGCGAACAGCGCGGTGAGCGCGGTCGAGCCGATCAGCATCACTCCGGACGCGAGGGAGTCGCCACCCCCGAGCGGCGCGACCCCGAGCGTCGCGATCTCCACCGGGGCCAGGCCGACCGCGAGCACCCCGAAGCGCAGGCTCCCCGCCTCGACGAACCGGGACACGAGCCACGCGAGCCCCACGACCGCGGCCGACGACACGGCCGTGAGCACCAGCAGGCGCAGGCCGTGCCGGCGCAGCCGGGACCCGACCGCGGCCGGCACCGTGAGCGCGGCCGCGAACACCAGGACCGCGAGCACGATGTTGACCGCCTGGTGGCGGTCGAGGGCCCGGCCGGGCCCCGGCACGGTCAAGCCGATCACCGCGGCGACGAGCACCCAGAGCAGCTCGGAGTAGTCGGCCCGGAGCCGCCGCATCCGGTGGCCGCCGCCGCTCACGCGTCGTCGAGGTAGCGGTTCCGCTCCCATTGGGTGACGTGCCCGCGGTACGCCTCGGCCTCGGCCCGCCGCCCCGCGACGAGTCGGCCCAGAAGCTGGTCGTCGAACGCGTCGACCACGGTGTCGTCGGCGATCAGGGCGTCGAGCGCGTCGTCGAGGCTGCGCGGGAGCGGCTCGATGCGGTGCTCGGTGCTCACCGCGTCGTAGCCCCCCGCGGTCTCCTCCGCCGGTTGCGGGAGGTCGAGGTCCTGTTCGAACCCGTCGAGCCCGGCCGCGAGCAGCCCGGTCAGGAGGAGGTAGGGGTTGGCGGCGGGGTCGGCGCCCCGGAACTCGATCGACGCGTCGGCGCCCGAGTAGCGGCTCACCCGGATCAGTGCGCGACGGTTCGCGCGCGCCCAGACGATCGCGCTCGGGGCCTCGGGCCCCGCGTGGAGTCGCTTGTACGAGTTGACCGTGGGAGCCGCGAGCGCGCTGAGCGCCCGCGCGTGCGCGATCTGCCCGGCGACCAACCCACGGCTCAACGGGGTGAGGTTGCCCTTGCCGTCGACGATGGTTCCCGGCCCGCGCTGGTGGAGATGGAGCCCGGAGCCGGGCAGCTCGGCGAACGGTCGAGCCATGAACGTGGCCCGCGCACCCCTCGAGCGCGCGACCGCCTGGACGATCAGCTTCGTGAGCACGACCGCGTCGGCGAACCGGAGCGGGTCGAGCGGCGCGAGGTCGAGCTCGTACTGGCCGGGCCCGGTCTCGTGGTGCCACGCGTCGACCGGCACCCCGCTCGCGACGAGCCGCTGGGCGGCGGCGCGCACGATCGCCGATCCGGCGGTCTCGGTCTCGTCGAAGTAGCCCGCACCGTCGAGCGGCACATCGTCGTCGTCGAGCAGGTAGAACTCGAGCTCGGTGGCGACGGTCATCCCTTCGATCACGTCGGCGCCCTCGGCGACGATGCGTTCGAGCGCGAGCCGGGGATCGGCCGGCCAGCGGTTGCCGTCGGGCGTGTGGACGGTGCACACCGCGCGCGCGATGCCGTCGCCCAGATCCACGAGGGTGGCGGGATCGGGGCGGAGGAGCATGTCGGATTCGAGGTGGCGGAACTGCCCTTCGAGCGCGGAGCCGTCGAAGGTCGCACCGTGCTCAGCCGCGGCGGCGAAGCGCGACGCCGGGATCTGCACCGCGTTGCTGGTGCCGAAGACGTCGACGAAGCTCAGGCGCACCCACTCGATCCCGGCGAGATCGACGGCGGCCATCACGACACCTTCGCAATCACGAGGATGATGGCGACGGTCCCGAGCAGGACCACCGTCACCAGCGCGACGAGGGCCCAGATCGCCTTCGCGCTGTTGGCCGCGGCGTATCCACCCATGGGCTCCTCCGGACCGAGGTCGAAGGTGCTCACGTCGAGCGTGTCGAGGTGGTCGAGATCCGCGATCAGGTCGTCGGCGGTCGGGTACCGGTGCTCCGGGTAGCGGCGCATCGCCTTCATCACCACCGCCTCGACCTGCGGCGTCACGTCGGGTCTGAGCTTGCGGACCGGCTTGGGATCGGCCTGGAGGTGCGCGGCCATGACCGCCATCCAGTTGTCGCCGCCGAACGGCACCCGGCCGGTGAGGACTTCGTACATGAGCACTCCCCAGGAGTAGATGTCGCTGCGATCGTCGCCCCGCCCGCCCTTGATCTGCTCGGGGCTCATGTAGTCGGGCGTCCCGAGGCTCTCCCCCACGTGGCGCCAGGTGAGCCGCTTGGCCCCGTCGAGGAACGCGGTGCCGAAGTCCATGAGCCGGAGCGTGCCGTCGGCGGTGACCAAGACGTTCTCGGGCTTGAGGTCGCGGTGCACGATGCCGTGTGAGTGGAGGTAGCGCAGCGCGTCGGCGATCTGGCGACCCCAGTCGAGCGCGAGCTCGACCGGCACCGGCTGCTGCCCACCGATGCGCCGGCGCAGGTTCTCGCCGTCGATGTATTCGAGCACGAGGTACGGCTCGGTGCGGTTGGCGTGGTCGTCGAGGCTGCGCAAGACGTTGGGGTGGTCGAGCCGCGAGACGATCTCGGCCTCGCGGCGGAAGCGCTGGAAGTTGTGCGGGTCGGCGAACAGGTTGGGGTTGAGGCACTTGAGGACGACGGGGGTGGACGTCGTCGTGTCGAGCGCCTTGTACGTCTCCGCGTACGCGCCCTCACCGAGCTCTTCGAGCACCTCGTACCGGTCGATACGGGCTCCGGCCTTGTAGCGCATTCAGGTCCGTCCTCGGCGAAAGAACCGACGCCCGGCCGCGGCCGGGATCGGCAGTGTGGACGTCACCGTGACTGTGAGCGCGGTGACGTTATCGGGCGCTCCGCGCTTCAGCGCGACGTCGACGAGGCTGTCGACCGCGACCGTGGGCGGAGGTTGGGGCTGGGCGGTCAACCGGTCGACGGCCTGGGCCATCTCGGCCCGCGACACGACGTCCCAGAGGCCGTCGGTGCAGATCAGGATCGTGTCGGCCCGCTCGATGGGCTGGCGCGTGAGGTCGATCTGCACCGCGAGGTCGGTGCCGAGGGCGCGGGTGAGCTGCGACCGGGCCGGATGCTCCGCGGCCTCCTCGGGTGACAGCATCTTCATGCGCACCATCTCGCCGACGCGCGAGTGGTCGGAGGTGAGCTGCACGCACTCGTGGCCGCGCACCAGGTAGGCGCGGCTGTCGCCGACGTGGCCGATGAGCGCCTCGCGCCCGGCGAACGTGACGGCCACGATGGTGGTGCCCATGCCGCGGCGCCCCGGCTCCATCGACGCGTCGTACACCGCGGTGTTCGCGGCGCGGATCGCGTTGCGCACGCCCGCCGGCGGGGCCGACGGGGAGCCCTTCCTCCACGCATCGAGGGTGCTCTCGACCGCGACGCGGCTCGCGACCTCCCCGGCCGCGTGCCCGCCCATGCCGTCGGCCACCACGAACAACGGGCCGCGGTCCCACGCGTCGTCGGGCGACGTCGGTGCGTACGCGCCGCTGAAGTCCTCGTTGCTGTCGCGCACCGCGCCGACGTCGGAGCGCAGCGCCCACGACAGCTTCCCGAGGATCGCGTGCGCGACGAGCTGTCCGTTCCCGCCGACCGGCGCGGCCGCATCGCGCTCGCCGTTCACGCTCGTCGTCCGCCCGGGGACGAACCACTAGGGTTCGTCACGTGGCGAACTCACGGAAGCGACCGAAACCACGCCCCGCGAAGGGATCGAAGGCCCGTCCCGCGAAGGGGCCCGTCGACCCGAACAAGGCACAGGTCGGTCGGCGCCCGTCGCGGCCGGGGTTCCTGGGCCTCATCGGGCTCATGTGGATCGCGGTCGGCGTCGCCGAGCTCTTCATCCTGGATGCGAGCTGGCGGTTCGTCCCGGCGATCGTGTTCGTGGGCATTGGGGTGTTCTTCCTGCGAGGGGCGTTCGTGACGGTCCTGCGGCGCGAAGAGGGCAACCGATCCTCCTGATCGGCATCTCATCGGCACCGGTCGAGCCCTGTTGTAGCCCGCCGCGGCCCCGCGCGCCGCTGCGGGACCCGCGGTCGGCCGGCCGACCGGTCTCCGGACGGCTGAGGAGCCGGGTCCTCGCGGACCCGGCTCCTCGTATCTGCCGTTGGTAGGGCCGGGGCTCAGGTCGCGGCCGGGACCCGGTCCGGGACCTCGAGCGGCCGGTGCTCCGAGTCCGCGAAGACCTTGGTGCCCCGCATCTTCGGGTTGGAGAGGACCCACACCGCGCCGATGACGCACCAGATCGCGACGGCACCCAGCGCCTTGTAGGCGTTGCCGGGGGCCGTACCCGAGCCGGTGACCGCGATGTAGACGATGCCCATGAGCTCCGCGATGTTCATCAGGGCCCCGACCCCGGGCACCAGGTAGTGCTTCACCGGGTGCCGGTCGTGCCGGCTGGCGAAGGCGACGATCGCGATCACACACGTGAACCCGTAGACGATGAACGTCCCGGTGTTGGATGCGAGCGTGATCTGGGTGAGGTTGTCGACCTGGTACGGGTTGGCGCCGAAGACGCCGAGGACGGCCGACAGTCCGACGAGCACCCAGATCCCGCCGTGCGGGGTGGCGAACCTGCCGTGCAGGAGCCCGAGGATGCCGGGCATCTCCTTGTCCTTGGCCATGGCGTAGGTGACCCGCACGCCCACGTTGAGGCAGGCGAGCGTCGTCCCGATCAGCGCAAGGAGCACGGTGATCGCCACCACCACCGAGACCGCGGTTCCACCGCTGCCGACCGTGGTCTTGAGCATCGTCCCGATCGGGGCCGCATCGACCGCGGCCGCGCCGTAGCCCGTGAGGCGGGTGCTGCCGCTGCCGCTCGAGATCGTCCCCGCACCGACGGCGAAGTTGGCCGCGAAGTACTGGATCAGGTAGCAGACGCCGCCCTGGATCGCGAGGCTGATGAGCACGCCGCGCTTGATGTCGGTCTCGGGGTGGAGCGCCTCGGCGCCGAGCGCGGTCACCGACTCGAAGCCGACGAGGAGCAGGATCGCGATCGTCGACTGGTACAGCATGTTGATGTAGCTGTGCGGGATGACCACGTGCGCCGCGTTGACGATGTCGTAGCCCTCGTGTGGGTTCGCGATCCGGTAGACGACGAACCAGACGCTCAGCGCGAGGAGCGAGACGATCTGAATGACGAGGATCAGGATCGACACCGCGGTCGAGCCGCTGATGCCCCGGTACGCGATGTAGCCGACGACCGCCGAGAACACGACCGCGATGACCGCGATCGGTATGTAGGTGAGCGTGTGGTGGAAGACCGAGCTGTAGATGTAGCCGAACAGCGTCGCGGTGAAGGCCACCATGATGCCCGGGTAGATCCAGTAGTAGAGGTGGCTGATCCACCCGACGCTCAGCTTCGACAGCCGCGCCCACCGGCGGTGCGCCGGGCTCGACTTCTCCAGCAACGCGGCCTCGGCGAAGTAGTAGCTCGAGCCGGTGCCTGCGTTGGGATAGATCCGTGCGAGCTCGGCGTAGCTGTACGCCGTCAGCATGGCGAGGATCAGCGAGAAGAGGAGCCCGGTCCACATGTCGGGGGCCGTCGACTTGCCGTTGCGTGTGAGGGCGGCCTGCACCTGGAAGGTCGTCCAGAGGAACGCTCCCGGCGCGATCAGCGCCATCGCGTTCACCGTGACACCGGTGAGCGTGAGACTTCGTTTCATCTCACCGCTGCTCACCGCGGTCGCATCAGTTGACATCGGTTTCCCCTCTCCTCGCCCCGGAGCACTGTCCAGACGGGCAGGTCGCGCGTCGGATGCGCTGAAGGTACGAAAGGTTCGGGTCAGCGTGGATTCCCGCGGGTCACCAGGGGGTTACGGCCAACATTCCGTCAGATTACGGTCACGACAGGAAGCGCGACGTTCCTGACTGGAATCTGATCAACGGTCACCCCGCGGGCGGCTCCGTGGCGACCGGGCCGCCGCCCGCGACCGGGAGCTCCTCGACCTCCTCGACCTCCTCGACCTCCGCGATCCAGCGGTAGCCGAGCCCGGGCTCGGTGAAGATGACGCGCGGGTGGGCGGCGTCGTCGTGCAGCTTGCGGCGCAGGTGCACCATCTTCACGCGCAGCCGTTCGTGGCCACCGCCCCGCGGGCGCGAGCCCCAGACCCCGTCGAGCAGCTCGTCGTGGGTGAGCAGGCGGCCGCGGTCCTCGAGCAGCATCTCGAGCAGCCGCAGCTCGATCTTGGTGAGCCCGACCGGGACCCCGCCCCAGGTGACGAGGCGCTGCCGGAGGTCGATGTGGAGCTCGCCGGTCCGGAAGACCTGCGTGGCCGGGAGCGGTGGTGCCGACCGGCGGAGGCTGGCCCGGACGCGCGCCGCGAGCTCCTCCGACTCGAACGGCTTCACGACGTAGTCGTCGGCGCCGGAGTCGAGCGCGGCCACCTTGTCGGCGAGCGCGTCGCGCACGGTCAACACGACGACGGGGACGGCCGAGACCCCGCGGAGCCGCCGCAGGGTCTCGAGCCCGTCGATGCCGGGCAGCCCGAGATCGAGGACGACGAGGTCGGGCTGTGCGTTGGCGACGACCCGCAGCGCCTCCTCGCCCGACCCGGCCTCGAGGATCTCGACGTCGTCGTCGCGCAGGCTCGCGTGGATCATCCACCGCAGCGCGACATCGTCCTCGACGAGCAACACGACGTTCATGGGCCGAAACCTCCGCGCGCGACGGGCAGATCCACCACGAAGGTTGCCCCACCACCGGGCGTCTCCTCGTACGCGACCGTACCGCCGCTCGACTCGACGAAGCCGCGGACGATGGCCAACCCGAGCCCGGTGCCGCTGGGCACCGCGGTCGGGTCGAGGCGCACGAACTCGTCGAACATGCGGGTCCGGTCCTTCACCGCGACCCCGGGGCCGTGGTCGACGATCCGGAGCTGCTGGCGCGGACCGACCTGGACCGCCCCGATCCGGATCGGTCGGTCGGGGGGCGAGTACCGCAGCGCGTTCTCGAGCAGGTTGACGATCACGTGCTCCAGCAACGCCGGGTCGACCCAGAGCGGGGGCAGGTCGGGGTCGAGCCGGAGCTCGATGTCGCGGCCGTCGGTGAGCCGTCGGAGCCGCTTGACCGCGGCGCGCACGAGGTCGGCCGCGTCCACCCGCACCGGTGCGGGCCGCAACGCGCCGCCGCGGATGCGGGTGAGCTCCAGCACGTTGGTCACGAGCCGTTCGAGCCGGGCCGACTCCTCGTGGGTGACCTCCAGCACGCGCTGCCGCTCGGCATCGCTCAGGCGCGGGCCGCCGACGAGCAGTGCGTACGTCCCGGCCTTGATGGTCGCGAGCGGGGTCCGGAGGTCGTGGGTCACCGCGGTGAGGAAGCCCGCGCGCGAACGGTCGAGCTCGCCCCGCAACCGTTGCTCGCGCGCCTCGGCGTCGAGCCGCATCAGCTCGAGGGTCGCAGCCAGGCTCGCGCCCAGGGCTTCGATCGTGCTCCGCTCCCCCGCGTCGAGCGGCCGGCCCTCGTCGACGTCGATCCGGAAGGTAGGCGTCGGCTGGAGCGTGAGCGAGCCGGTCTCGGCCCGGTCCCCGGTCGCGAGGTACGTGCGCCCGTCGGCGGTGATCGAGCACCGCGCGAGGTCGAACAGGTCGACGAGCTCCTCCGCCGCGGCCGCGAGCACCTCGGCCACGTCGGCGCCGGCGGCGAGCCGGTGCAGGAAGCTCAAGCGGAGCACCGCCTCCCGCTCGGCCCGGGCCGACCGGTTCCGCAGCTCGTTGAGGCGCGCGACGCCGGTGCCGACCAGCGCGGCGATGGCCACGAACACCACGAGCGCGACGAGGTTGTCGGTGCGGTCGATGGCGAAGGAGTGGAGCGGCTCGGTGAAGTAGTAGTTGAGCGTGGCGAAGCCCAGGAGCGCGGCGGCCAGGCCCGCGACGTAGCCGAGCGTCGAGGCGACCACCACCGCGAGCAGCAGGACCGGGATCGCGGTGGCCAGGTCGGCGCCCGCGGCGACCAGCACCAAGGTGCCGAGCCCGACGAGTGCCAGACCGCAGGCGACGCGCGCCAGCGCGGGCGCGAACCCGGGCCGCTGGATCCGCCGCCGCATCTCCGCCCCCGTCACCGTGGTTCGCGCGCTTCCGGGCACGCCCGGGGAGGGTACTGCCCCGGGTCGCGCGGGCTCGGGCCGAAGTGGTGCGGGGCCCGGCGGCGTCAGGCGCCGGTCTTCCAGGGGCAGCCGACGACGTGGTCGTCGATCAGGCCGACGGCCTCGAGGTACGAGTACACGATCGTCGTGCCCACGAAGGTGAAGCCGCGCCGCTTGAGGTCTTTCGACAGCCGGTCGGAGAGCGCGGTGCGGGTGGGCAGGTCGGCCGGCGAACCGGGCCGGTTGACGATCGGCACGCCGTCGACCCACCCCCACAGGTAGTCGGCGAAGGAGCCGTGCTCGGCCCGGGTCGCGAGGTAGGCCCGCGCGTTGGAGACGGTGCCCCGCACCTTCAGGCGGTTGCGCACGATGCCGGCGTCGTCGAGCAGCGCGGCGACCTTGCCGTCGTCGTAGCCGGCGATGCGCTCGACGTCGAAGCCGTCGAACGCGCGGCGGTAGTTGTCCCGCTTGTTGAGGATCGTGGACCACGACAGGCCCGCCTGCGCGCCCTCGAGGACCAGCATCTCGAAGAGGTGGCGGTCGTCGCGCGACGGCACGCCCCACTCGTCGTCGTGGTACCGCCGCATCGCCTCGGAGCCCTCGGCCCAGCCGCAGCGCCCGCCGTGGTGCCGCTTCGCCGCCATCGCCGACGGTTCTACTACCCGGGGCCCGCGCCGGCGCGGTCGGCGCGGTCAGTCGAGGAAGTTGGGGACGGCTCCGCGTGCGGGGTCGGCGCGGCCCTTCGGCTCCTCCCAGTTCTCCTGACGGCCGAGCGCCGTCATGTCGAGGAAGTAGTAGGAGCCGCCGAGCTGCTCGGTGCCGCGCGCGTACATCGAGTACGTGTGGAAGATCCGGTCGCCGTCGCGCAGGAACATGCTGTAGCCCGGCTGCTCCGACGAGCCTTCCAGCATCCAGCCCGCGCCGGTGCGCTCGAGTTCGGCCGCGTCGCGGAAGTTCCACATCACGGGCGCGACCGACGCGTCGAGCGTGACGTGGAAGTCGTAGTTGAAGTCGCGGCCGAACGACGAGTACCAGGGGAACGTCCAGCCGCGGGACTTCTTGTACCGCTCGATCTTGGCGAGTGGCGCACGCGAGACGACGACGAACGTCGTCTCCCGCGCGTGCAGGTGTGCGAGCAGGCCGTCGGAGATCTCGTCGGAGGCCGCGGTGCAGCTCGGGCAGCCCTCGTCCCAGCTCGGGTCGAACATGAAGTGCTGGACGATCAGCTGGCGCCGCCCGTCGAACAGGTCGGCGAGGCTCACGGTGCCGTCGGGTCCCTCGAACACGTAGCCCTTCCCGATCTCCACCATCGGGAGCTCCCGGCGCCGCGTGTTGAGCGCGTCGCGGGCCCGGGTGAGCGCCTTCTCGTCGGCGAGCAGCTCGGTGCGCGCCGCGAGCCACTCCTCGTTCGTCGCCACTCTCGGAAGGCTCAACGTCCGCTCCTCTCGGTACCGCCGGATGCGGGTGTGTGCAGGGGGAGACCGCCCGCGCGCCCCGAACTCATCGGCCGCCGGGGATGCCGGTCAGGGGCGGGTGGCGGGGTCGGCGTCGCGGGCGGTCTTCAGGGCCCGGGCCCACCAGAGGAGGTCGTCGGCCAGCAGCGTGAGCTTCGGCTCCAGCGCGTCGAGCAGGGTCGGGTCGAACGGCTCGGGCGAGCGCAACGCGGGCACGAGCACGTCGGGGAGCACGTGCACGGCGTGGCGCAGCGGGGCCATCTCCATCTCGACCACCACCAGGCGCAGCTGCTCGATCGCCCGGGCGCCGCCGACGTTGCCCCAACCGACGAAGGCCACCGGCTTGCGGGTCCACTCGATGAACGTGTGGTCCATCGCGTTCTTCAGCACGGCGGAGTAGCCGTGGTTGTACTCGGGCGACACGATCACGTAGCCGTCGGCGCGGTCGACGGTCTCGCCGAGCCGGCGGGCCTCGGGCGTCGGGTACTCGCGCAGGGTGCGGGCGGGCGGCGCCTGGTCGAAGAACGGCAGCGGGTGGTCGCGGAGGTCGACGAGCTCGACGTCCATGTCGCCCCGGGCCTCGAGGTGCCGTACGACCCACGTGGTGGCCCGCTCGCCGAACCGACCGGGGCGGGTGCTTCCGAGAATGACCTGGATCAGCATGCTTCCGACGTTACAAGTCGGATCTCCGGTTCAAGCACCCGACGGTGGGTCGGCGGGAGTGGGCCCGGCGTCGCCCTCACCCGCGAGCGGGAGGTGCGTCCGGCCCCGCCCGAGGTTGGCCACGAGGAGGGCCACCACGGTGACGAGGTAGATCTGCCCGAACAGCGCCTCGAGCACCGCGACCGCCCGCGCGAAGCCACTGCGCGCGGTCAGGTCGCCGTACCCGACCGTGGTGAGGGTGACGTAGCTGAAGTACAGGAAGTCCGCCGTCGACGCGCTGGCCTGCTGGGCGAAGAACGAGCCCGAGCTGAACGCGCTGATGGCCGTGTAGCCGTAGGCCCACATCATGCCGAGCATCACGTAGATGCAGAGGGCCCCGAGAACCGTGTGCACGTCGATGACCCGGCGGCGCCAGATGGAGTGGACGATGGCGGCCGGGGCGGCCGCGACGAGCAGCACGTTGAGCACCGCGACGGTTCCACCGGTCGCGCTCTCGTCCCCGCCCAACGTCACGATGGCCGCAACGAGGCCGATCAGCACGACCACGAAGCTGAAGCGGATCAACCCGCGCGAGACCTTGGAGGCCAGCAGCGCCGCGAGCAACGTCGTGCCCTGGAGCGCGACCGTGACCGGGCGGACCCAGTCGCCGGTTGGCCCCGACGCCAGGAACACGAAGGTGACGAAGAGGAGCGCGAGAACGCCGCCGAAGCGGTAGCCGGGCAGGCGGCGCTCGAGCCTGCCCTGCTTCGGATCCGCTTTCGGCGGCGTTCCACTCACGCGGGAACCGGTACTGCCTGCGCCGCTACCGGTCGATGGTTCAGCTGCCGAGGGCCTTGGCCTTCAGCTGCTGGAACTCG
>JADGOM010000009.1 GCA_017882925.1 Acidimicrobiia bacterium | reverse complement strand
GGAAGCGCGATCTGATCCGCGAGGTTCGCGTTGAGCAGGTCCCGGATCGCGAGCAGCGTCGCCGCGTGCTGCGCCTCGACGCCCATGATGCTCGCGGTGACGATCCGGGCGTTGTCGTCGGACAGGGCGCTGACGTCGGAGACGTAGGTCTCCTCCGCCGCCTGCTCGAGCGTGATGGCCAGGTCGGCCACGGCGACGGGGTTGGTCAGCCCGTTCTTCGCCTGGTTGACCTGCGCCTGCAGCACCGGGTCGGTGCCGGTCTGGGCCTTGCCCCCGAGCGTGGTCACCAGCGCGTTGAACGCGGCGGCGTGCTCGCCGTGCTGACGGGCCGTCGTGGTGGCGAAGCTCCTGACCGTGACGTTCGCCGTGGGACCTCCGATGAACGGAAGCGTGAGCGCGAGGGTGTAGGTGGCCACCGCGAGATTCTCGATCGACGCCGCGGTCTGGAGGATCTGGACGTCGGCGGTCTGGTCGGCGAACGCCGGCGACTCCATGAGTGCGAGCAGGGCCGCCCCGAAGCCCACGCCGGCGAGCGCGCCCTTGGTGAAGAACCCCCGGCTGCGCGCCACCCGGCTGCGCTCGGCGGCGAACGCACGGTTCGCCTCGACGTCGATCGCACCGGCCGCGCGCTGCTCGAGCCCGGCCTCGGCGAGCTCGGCCGTCGGCCCGGCGCTCGCCCGCAACGCGTCGGAATGCAGGTCCTGGGACTGCTCGATGAGCTCCTCGAGCGCCCGATCGTCGATCGACATGGGGTGCGTTCTCCCTTGCGTCAGTGGTGGTTCCGTCGGTGTACGGGCCCGGGCTCACCGGGGGACGGAGTGAGCATCTCACGCCGCGAACCCGGAAAACGTAGGACGGACGGCGGCCGAATCCTCAATCTTGGCGCTCGACCGGCCCGAGGTCCGGGAGCGCGCGCCTCGGGTCGTGGCCACCGGCGTGCGCGCGCCGGGCCGGCCGCGGCGCCGCCGGACTCCGCGACCGAAGTCCGGCGGGCCCGGCGGTCTAGGCGTCGACGATCTCGCCCTGGGCCTCGGCGATGCGGTCGAACGCCTTCGGCAGGTGCTTGATCTCGAACGCGAGGACGATCTGCAGGATGCCCACGAGCACGGCCCAGATGCCGATGATCGTGATCGCGACCGCGAGCGTGAGCCCGGGCCGGCGCAGCAGGTAGATGCCCAGCGGCACCTCGATGATCCCGATGATCAGCAGGATCCACCAGTACGAGACGTCGTGCCGGTTGGCGAGCGCACCGACGATGTCGACGGCGCCGTTCACGACGATGGCCGCACCGATGAAGATCGCGATGAGCAGCAGGGTCTGGCCCGGCCAGGCGAGGACCACGATGCCGGCGATGATCTCGAGGATCCCGAAGCCGAGCGTCCAGCCCCTCGAGCTGCCGTCGAGCGGCGGGGTGATCGCCCGCATCACGCCCTGGAAGATCAGGACGATCGCCACGAAGGTGGCGAGCTCGGACACGGTCCACTTCGCGTCGAGGATGATCATCCCCGCGATCAGGACGACGATGCCGCTGACCAGCAGGATCCACCACGACTTCGCGATCTCGACCGCGGTCTCGCGGTCGAAGGCCGTCGGCCGGCCGAACGGTTGCATCAACATGACGTGCCCCTTTCGTTCGCCGCACGGGCGCGGCGCCGGGGAGTTTCCCAGAGCCCGTACCGGTTCGCAGCGATGGTCCGCCGGTGGCCGATCAGCCCTGCGGGCGGACCGTGGCGATCGCGAGGCACATCAGCCGGTCGTCGGCCCCGGTGTCGAGGATCCGGACGCGGACGACCTCGCCGTCGGGCCGGGAGCCGATGCGCTCGGCCCGGCCGACGATCAGCGGGCCGACCCGGCCGGGGGCCATGTAGTGCACGACGAGGTCGGCGGTGGCCGACGGGCGGCCGGACGCCGAGGTCACCGCGTGCTCGGCCGCGAGGTCGGCGAGCAGGGCGCTCGCGCCGCCGTGGAGGATGCCCCACGGGTTGCGGAGGTCGGGGACGAGCTCGAGGCCGACGGTGGTGGCGTCGACCGGGAAGATCCCCAGGTCCTGCGGGCCCGGATCGGCGCCGACCCGGCTGTCGACCATGCGGAACGGCCGGTCGTGGGTGGGCGCGCCGCCGGCGAACTCGAGGATGGCCGACGTGAGGATCCCGTCGGCGACGAGCGCGAGGTGCCGGCCCTCGTCGCGCACCTCGACGGCGCTCACGACCGCGTTGCGGCCCGCCCGCAGCACCTCGGACCGCAACGAGAGGGGCCCGACCGCGTCGAGTCGGCCCACCCGCTGGGTGAGGTTGGTGGAGACCACCCAGCCCGGGAGGGCCGCCAGCCCCGCACCGAGCCCGCCGACGCAGTCGACGAGCGCGGCGACCGCGCCCCCGCGCAGCAGCCCGCTCTCCGTGGTGATGTGGCGCCCGATCGGCGCGCTCCCGAGGATGACGGGCGATTCGGCCGCGCCGTCGGGCTGCTCCCACAGGTCGAGCTGCAGCCAGTCGCCGATGTTGGTCATCGGGTCGCCACCACCCCGGCGGTGGCGGTGACCCTCCCGCCGTTGCCCGCGTCGACGAGGGTGACGCGGGCGCTGCCGCACTCACGGTTCGCGGCGAGCACCGCCGCCCCCGTGCGCACCGGCCCGACCCGGGCCTGCGCGAGGTAGGTGAGCTGCAGGTCGCGCGTCTCCACCGGGATCCCGCACGCCTCGGTGAGCGCGACGTCGGCGGCGGTGCAGGCGACGAGGGCCACGATGCCGCCCTGCATGGCCGCGAACGAGTTGTGGACGTAGTCCTCGATCGGCACCTCGAGCTCCCCCGCGGCGGCGTCGACCACGGTGATCCCCAGCTCGTCGACGAACGGCCGGCCGAACCCGCCCCCGGCCAGGATGCGGCCGGATCCGGCCCCGGTCGACGACTCGAACTTCGTGATGTCGGGGTTGCCCTCCCGCCGGGGCAGGACGGCGAACGTCATCGTGGCGACCGCGATCCGGGTCGCGTCGAGGTCGGCGGCCGCGGTCGATGCGTCGAACGCGCCCTCGTCCAGGGTCCCCGCCGCCGCGGGGAAGTGGTCCAGGTCGACGCCGATCACGACCGTGCTCCGACCGGCCCGCAGCACCTGAGCCGATGCCACGACCGAACCGTCGCCGGGCGCGTCGACGACGTGGAGCGTGAGGTCGGCCGTCGCGATCCAGTCGGGCTGCGCCGCACGCGCCGCGAGGCCACCGCCGACCACGTCGACGAGCGTCGCCAGCGCCCCCGCGGACACGCCGCCACCGGGCCCGCAGATCTCGGGCACGACGGGCAGACCGGCCCGGCCCGACTCGGTGCCCATCTCGAGGACGGCGAGCGCGAGGTCACGCAGGAAGTGGTGCTCGGGTGGGTAGTCGGGCGGCACGGGCCGCACGATAGCGGCCACCCCCGCACCCCCGGCGTGGGTGGCGCGGGAGCTACGCGGCCTCGGGCACGCGGGCGCCGCGTCCCCGGCCGGCCCGCCGGATCCCGACCAGCACCGCCCGCCACCCGAAGGTGGTGAGCCCGATGAACGCGAGGACGACGACGGTGAACGTGCTGAACGAGTCGCCGTGGCTGGTGAGCAGCTGCCGGAGCACGAGACCGAGCAGGACCCCGGCGATCCAGGTGACCGCAAGGCGCAACCACATGCGGTCGGCCCGCGTGTAGAGCCGCGTCACCAGCGCGAGCACGAACCACCCCACGAGCAGGGGCCAGAGCACGGTGAGGAACCAGCCCAGCCCACCGTGGATCCCGTGCTGGTCGCGGCCGAAGAACACGAAGGCCACGAAGCACACCGCGTCGGCGACCGGCGCGTAGAGACCTCCCAATGGGCGTGACCCCTGGGTTGCGCGACCGGTCGGGCTCATGCGCCGAGTCTGCCCGCCCGCCGCCTCCTTCCTGGCATCAGCGCTTCAGGCGTCGACGGCGTGGGCGCGGAGCTCGCCGAGGGTGGCCCATTCGAGGGCGCGCATGTGGGTGGAGGCGAGGACGACGGTGGGCGCGGCGTCGGCGTCGTAGGCCTCCTTCCACCGGTCGGCGCACAGGCACCAGCGATCACCGGGCCGGAGCCCCGCGAACCCGTGGGCGGGGTTGGGCGTCGACAGGTCGTTGCCGCGGCCGGCCGAGAACGCCAGGAACTCGGCGCTCATCACCGCACACACCACGTGCACGCCGGGGTCGTCGGGCCCGGTGGAGCAGCACCCGTCGCGGTAGAAGCCGGTGAGCGGGTCGAGGCCGCACGGCACGAGATCGTCGCCCAACACGTTCTTCGCCATTTCGTGATTGCACCACGCTCGGACCCGGCGCGGGGCGATCGGGTGGTCGCGGCCCGGATACGCGATGCTCGCGGCACGATCCCCGACGCCGAGCAGGAGACCATCGTGGCCGACGAAGCACTCCGCCAGAAGATCGACGAGCTGGAGCGGGAGCTCGAAGAGCTCCGGCGCAAGGAGAGCCACGACTCCGGCCGTGGCCCCGAGGACCAGGACCGGATCCGCCACCTCGAGGGCGAGATCGAGCAGACGTGGGACCTCATCCGCCAGCGCGGCGGCCGCCGCGACGCGGGCGAGGACCCGGACGGCGCGTCACCGCGCCCGGTCGAGACGATCGAGAACTACGAGCAGTAGCGCCCGCGTGCGACCGGGCGGCGGGCGCGACGACGTGCCCCGACCCCGACCGGTCGCGCGGCGGTAGCTTCGGTCATGGCCGAAGCCCGTCTCGACTGGTTGGGGTGCGCGACGTTCCGACTCACCGTCGGTCCGACCGTCGTCTTCCTCGACGCGTACCTCGACCGCGTCTCCACCGCGCCGGTGGTGGGCATCACCACCGCCGACGTCGACCGGGCCGACTGGATCGTCGTCGGGCACTCGCACTTCGACCACGCCTACGGCGCCGAGAAGATCGCCCTGCGCACCGGGGCGAAGATCCTCGGCTCCTACGAGACCGTGCGGATCATGGGCCGCGCCGGGGTGCCGGCCGAGCAGCTCGTCCCCGTGTCCGGCGGCGAGCACATCCGACTCGGGCCCGACCTCAACGTGCGCGTGCTCCCGAGCGTGCACTCGTGCCTGTGGGCCAAGAACGCGGGGCAGGCCCACGAGACCTGCTTCGGCGACCTCGACGTGCTCCAGCACGAACGCGACGAGCGGCTCGGCGACCTGGTCGGGTGGATCGCAGCGCTCGGGCCCGAGGTCCACGAGCACCTGCACGACTCGAACCAGGGTGCGCTCGGCGACGGGGGCGCGTTGCTCTTCCTGTTCGAGACGCCCGACGGATCCGTGCTCTACCAGGACACCTCGGGCCACTGGTCCGGGATCCTCGAGCACTTGCGCCCCGACGTCGCGATCCTCGCCGCCGCGGGGCGCGGCAACGTCGACGGCGAGCCGACCCAGGGCTCGCTCGCGCAGTTCGTGGCCCGCGAGGCGGAGCTGCTCCAGCTCCGGCGCGTCATCCTCGGCCACCACGACGACTGGATGCCCGGGTTCTCCGTCCCGCTCGACCCGGCGCCGATCCGGTCGGAGCTC
Source organism: Acidimicrobiia bacterium (assembly GCA_017882925.1). Taxonomy (GTDB): domain Bacteria; phylum Actinomycetota; class Acidimicrobiia; order IMCC26256; family Chersky-534; genus Chersky-534. Next base: position 2,007 of record JADGOM010000009.1, on the reverse strand, counting down.
GCGACCCGGCTCCCGCACGTCGACCTCCTCGAGATGGGCTACCTGGAGGACCGGCCCCTGTTCTCGGGGCTCTGAGGGGCCCTTTCCGAACCCTGACGCCGACGTCAGCTCGCGGATATGGTGCCGACCATGACCTCGACGCTCCCGTCCGGGACCTCAGACCTCGCGCTCCGGTTCGCCGCCGCCGCCGGTTCAGCCGAGCCGGCCGTGGTGCGTCCGCTCTTCACCGACGACGCCGCGATCTGGCACAACGTCGACGGCGTCACCCAGTCGCTCGACGAGATGCTCGTGATGCTGCAGTGGGTCGCGTCCAACCTGCGCGAGATGCGCTACGCCGACGTGCGCCTGCACGCGACCCCCACCGGCTGGGTGCAGCAGCACGAGCTCCGCGCGACCACACCCGACGGCCGCGCCGTGGCCGTCCCCGCGTGCATCGTCTTCACCGTGCGCGACGGCCGGATCTCCCGGCTCGAGGAGTACCTCGACGCCGGCGGCTTCGGCGGTCTCGGCCCGATCGAGTAGCGCGGCCGGGCGGCCCGCCGCTCGCAACACCCAACGAATCCCACCCACACGAGACCAACGAACGAACGCCGGGGAGGACCCACCGTGGCCAAGATCCACTACCAGCAGGACGCCGACCGATCGGTGCTCGACGGCCAGACCGTCGCGGTCGTGGGCTACGGCAACCAGGGCCGCTCGTGGGCGCTCAACCTACGCGACTCGGGCGTCGACGTGTCGGTCTGCGTGCGCAGCGACGACACCCGCGTGAAGGCCGAGGAGGACGGGTTCCAGACCCACGACCTCGACTTCGCCTCGACGGCCGACATCCTCTGCATCCTGATCCCGGACGACATCATCCCGTCGCTGCCGATCACGCCGAAGGCCGACGCGCTCACCATCGTGGCGAGCGGCTACACGGTGGCCTTCGACCGCTTCGACCCGGCCGGCGACATCGGCATGATCGCGCCGCGCATGCTCGGGCCCGAGGTGCGGCTCTGCTACGAGGAGGGCATCGGCTTCATCACCGCCATCGGCGTGGAGCGCGACGTCACCGGCTCCGCGTGGGCCCGGCTGCTCGCGGTGTGCGACGCGATCGGCGGCCTGCAGCAGGGTGCGATCGAGCTCAGCGCGCAGCAGGAGGCCGTCCTCGACCTCAGCGTCGAGCAGGCGCTGTCGCCCGCGCTGGTGGCGGTCAACCAGGCGTTCGTGCAGTCGATGCTGGCCCAGGGCATCCCGATCGAGGCGATCGTCGTCGAGATGGTGCTGTCGGGCGAGGTCGAGCGCACCTACCGGCTCCTGCGCGAGGTCGGGTCCCACGTGCAGGCGGAGTTCCACTCCCCCACGAGCCAGTACGGGCAGCTCTCGCGGCGCGAGGCCTACATGCACCTCGACATCGCGGCCACGATGAGCGCTCTCGTGGAGGACATCCGGTCGGGCAAGTTCGCCGACGAGTGGGACGCCGAGCGCGACAGCGGCTACGCCCTGCTCAACGAGCTGAAGGCCAAGCACCACGGCCCCGAGGCGATCGCGTTCGACGAGGACCTGCGTTCGAAGATCGGTCCCGGCGCGGCCGGCCGCACGCAGTAGCCCCGGGGCGAGGACCCGAACGCGCCGCAGCCGGCTCAGAGGAGCCGGCTGCACGCGTCGTTCACAGATTCCGAGGTTCGGGCCCTCGGCCCACGCGACCTCAGTCGGTCGGGAGCAGGACCAGGCGGCCGTAGAGCTCGGCCCGCTTCTCCTCGAAGTCCTCGTAGGAGATCGTTCCGGCCTCGAGCTCCTTGTGCACCGCCTCGATGAGCTCCATGAGCTCACCCGCCGATGCGCGCTCGATCTCTTCGCTCGTCGTCGGCGTGGGCTCGGCCTCGGAGCGCTCCTGACGGCGTTCGCGCTTGGCGGCGGCCTTCGCCTGCTTGGCGCGGTCACGCTGGAGCTTCTCGAACGAAGTTCGCTGCGTACCCATGGCAGTACCTCCCAGTACCGGGCGCCGCTCGACCGGGGGCGAGGACG
>JADGOM010000112.1 GCA_017882925.1 Acidimicrobiia bacterium | reverse complement strand
TCGCGGTGCAGGCCCGGCTGCACGAGGTACCAGTGGCCGAGGAGCATGGCGTCGGTGACGAGGCCGAGGAACACCGCGCCCACGACCAGGCGGGCCAGCGTCAACGGGTACGAGCCGCCGACCTCGGACGCGGCGCCGAACAGCCCGAGCAGCCCGAAGACCGGCGCGATCAGGTCGAGCACCGGCGGGAACTCGGCGTCGACCGCGGCCCGGGCGGGTTCGGAGCCGTCCGTGGCCGCCAGAAGCTCCGGGCCGTCCGCAGTCGCGGTGCCGGTCATCCCGGCGACGCGCGCGGCTTTGCGCTCCTTCTCGGCCATCTGGCCGCGTACGCCCGCCTTGCGGCGGATCACCGACACCACCAGCGCGAGGGTCGTCGCGAAGCACAGGCCCACCGCCCCCGCGATCCCCACCGGCCCGAGGCTCCGGCCCCCCACCGCGAGCGCGGCGATCGCCCCGACGCCCACGAGCAGGTACCAGCCCCGCAGGAGCCAGCCGTAGCCGATGCCCACGACGCGGAGCCGGGTGGTGAGCCACAGCCCGAACAGGCCGCCCGCGGCCCACTGCAGCAGCACGGTGGAGGCTTCGAGCTTCATCGCGGTTTCAGCCGACGACCGCGAGGTCGCGCGACGCGCAGTTGAGGCGGTCGGGGCCCGATTCGGCTGCGACGACGATGTCCTCGAGTCGGAGGCCGAAGCGGCCCCGGAGGTAGATCCCTGGCTCGATGCTGAACGCGAAGCCGGGCTCGAGCGGTGTGGCGTTGCCGGCCACGATGTAGGGGTCTTCGTGCTCCTCGACCCCGATCCCGTGGCCGGTGCGGTGCATGAAGTTGGGGCCGAAGCCCGCGTCGGCGATCACGGAGCGCGCGGCCGCGTCGACGGCCTCGCACGGCGTGCCGACCGTGGCCGCGAGGAACGCCTCCTCCTGCGCGAGCTGGAGCACGGCGTAGGCGTCGGCGATCTCGGCGGTGGGCTCGCCCACGACGAACATGCGGGTGATGTCGGAGCAGTAGCCCGCCATCGTGCCGCCGAAGTCGCACAGGACCACGTCACCGTCGCCGATGACGCGTGCGGCCGGATCGTGGTGCGGGCTCGCGCCGTTGGGCCCGGACGCGACGATCGCGAAGTTGGGCCGCTGGTGCCCGTGCTCGAGCATGCGGTCGACGAGCTCCCGGTGGACGTCGAGCTCGGTCCGACCCGCGAACGGACGCGTGCGCATCTCGGCCGCCACCGCGTCGACCGCGTGCGCGGCCGCGCGCAACGCGAGGACCTCGGCCGCGTCCTTGCGCAGGCGGAGCGCGCCCACCACGTCGCGGCCGGGGCCGAATGTGGCGCCCGGCAGGGCTTCCTGGAGCGCGAGGACGAAGCGGGCCCAGGTGCGGTCGCCGATCGCGACCCGACCCGGCCGCCCCGCGAGCGCGGCCACGATCGCGATCGGGTCCTCGGTCTCGCTCCACGGCCGGATCGTGAACGCATCGGGCTCGGGCACGACCCTCGGGGCCTCGAGCTCGGGGACCACGAGCGTCGCCTCGCCGTCGCGCGGCAGCACGAGCATCGTGAGCCGCTCGAGCGGCATGGCCTCGTAGCCGGTGAGGTAGGGCAGGTCGGCCCCCACCGAGAGCAGCAGGACGTCGACGCCGACGGTCTCCATGCGGGTGCGGGCGCGGTCGAGGCGGGGGGCGTGGCTCACCGCGTCAGCGTAGACAGCGGACGGTCCGCTCCCCGGCTCGGCGCCCGGGTCGGGCGGGACCGCTACGAGAACCCGGCCGCGACGGAGCCGGCCGCCACCGCTCCCCGCGGGTCGGCCGCGTCGGAGCCCCGCTTGGCGTGGTAGCTGGAGCGGACCAGCGGCCCGGCCTCCACGTGGGCGAAGCCGAGCGAGCAGGCGTAGGCGGCGAGCTCGGCGAACTCGTCGGGGTGCCACCACCGCACAACCGGCAGGTGCCGGGCCGACGGCCGCAGGTACTGGCCGACGGTGAGGATGTCGACGCCCACGTTGCGGAGATCGGCGATCGCGCCCCGCACCTCGTCGTCGCTCTCGCCCATGCCGACGATCAGCCCCGACTTCACGACCAGACCCGCGGTTTTCGCCCGGCCGAGCACCGACAGGGACCGCGCGTACGCGGCCGACGGCCGCGCCGCGCGCTGCAGACGGGCGACGGTCTCGAGGTTGTGGTTCAACACGTCCGGCCGCGCCGCGAAGATGACGTCGAGCGAGTCGGCCCGGCCCCGGCAGTCGGAGATCAGCAGCTCGACGCGCGTCTCGGGGGTGCGGGCCCGGATCGCGGCGACGGTCGCGGCGAAGACGCCCGCGCCGTCATCGGAGAGGTCGTCGCGCGCGACGCAGGTGACGACGGCGTGCTCGAGCCCCAGCTGCGCGACGCCGTCGGCCACCCGCTGCGGCTCGGCCTCGTCGACGGGGAGCGGCTTGCGGGTGTCGACCTCGCAGAACCCGCACGCCCGGGTGCAGCGGTCGCCGAGGATCATGAAGGTGGCGGTCTTGTCGGCCCAGCACTCGTAGATGTTGGGGCAGCCGGCCTCCTCGCACACGGTGTTGAGCTCGAGGCCCCGCATGATGCGTTTCGTCTCGCGGTAGTTGGGGCCGAGATCCGCGCGCACCTTCATCCACTCCGGGCGACGGAAGCGCGCGTCGGGCTCGGGCGCAGTGACGCCGGCCTCGGCCAGCCGGCCGAGGAGGCGCACGGGCATGCCGGGCTTCGGCGCGTCGGGCACCGACTCGAGGCCCGGTTCACCGGTGCGGATGCCCATCGCGTCACGAGTGAACGCGGCGAGGTCGGCCGCGTGCTCGCGCCACACCGTGTCCTGGCGCTCGACCTCCGCGTACGGGAACTCCGCCGTGAACGCCTCCACCACCGCGTCGACCACGGCCTGCGGATCGGGGGTCGCGTCGCCGAGCTGGGCCCGCATCGACGTGACGCCCCGGTCGGATATCCCGCACGGGACGATGTGGCCGAACATCGCGAGGTCGGGTTCGACGTTGAGCGCGAAGCCGTGGCGGGCGCGGCCCCGGGCGACCTTCACCCCGATGGCCGCGATCTTCTCGTCCCCCACCCACACGCCCGTGTACCGCTCGGCCCGCGCGCCGGCGATGCCGAACCGGGCGAGCACGGCCATGAGCACCGACTCGAGCCGCCGCACGTAGGCGACCACGTCGCGCTGGCCGTCGCGCCACTCGTCGAGCGTCACGATCGGGTAGCCGACGAGCTGGCCGGGCCCGTGGTAGGTGACGTCGCCGCCGCGGTCGGCCCGCACGAGCTCCGCCCCCACCGACGCGGCCGGGACGAGCACGTGGCCCAGGTCGGCGCGGGTGCCGAGCGTGTAGACGTGTGGGTGCTCGAGCAGGAGCAGGTAGTCGTCGACCGCGTGCTCGTGCAGCGCGCGCTGGAGCGCGTCGCCGTCGACGTAGGCGACGCGGCCCAGCCGGCGGACCCGCAGCCGGGTCGGGCGCCCGGTCACGTGAGCTCCGAGCCCCAATCGCGCGTCTCGAGGATCTCCTTGACCAGGCGCAGGAACGCGGCCGCGTAGGCGCCGTCGAACGCGCGGTGGTCCCAGGCGATGGCAAGCACCCCGATCGGGTGGATCGCGATCGTGTCCTCACCATCGGGGCCCTCGAGGACGACGGGCTTCTTGTGCACGCCGTCGGTGGAGAGGATCGCGACCTGCGGCTGGTTGATGATCGGCAGGGTCATGTAGGTGCCGTAGGGGCCGGGGTTGGTGATCGTGAACGTGCCGCCCAGCACCTCGCCCGGCGACAGCTTCTTCGTGCGGGCGCGCACCGCGAGGTCGCGGACCTCGCGGGCCAGGAGCCGCAGCCGCTTGCCGTCGGCGTCGCGGATGACCGGCGCGAGCAGACCCGCGAAGTCGAGGTCGACCGCGATGCCCACGTGGATGTCGTGGTGCACGACGAGGCGGTCACCGTCGACGCTCGCGTTCACCTTGGGGAACTCGGCCAACGCGTCGCACGCCGCGCGGAGGATGAACGGGAGGTACGTGAGGGTGAAGCCCTCACGTACCTTCCACTCGCCACCCTGCGAGTGGCGGACGCGGTCGATCCGCTCGAAGTCGACCTCGACCGACGTGTACACGTGCGCGCTCGTGGCCTTCGACCGCACGACGTGCTCGGCGGTGCGCTTGCGGATGTTGTCGAACGGGACGATCTCGTCGCCCCGGGCCGGCACGACCGCGGGAGGCGCGCTCTCCGCCGCGGCCGGCGTGGCCGGAGCCGCGGCGCTCGAGGGTGCGGCGGGCAGCGGGATCGCCGCGCCGTCGGTGGCGGGCGCGGGTGTGGGCGTGGCCGGACGCGTCGCGCCGGCCGACGCCTTCAGCACGTCGTTGCGCGTGATCCGCCCGCCCTCTCCGGTGCCGACGAGGGTCGACGCGTCGAGCCCCTGCTCCGCGATGAGTCGGCGCACGATCGGTGAGATGACCTGCGCGCTGGTGGGCGCGACGGGCGTCGGCGCGGGCGCGGCGGGCGCGGCCGCCGGAGGCGGCGGAGGTGGTGGGGGGGGTGCCGCGGCCGCGGGGGGCGGCGGCGCGGGTGCGGCGGGCGCGGGAGGCGGTGCTGGCGCAGCGGGCGCCGGAGCCGGCGCGGCCTCGACGGGCGCCGGAGCCGCGGTGGGCTCGGAGGCGGGCGCGGGGGCGGGAGCCGCGCCGACGCTGTCGGTGAGCACCGCGAGCTTGGTGCCCACGAGCGCGGTCTCGCCCTCGGGCACGAGGATCTCCGACACCACGCCGGCCGCGGGGGCCGCGACCTCCGAGTCGACCTTGTCGGTCGACACCTCGAACAACGGCTCGTCCATCTCGACCGACTCGCCGACCTGCTTGATCCAGCGGGTGATCGTGCCTTCGGTGACCGTCTCCCCGAGCTGGGGCATCGTGATGTCCACGGGATCCTCTCGTGTAGGTGCCGCGTCAGCCGTGCAGCGCGCGGCCGGTCAACGCCATGGCCGACTCGCCGAACAGCTCGCTGAGCGTGGGGTGCGGGTGGATGAGCGCGCCGACGTCCGCCGCCGTCGCCTCCCAGTTGACCGCCAGATAGCCCTCCGCGAGCAGCTCCGTCGCCCAGGGACCGACGATGTGGACCCCGAGGATGGGCCCGTCCTTCTCGCTGACGATCTTCACCAGCCCGTCGGGCTCACCGATGATGAGCGCGCGGCTGTTGCCGTTGAAGCGGTGCACCGACGTGACGACGTCGTAGCCCTGCTCGCGGGCCTTCTCCTCCGTGAGCCCGGCGAAGCCGACCTCGGGGTGGCAGTAGATGCCCCACGGGACCTTGTCGTAGGCGACGGGCACCGCCGGCTCGCCGATGTGGGTCTTGATCGCGACGATCGCCTCCGCGAACGCCACGTGGGCGAGCTGCGGGGTGTTGACCACGTCGCCCACCGCGAAGACTCCCGGGACCGTGGTGCGCATGAGCTCGTCGACCTGGATGTAGCCCCGTTGGTCGACCGCGACCCCGGAGCCCTCGAGCCCGATGCCCCCCGAGAGCGGGCTCCGGCCGACGCTGACGATCACCTTGTCGACGGTGGTCGACTGCTCCTTGCCATTGAGCTCGTAGCGCACGACGAGGTCGGTGCCCGCCTCGTCGATGCCGACGACCCGGACGCCCGCCTGCACCTTGATGCGGCGCTTGCCGAAGGCCCGGCCGACGGCCTTGCTCGCCTCGATGTCGACCCCGGCGAGGATCTGCGGCAGGGCCTCGAGGATCGTGACCTCGCTGCCGAGATCGGCGAGGAACGACGCGAACTCGCAGCCGATCGCGCCGCCGCCGATGATCGCCACGCGTGCGGGCACGGCGTCGAGCGTGAGCACGTGGTCGGAGGAAAGGATCCGCTTGCCGTCGAACTCGAGCCCGGGGAGCGAGCGGGGCACGGAACCGGTGGCGAGGATCAGCGAGTCGCCCTTGAGCTCGGTGCCGTCGGAGACCTTGATGTGGCGCGCCCCGGCGTCGATCAGCGAGCCGCGGCCGGGTACGACCGTGACCTTGCGCCCCTTGAGCAGTGACTCGAGGCCCTTGGTGAGCCGGTCGATCACCGCGGTCTTGCGGGTCTGGCTGGTGGCGAGGTCGAGGACGGGCTGGCCCGCGTCGACGCCGAACTCCTTCGCCCCCGCGACCGTGCGGAAGACCTCCGCGGTCTCGAGGAGCTCCTTGGCGGGGATGCAACCGCGGTGCAGGCACGTGCCCCCGACGCGCTGCTCCTCGACAATCGCGATGTGTAGCCCGGCCGCGGCGCCGTAGAGCGCGGCCGCGTAACCGCCGGGACCGCCACCGAGCACGACGACGTCGAATTGTTCAGCCAACGAGAGCCACCCCCTTCAGGTGTCGGCGCTCATTCTTCCTCATCGCC
>JADGOM010000111.1 GCA_017882925.1 Acidimicrobiia bacterium | reverse complement strand
CGTTCACCACGCGGCTCGACGGCTTCCGGCCCGAGGAGAGCGAGCCGATCCTCGGCCTGCTCTACGAGCACATCGCGCAGGCGGAGCACGTCGTGCGCTGGCACTGGCGCGAGGGCGACCTCGCGTTCTGGGACAACCGGGCGACGGCGCACTACGTCGTCACCAACTACGGGCTCGGCCACCGCCGCATGCAGCGGGTCACCGTCGCGGGCGACCGCCCGTACGGCCCGCGCGACCTCACGCCCGAGCAGGCGGTCTCCGTCTGAGGTGCTGCGACCCCGGTCGCTCCAGCTAGCCCCAGGCGGCGAGGTCGCCGAGGCCGGCCCGCCGCAGCCGGTCGTTGCGCCGCATGATCCGGCGCTCGGTCTCGGTGGTGCCGCCCCAGATCCCGAACAGCTCCGGCCGGCGCACCGCCTCGGCGAGGCACAGTGCGCGCACCGGGCATTCCGCGCATATGGCGACTGCGGGGCCGCTCTCGGACTCGGACGAGGGATAGAAGATCGAGGTGTCGCACGCCTGACACGCGGCGTGGCGCATCCACGGGGGGTTCTGACGGGGGCTCGTGAACAGCTGCTCGGCCTGCATGACCCCACTCGTACCCGCCGGGGCCGCCGACGACACGCGCTTCCCGGTGAATTCTCGGGGATCGCCGGTGAACGACGGGAGGCGGGAGTCAGTCGTTGGCGGCGGCGAGCCCGTAGCGACGCTGGATGAAGCGCTCGAGGTTGCCGAAGATCACCGTGTCGACCAGCACGCCGATCACGAAGATCACGACCATGATGGCGTAGATCCCCGTCGCGTCGTTCAGGCTCTCGTTCACCTGGAGCTGCTGCCCGAGCGTCAACGCGCCCGGCACGGCGACGAGGAGCTCGCCGGCCATCAGGCTGCGCCAGGCGAACGCCCAACCCTGCTTGAGCCCGCTCACGTAGGCCGGCAGCGCGGCCGGCGCGACGATGAACCGGAACAGCCCGAACCGGCGGGCGCCCAGCACATGGCCGGCCCGGACGAGCAGCGGCGGCACGTGGTCGACCCCGCCGATGAGCCCGTTGGCCACGGCCGGCGCGGCCCCGATGACGACCACGAACAGGATCGCGCCCTCGCTCAGCTTGAACAGCAGGATCGCGGCCGGGAACCACGCGACCGACGGCATGGTCTGGAGCCCGGTGATCATCGATCCGATGGCCGACCGCAGGACGCGGCTGCGGGAGACGAGCGCCCCGATCACGCTGCCGATGGCGATCGCGATCCCGAAGCCGATGAGCGCCCGGCGCATCGTGAGCGCGGCGCCGTCGATGATCGTGGACCACTCGCTGTTGAGGCGGGTGAAGACCGAGCTCGGGCTCGGCAGCGCGTAGCTCGGCTTCCATCCGCTCCAGAAGACCAGTTGCCAGATGGCGAGGAAGATCGCGATCGCGAGGAGCTTCGGCCACGCCGACGACCACAGCCGGCGACCGAAGCTCGCGCGCGGCGCGCCCGCGAGGTCGAGGCTGTCGAGGCCCGAGATCTCGGCGTCGAGCTCGGTGGCGGCGGGCTCAGTCAGCATGGATGTCGTCCGTCCGGTGCCGGCGGACCTCCGCGCGCAGGCGCTGGGAGATCTCGGTGGAGAGGACCCCGACCTCGGGGGTCTCGATGCGGCGGGGCCGGGGGATGTCGACCGGGAACTCCGCGGTGACACGGCCGGGGCGGCTCGAGAGCAGGACCACCCGGTCGCCGAGGCGCACGGCCTCGCGCACGTTGTGGGTGACGAACACCACCGTGAGGTGGCGCTCCTGCACGAGCCGCTCGAGCTCCTCGTGCAGGAAGTCGCGGGTCATCGCGTCGAGCGCGCCGAACGGCTCGTCCATCAGGAGCACGTCGGCGTCCTGGGCCAGCGCGCGGGCGAGCGCGACGCGTTGCCGCATGCCCCCCGATAGCTGGTGCGGGCGCTTCTTCTCGAAGCCGCGGAGGTGCACGACCTCGAGCAGCCGCTCGACCTCCGCCTTGCGCTCGCCCTTGGGGATCCCGCGCAGTCGGAGCGCGAGGTCGACGTTGCCGAAGACCGTGAGCCAGGGGAACAGCGCCGACTCCTGGAACATCAGCGTGACCCGTCCGTTCACCTCCAGCGTGCCTGCGCTCGGTTGGTCGAGGCCGACCAACAGGTTGAGCAGCGTGCTCTTCCCGCAGCCGGACGCGCCGAGCAGGCAGACGAACTCGCCCGGTTGCACGGTGAGCGAGACGGCGTCGAGCGCGTGGACCGCGTGCGGCGCGTGCCCGAACACCTTCGACACCGAGTCGATCCGCACTGCCGGGACGTCGGGCGCGAGCACGATCTCATCGTCGATCCGTCGCGCGCTCGACGCCCACGGCAGCGCCACGATCAGCCGCCCTTCACGGGGGGCAGGTTCTGCGCCTTCAGCACCTGGTTCAGGAGCGTGAGGTCGTAGATGCCCTTGAGGTTGACGGTCTTCAGCAGTCCGATCTTCTCCGCGTTCTTCGCCCCCTGGATGAGGGACGACGCGATCGGGTCGTTGGTGAAGTTCACGCTCTTGAACGACGAGGCGACCAGCGCCGGGCTGATCGACTTGCTGGTGATCCTGAGGATGCCCTGGCCCACGAGCTGCTGGGCCTTGGCCGGGTTCTGCGCGATGTAGGTGTTGGCCGCGACCTGGCCGGCCAGGAGGCGCTTCACCGCGTCGGGGTGCTGCTTCAGGAAGCCGGTCCGCACGATGATCTGCGTCGTGACGAACTGACCCTTGGGCCACAGGCTCGCCTCGTTCACGAGGACCTTGCCGCCACCCTCGCTCACGAGGCGCGAGGCCCAGGGCTCGGGCACCCACGCGCCGTCGATCGACCCGGCCTGGAACGACGCCAGGGTGGTCGCGTTGTCCTGGGGCAGGATCGAGACGTCACCGCCACCGGTGGTGTCGGTCTTCAGCCCCTTCTTCTGCAGCCAGGTGCGCAGCGCGACGTCCTGGGTGCCGCCGAGCTGCGGCGACGCGAGCTTCTTGCCCTTGAGCTGCGCCGCGCTGGTGATCGAGGGCTTCACGACCAGGAACGCGCCGCCCGACGCGGAGCCGGAGATGATCTTGACCGCGGTGCCGTTCGACTGGGCGTAGGCGTTCACCGTCGGGCTCGGCCCGATGTAGGCGACGTCGAGCGCGTCGGAGAAGAGCGCCTGCACCTCTTCGGGCCCGGCGTTGAACGTGGAGGTCTTGAGGGTCACGTTCTTGCCGAGCTTCTTGGCGAAGATCCCGCTCTCGACGCCGACGATCGCGGAGCCGTGGGTGACGTTGGGGAAGTAGCCGAGGCGCAGGGTCACCGGCTCGGGTGCCGCCTTGGCCGCGCCGGCGACGCCCGCGCCGAGCCCGGCGAGGGCGAGCAGCGAGAGCGCGAGCAGGGCGGTGAACGTGGTCAGGGAACGCCTCTGCGGGCGCGGGCGGTGCGACACGGTTTGAAGGCTCCTCGGGACGTGCGCCTCGGCGGAGCGAGACGCGACAACGGTAAGGCGACATTTCCGACATGTCGAGTCGGAATTCCGGTGCAAGGTAAGCGCTAATTCCCGAGTTGTCGAGTCGGGTTTGCGCCGGTAACCTCACCGCCGTGGAAACCACGGCCGCGGCCATCGACGAAACCCGGTCCGCGTTGCCCTCCGCCGGGCGCACGGTCTGGCTCACCGGCCTCCCCTCGGCGGGGAAGACGACGCTCGCCCACGCCTTCGCCGATCGCCTCCGGGAGGAGGGCGTGCCGGTCGAGGTGCTCGACGGCGACGTGCTGCGGGAGGCCCTCGGCCGGGGTCTCGGATTCTCGCGCGAAGACCGCGAGGAGAACGTCCGCCGGATCGGCTTCGTGGCCGAGCTGCTCTCGCGCAACGGCGTGACCACCGTGTGCGCGGTCATCTCGCCCTACCGGTCGACGCGCGACGAGCTCCGGGCCCGACACGAGGGCCGCTTCGTCGAGGTGTGGGTGGCGACCCCCTCCGCGGTTTGCGCCGAGCGCGACGTGAAGGGCCTCTACGCGAAGCAGCGGGCCGGCGAGATCAGCCACCTCACCGGCGTCGACGATCCCTACGAGGCCCCCGAGGCCGCCGAGCTGGTGCTGCACACGCAGGACCGCTCGGTCGAAGAATGCGTGGAGGCGTTGTGGCTCACGCTCAACTCCTGACCGACGCCGAGCTCGAGGCCCGCTCCAAGGCCTTCGAGACGAAGCCGGCCTCCGCCGCGGTGAAGTGGGCCGCCGACACGTTCGGCTCCGGCCTCGTGCTGCTCGCCTCGATGGGCGACGCGGTGCTCATCGACGTGGCGCTCAGCGTCGCCCCCGACATCGAGGTCGCGTTCCTCGACACCCAGTACCACTTCGACGAGACGCTCCAGACCGTGGCCCGGGTCGAGGAGCGGTACGGCATCGAGGTCAACGTGCTGCGGCCCGACCTGCCGCTCGACGACCTCTGGAAGACCGACACCGACGCGTGCTGCGCGGTCCGGAAGGTCAAGCCGCTCGACGACCTGCTCGCCACCCGCACGGCCTGGCTCAGCGGGCTGCGCCGGGCCGACTCCGCCGTGCGCGCCGACACCCCCATCGTGGGGCGCGACCGGCGCGGCGTCGTGAAGATCAACCCGATCGCCACCTGGACCGACGCCGACGTCGACGGCTACATCGCGGACCACGACGTCCCCGTCAACCCGCTGATCGCGCAGGGCTACGCCTCCGTCGGCTGCTGGCCGTGCACGCAGAAGGTGGTCCTCGGGGCCGACCCGCGGTCGGGCCGCTGGGTCGGCACCGACAAGACCGAGTGCGGGCTGCACCTGTGAGCCGGCACCACATCACCGTGGCGGAGGTCCACCGATGACCTTCACCGAGCGGGCTTCCGAGCAGCTGTCGCAGCTCGACGTGCTCGAATCCCACGCGATCTTCGTCCTCCGCGAGGTCGCGGCCGAGTTCGAGCGCCCGGTCCTGCTCTTCAGCGGCGGCAAGGACTCCGCGGTCATCCTGCGGCTGGCCGAGAAGGCGTTCCGGCCCGGCAACATCCCGTTCCCGGTGATGCACGTCGACACCGGCCACAACTTCGCCGAGGTCATCGAGTTCCGCGACAAGCGCGCCGCGGAGCTGGGCGTGGAGCTGGTCGTCGCGTCGGTGCAGGAGTCGATCGACGCGGGCCGGGCCCCCGACCTCGGCCCCGACGCATCGCGCAACCGCCTCCAGACCGTCACCCTGCTCGACGCGATCACCGCCCACGGGTACGACGCCTGCATCGGTGGCGCCCGCCGCGACGAGGAGAAGGCGCGGGCCAAGGAGCGCGTCCTCAGCTTCCGCGACGCGTTCGGGCAGTGGGACCCGCGACGCCAGCGGCCCGAGCTCTGGCAGCTCTACAACGGCCGGGTCCGGCCGGGCGAGAACGTGCGCGCGTTCCCGATCTCCGACTGGACCGAGCTCGACGTGTGGCACTACGTGCAGCGCGAAGGCATCGAGCTGCCGCCCATCTACTTCGCCCACGAGCGCGAGGTCGTCGAGCGCGACGGCATGCTGCTCGCCACGAGCCGATGGGTCCGTCCCGGTGACGGCGAGACCGCCTACACCGAGACCGTGCGCTTCCGCACCGTCGGCGACGCCACCTGCACCGGGGCGGTCCGGTCGCCCGCGGCCACGCTCGACGAAATCATCGCCGAGGTCGCCGCGGCCCGGGTCACCGAACGCGGCGCCACCCGCGCCGACGACCGGTTCTCGGAGTCGGCCATGGAGGACCGCAAGCGCGAGGGCTACTTCTAGATGGACCTGCTCCGATTCGCGACGGCCGGCTCGGTCGACGACGGCAAGAGCACGCTCATCGGGCGCCTGCTCCACGACAGCAAGCAGATCTTCGAAGACCAGCTCGCCGCGGTGGCCGCGTCGAGCCGCAAGCGCGGGCACGAGGGCGTCGACCTCGCGCTCCTCACCGACGGCCTCCGGGCCGAACGCGAGCAGGGCATCACCATCGACGTCGCCTACCGCTACTTCGCCACGCCCAACCGCAAGTTCATCATCGCCGACACCCCGGGCCACGCGCAGTACACGCGCAACATGGTCACCGGCGCGTCGACGGCCGACCTCGCGGTGGTGCTCGTCGACGCGACGCACGGACTGCGCGAGCAGTCGCGTCGCCACGCCTACGTCGCGTCGCTGCTCGGCATTCGCCACGTCGTGCTCGCGGTCAACAAGATGGACCTGGTCGACTGGTCCGAGGCCGTGTTCGACGACGTCGTCGCTGCGTTCCTCGAGTTCTCGTCGTCGCTCGAGCTGCAGGTGACCCCCATCCCGATGTCGGCGCTCCGGGGCGACAACGTCGTCGATCCCTCCGACGAGATGCCCTGGTACAAGGGCCCGGCGCTCCTGGCGTACCTGGAGACCGTGCGCCTCGACGACGTCGCGCCGTCGGCGAAGCCGGGGCGGTTCCCGATCCAGTGGGTCGTCAAGCCGCAGCCGGGCTCGAGCGAGAGCCGCGACTACGCGGGTTCGATCGCGTCGGGCGTGTTCGCCCCCGGCGACGACGTCGTCATCCTCCCGAGCGGCCTGCGCACGCGGATCGCGTCGATCGCCACGTTCGACGGTCCGCTCGACTCCGCCGCGGCCCCGCGGGCGATCCGCATGAGCTTCGTCGACGAGCTCGACATCGGCCGGGGCGACCTCGTCGCTCCCGCCGGCGCGCGACCCGAGGTCACCAACTCGTTCGACGCCACGGTGTGCTGGATGGACGGCGCGCCGTTGCGTGCCGGCGCCCGCTACCTGCTGAAGCACACGACGCGCACCACCCCGGTGATCGTGCGCGAGCTCGTGCACCGCACCGACGTCGACACGTTGGCCTCGGAGCCGGCGGATACGCTCGACATCAACGAGATCGGTCTCGTGCGGTTGCAGTCCGCCACGGATCTCGCACTCGACCCGTACCGGGAGCACCGCACCACGGGCAGCTTCATCCTCATCGACGAAGCCACCAACGCGACCGTCGGGGCCGGGCTGGTCCGGTAGCCGCCGGGCGTCGGTTTCGCACGCGGCGCCCGATGGGTCACACTGCGGGCATGGACAGCCAACGCATTCCCGACGAGCGCCGCGTGCACGAGCGCGCCGAAGAGCTGACGACCGACGAGATCGAGGCGGGCAGCGACGACCCCGAGGCCCAGGCCCGGGAGATCCTCGCCGAGTCCGACACCCGCACGCTCGATCGTGTCGAGGAGCTCGAGGATCCCGACAACCCCGACGTCGAGCACCGCACCAGCGCGGACACCGTCCTCCCCGAGTGACCGCGGCCCCACGATCTTCTAAGGGGTGAGGCGGGTCGCGATCTCGTCGGCGAGCTGGTCGGGGGGTTGCGTGACGTCGACGACGAGGGCGCCGTCGGGCGGTCGGAGCGTGTCGAGCTGCGAGTCGAGCAGCTGCGGCGACGCGAAGTGCCCGTGGCGGTGGGCCAGGCGGTCGCGCAACAGCTCGTCGGAGCCGGTGAGGAGCACGTAGCGCACCGAATCCAGGCCGCGTTCGAGACGCGTGCGGGCCGCGGGGGTGAGGGCGGAGCAGGCGACGACGATCCCGTCGCCCTCGGCGGTGCGGATCGCGGCGTTGACCCGATCGAGCCACGGCTCGCGCATCGTCTCGGTGAGGGGCTCGCCCCGGTGCATGCGGGCCTTCGCCGCGTCGGAGTGCAGCGAGTCGGCGTCGAGGAACGGCACGCCGAGCCGCTTCGCCAGCAGCACGCCTACGGTGCTCTTGCCCGAGCCCGACACGCCCATCATCACGACCGCGGTGGAGCTCATGTGCCGGCCGCCGCGAGGGGTGTCGCGTGCCAGAGCTGCGCGTAGCGGCCGCCGCGGGCCAGCAGCTCGTCGTGCGGGCCCTGCTCCACGATGAGCCCGTCGTCGATGACCACGATGCGGTCGGCCGCACGCGCGGTCTGGAGCCGGTGCGCGATCACGAGGGTGGTGCGACCGTCGGAGATCGTGTTCATCGCGCGCTGCACGCGCGCTTCGGTCGCGAGGTCGAGGTTGGCCGTGGCCTCGTCGAGCAGCAGGATCGCGGGGTCGACGATGAGCGCCCGGGCCAGGCAGATGAGCTGGCGCTGCCCGCTCGAGAGCGACCGTCCGCGCTCGGTGACGGGGTGGAGGTAGCCGCCCGGAAGTCGGGCGATGAACTCGTGCGCTCCCACCGCCCGGGCCGCGACCTCGACCTCGCCGTCGGACGCGTCGGGCCGCCCGTAGGCGATGTTGTCGCGGATGGTGCCCGAGAAGAGGAACGGCTCCTGGGGCACGTAGCCGAGCCGGCGCCGGTACGCGCCGAGGTCGAGGGCGTCGACGGGGACACCGTCGATGAGCACGCGGCCGCCGGTGGCGTCGTAGAACCGCGCGACGAGCTTCACGATGGTCGACTTGCCGGCCCCGGTCTCGCCGACCAGCGCGACGGTCTCGCCGGGCTTGATGGCGAGGTCGACGCCGCGCAGGGCCTCATCGGTCGCGGTGGGGTAGCGGAAGTGCACGTCTTCGAAGCGGATCGCGCCGGTGAGCGCGGGCAGCCCGACCGGCTCGTCGGGCGCGGGGGTGCCGGAGCGGATCGCCATGAGCTCGTTGATCTTCGCCATCGACGCCCGCGCCTGCTGCCAGGTGTCGAACACCTGCGACAGCTGCTGGATGGGTGAGAAGAACTGGTCGAGGTAGAGGAG
The DNA here is from genome assembly GCA_017882925.1 of Acidimicrobiia bacterium. Lineage (GTDB taxonomy): Bacteria > Actinomycetota > Acidimicrobiia > IMCC26256 > Chersky-534 > Chersky-534. Next base: position 5,016 of record JADGOM010000111.1, on the reverse strand, counting down.
GAAGGCGATGATCGTGCCCACCTGCACCGTCTTGTTGCTCACGAGCTGCGAGCCGACGCCCAGAACGATCGCGTCGGAGAGCGCGGCGAGCAGCAGCACGAACGGGAAGTAGATCGCAACGAGCCGCTGCGCGTCGAGCCGGTGGCCGAGGTACTCGCGGGCGTCCTTGCGGAACGACCCGATGTTGCGGTCCTCACGCGTGTACGCCTGGGTCACCCGCACGCCGGAGAGGTTCTCCTGGAAGTTGGCGTTCACCGTGGCGATGCTCTCGCGCGCCCGGCCGTAGGCCCGGTCGGAGCGGCGGCGGAACCAGACCGTCGCGATCAGCAGCGGCGGGATCACGACCGACACGCTGAGCATCAGCGGCCAGCTCAGGAACGTGAGCGCGACCAGCACGCCGAAGAAGCTGAGCACGCTCACGAGCGCCTGGATCATGCCGTTCTGGAGCAGCGCCGACAGGGCCTCGACGTCGGTGGTCATGCGGGTCATGACCCGGCCGGCCATCTCGCGGTCGTAGAAGTCGATCGACAGCCGTTGGAGGTGGGAGAAGATCCGGATGCGGAGCGCGAAGAGCAGCCGCTCCGCGGTGGTGCCGGTGAAGCGCATGTAGGCCCAGGTGTCGAGCCAGTCGAGCAGGGTCACCGCGAGGAACGCGCCGGAGGCCAGCCACAGCGCGGTCTCCGACTGCTTGGCCACACCCTGGTCGAGGCCGGCGCGCACGAGGAAGGGCCCGGCCAACGTGAGCAGCGTGTCGATGGCCACGAGGAGGAGCCCGAAGCCGAGGGGCCGGTGATAGGGGCGCAGGAACCGGCGCAGGGTGAACTCCGAGTCCTCCACCGACTCGGCCGCGACGTCGATGCGGGGGTCGGCGTCGGCGGGCGGGAGCTTGTCGACCGCGGCGAGCAACGCGGGCGTGGCCGCGAGCGCGACGCCACCTATCGGGCCGCCGCCACCCATCCCGCGGCCGCCCCCGGCACCGCCGCCCCCACCACCCGCGCGCACGCTCACCGTGGCGGTCTGGAGGAACGCGCGCGGCCCGTCGCCCGCGTCCTCGTGCCGCCAGAGCTCGGGCGTCGGGATGGTGGCGGCCCGGCCGTCGCCGTTGGTGCTCGCGCCGTCGCCGTTGCCCACGCCGACGGCTTCGAGGTCGGGGTGGTCGAGGTCGATCGCGGCCTCCACGTCGAGCTCGGCCTCCGGCCCGGCCAGCAGCTCGCGGTAGAGCGGTGAGCGCGCGATGAGCTCGTCGTGGGTGCCCTCGTCGAGCACCTTCCCGCCGTCGACCAGCACGATGCGCCCCGCGAGCTCGAGCGTCGACCGGCGGTGCGCGATGAGGATCGTGGTGCGCCCCCGCATGATCTCGCGCAGGGTCTGGTGGATCTGCTCCTCGGTCCGGGCGTCGATCGACGAGGTCGCGTCGTCGAGGATCAGGATCGACGGGTCGGTGATCAGGGCCCGCGCGATCGCCACGCGCTGGCGCTGGCCGCCGGAGAGCGTGAGGCCCCGCTCGCCGACCGTGGTGTCGTAGCCCTGCGGGAGGTTGGTGATGAACCCGTGCGCGCCCGCGGCGCGGGCCGCGCGCTCCACCTCCGCGTCGGTCGCGTCCGGCCGCCCGTAGGCGATGTTGTTCCGCACCGAGTCGGAGAAGAGGAAGCTGTCCTCGAACACCACGCCGATGTCGTGGCGGAGCGACTCGAGCGTGACGTCGCGCACGTCGACGCCGTCGATGCGCAGCGCGCCGTCCTGCACGTCGTAGAAGCGGGGGAGCAGGAGGCTCACCGTCGACTTCCCGGATCCCGACGCGCCGACGAGCGCGACCGTCTCACCGGGCTCGACGTGCAGATCGAAGTCGACGAGGACCGGCTCCGACCGCAGGTAGCCGTAGGTGACGTGGTCGAAGTCGATCGCGCCGGTCACGGTGGTCATCGCGGTCGCGTCCGGCTTCTCGGTGACGATCGGGTTGGAGTCGAGGATCTCGAGCACCCGCTCCGCGCCCGCGCGGGCCTGCTGCGCGACCGCGAGCACTCCGGCGAACATCCGCACCGGGCCCACGAGCTGGACGAGGTAGCTCGAGAAGGCGAAGAACGTGCCCAGGGTGATGTGGCCCTCGATCGCCAGCCATCCGCCGAGCGCGAGCACCGCGACCTGGCCCAGCGTCGGGATCACCTGCAGGGCGGGTTGGAGGCGGGCCTGCAGCCCCACCATGCGCACCCGCGACTTGAACAGCTCTTCGGCGGACCCGGTGAGGTGGTCGAGCTCGCGCTGCTCCTGCCCGAAGCCCTTCACCACGCGCACGCCGCTCACGGCTTCGTCGACGACCCCCGCGACCTCCGCGGTGCGCTGCTGCGAGTCCCAGGTCGCGGGGAACAGCGTGAAGCGCAGGCGGATCGCCACGAACAGGAGCGCCGGGAGGCACAGCACCGCGACGAGGGTGAGGAGCGGGGAGAGGATCACCATCACCACGAGCGAGACCGCGACCAGCACCACGTTGCCGACGAGGATCGGCGTGAACGACAGGAGCGCCTGGATGAGCGCGAGGTCGGAGCTCGCGCGCGATACGAGCTGCCCGGTGGGGAGCTCGTCGTGGCGGGCGAAGTCGAGCCGTTGGAGGCGCTCGAAGATCGCGTTGCGCAGGTCGTACTGCACGTCGAGGGCGACGCGGCCGCCGACGTAGCGCCGGATGTAGGAGGTCACGAACCCGAAGAGGCCGGCGAGCACGAGGAGCGTGATCCACGGCCACAGCGGCTGCGTGTGCGTCGTGATGACGCTGTCGATGACGACCTTCTCGATCACCGGGGTGAGCGCGGTGGCCATCATCCCGAAGACCGACGCGCCCAGCGCGATCAGGACCTTCTTCTGGTGCGCCCGCACGAACGGCATCAGCCGGCGGATCCAACCGCCGTCGGGCGCGGCCTCCACCGTCTTCGGCGGCTCGGTGGGATCGGTGGCGTCGGTGGCGTCGGTGGGGCCGGGGCCCGGCGCGCGGTGGCTCATCGGGCGGGGGCGCCTCTCGCCGCGATCCGGGCGTCGACCACGCGGTCGAGCGACGCCTCGATCTGGCCGAGGGCGGCGACGATCGCGGCCGGGTCGTCGCAGCCGTCGACGATCGGGTCGAGGCGCTCGGCCATCGAGCGCTCGGCGTCGCGGAGCGCACGGGTGCCGGCGGGCGTGAGCGCGAGCTTCACGGCCCGCCGGTCGGCCGGCTCAGGGGTGCGGGTCACGAGCTCGCGCTCGACGAGCCCGTCGAGCATCCCGGACACGCTGGGCTTCGTGAGCGCGAGCCGCCCCGCGAGCAGGCTGGCGCGCTCGCTGCCCTCGCCGATCATGGCCAGGAGGCGGTACTGCGGCAGGGTCAGATCGCCGCAGGAGTGCTCCAGCAGGCGGGCCAGGCGGGCCAGCGTGCGGACCGGGATGTCGGCTCGGGTCATATCGATAGGTTACCGAACCATTAGGAATCCGAACCAATCGCCCTCCCGGCCCGTATTCCCAGGTCAGGGCGTGGGCCGAGCGACTCATTCGGCCCCCGAACCCTTGCTACTCGCTGGTAACGCGTTCATAGTCTCACGGAGAGAGTTCAAGCGGCCACGCATCGCTCGAACACTCGGGGAGACATCGATCCGTCGGCGGTCAACTGGTCGCTGAGCCGACGGGGAGTCACGCGAACCCGGCCCCGGAAACCTTTGGAGGCCGGGCATCTCGCGTTCCTGCGCGGAGTGTCGCCCGACCCTGGATCAAGGGGCGGCAATGCGAGCAGCAACTGCAAGCGACGAGCACGATGCACGTGGGCCCGTATCGGCTGCTGGGAGGCCGGTACGGGACCCCGCGTGTGTGCTCATCGCCTGCCGCAACGGCGAGTCCATGATCGCCGACGCCGTCCGCAACGCCCGCAAGCAGTGCCCCGTGTTCGTCGTCTCCGACGGCAGCAGCGACGCCACCGCCGAGGTCGCCCGGGCGGCCGGGGCCGAGGTGCTCGCGCTCGAGACCAACGTGGGCAAGCCCGCCGCCATCCACAAGGCGCTGCGCCACTTCGGCATCGACCGGCGCTACGAGACGGTCACGGTCATCGACGACGACACCACCCTCGCCGACGACTTCATCGAGCAGTGCCTGCGCCGCATGAACGCCGGCGTGGCCATCGTCGTCGGCAAGACGCTCTCGGACTGGCGCCACTCGGTCCGCTGGAACCCCTGGGTCGCGGCCCGTGCCTTCGGTTACTGGAAGTACCAGCTCTTCATCCGCCGGGGCCAGTCGCTCGCCAACGTCATGAACTGCATCTCGGGCTCCAACTCGATGTACCGCACCGACCTGCTGATGGAGGTCGCGGTCGAGCGCACGCCGTACATCGTCGACGACACCTACTGGACCCTCGAGACCCACCGCCGCAAGCTCGGCCGCATCGTCTACGCCCCGCGGGCCCAGGCATGGGTGCAGGACCCGACCACGATGAAGGAGTGGTACGGCCAGAACCTGCGGTGGCTGTGGGGCACGATGCAGGGCATCCACGGCCACAAGATCGGCCGGAAGGCGACGCTGTTCGACGCCGCGTACATCGGGCTGATCATCGACTGGGTCGCCTACGTCGTGCTCTGGCCCGTGATGCTCGGCGTCACCGCGAGGTACACGAACATGACGCCGCTGCGCTTCATGGCCACGTACTTCGCCGGCTACGCGCTGTGGGCCGTGATCGGGGCGATCGGCCTGCGCAAGTGGCGCCTGGCCCTGATGTTCCCGGCGCTCGTCGTCGTGGACTGGATCCAGCGGGTCAACTTCGCCCACGCGTTCGTCAAGACGATCCGCCAGCCGCGGGTGGAGTCGTGCACCTGGGCGTCGCCCACCCGCTACGCAGCCGACGCGGCACCCGAGCTCGCCGCCGCCTGACCCATCCCCCATCCCCCCCCCAAAGGAACAGGTACTCCCATGAGCGCAACCGTCAGCGTCGAAGGACTCACCGTCAGCAGCCCCACCGCCGGTGGTCTCACATCCGTCAGCTCCGTCGCCAGTGCCGGCCCGTCGGTCGGT
>JADGOM010000110.1 GCA_017882925.1 Acidimicrobiia bacterium | reverse complement strand
CGATGACCCCCGAGGACTTCGACGCGGTGCTCAAGGTCCACCTCTACGGCACCTTCAACACCATGTCGCACGCCTCGCAGTACTGGCGCGCGGAGAGCAAGGCCGGACGCCAGCCGAGCGCGGCGATCGTCAACACGATCTCGAGCGGCGGGCTCCAGGGCCAGGCCAGCCAGACCAACTACGGCGCCGCCAAGGCCGGCATCTGGGCGACCACGGTCATCGCGAGCCTCGAGCTCGCCTCCTACGGCGTCCGCGCCAACTGCATCGGCCCCGGCGGCTTCACCCGCATGGTCGGCGTCGCGATGGCGGTCGACCTGAAGAACCCCGAGGAGTACACGGAGTTCGACGGCATGAACCCGGGCAACTCCGCGCCGGGCGTCGTCTGGCTCGCCTCCGACGACAGCAAGCCGATCACCGGCCAGGTGCTGCGCGTCGTCGGCAACAACGTGTGCGTCTACAAGCCCTTCGAGATGGGCGAGCAGTACCTGTCGGTCGACGGCGAGGGCAACCCCACCCAGTGGGACCCCGCCCAGCTCGGCAAGACGCTGTTCACGTACCACTTCAAGCTGGTCAACGCGGGCATCACCACGCAGGTGAAGCCGCAGACCTTCGAGATCCGTCCCGGCCGGCGCTAGACCCGTCCGCAGACCTACAGACCGGCGCCGCCGGGCCACGAGCGTGGCCCGGCCGGCGCCGGCTCTCATGTGAAGGGAAGGTCGTGTGAGGACCGACTTCGAGACCGTCGAATACGTCGAGCAGGACAATGGGGTCGCGATCGTCACGCTCAACCGCCCGGAGGTCCACAACTCGTTCAACTCGCTGATGCAACGTGAGCTGCACGAGATCTGGCGCAGCCTGCGTCGCAACGACGACGTCCGGGCGATCGTGCTCACCGGCGCCGGCGAGAAGGCGTTCTGCACCGGCATCGACCGGATGGAGCAGATGGGCGGTCGCACCGACGACACCACCGACTCCAGCGTCGTCGGCTCCGGTTCCACGCCGTTCATGTTCAACGACCCGGGCGACAACATCGGCCCGAAGAGCTGCGACCTCTGGAAGCCCGTGATCGCCGCGGTCAACGGCATGGCGTGCGGCGGCGCCTTCTACATGCTCGGCGAGACCGAGTTCATCATCGCGGCGGAGCACGCCACGTTCTTCGACCCGCACGTCACCTACGGCATGACGGCCGCGTTCGAGCCGATGCACATGCTCGGCATCACGCCGTTCGCCGAGATCATGCGCCTGTCGCTCATGGGCAACTACGAGCGCCTGAGCGCCCAGCGCGCTTACCAGATCGGCATGGTCAGCGAGGTCGTCCCCGGCGCCGAGCTCAAGGAGAAGGCGCTCTGGGCCGCGGGTTGCATCGCCGCGCAGCCGCCGCTCGCGATCCAGGGCACGATCCGCTCGATCTGGGCGGCGCGGGAGCTCGGGCAGCGCCAGGCCGTCCGCATGGGCTACGCGTTCGTCGCCATGGGCACCAACCAGGACTCGATCGCCGAGGGGCAGAAGTTCTTCGAGTCCGGCAAGCGCATCGACTGGAAGGCGCGCTGAGCGCGCGCGAGCACACGACAACTCGGCACTCCACAACTCAACAAGGTGGTGGGCGCGTCACGCGCCTCGGAAGGATGGGTTCGGATGGGTAGGCGCGTCGCGATCGTCGGAGCAGCACTGAGCGACTGCGGGAGGGTCGACACCAAGTCGCCCTTCGAGCTCCACTACCAGGCCGCGAGCCGCGCCATCGCGGACGCCGGTCTCACCAAGGCCGACGTCGACGGGCTCGGGTCGTGCGGCACGGGCCTCCTCGCGCCCGTCGAGATCGCCGAGTACCTCGGGCTGCGGCCGACGTGGGCCGACGGCACCGGCGTCGGTGGCAGCACGTGGGAGTTCATGGCCGAGCACGCCACCGCGGCGATCAGCGAGGGCCACGCCGACGTCGTCGTCCTCGTCTACGGGAGCACCGCCCGGGCCGACCTCAAGGCCCGTCGCCGCAGCGCGAACCTGAGCTTCGGCACCCGCGGTCCCGTCCAGTTCGACGCCCCGTTCGGCCACACGCTCATCTCGAAGTACGCGATGGCCGCCCGTCGGCACATGCACGAGTACGGCACCACGATCGAGCAGCTCGCGGAGATCTCGGTGAGCACGCGGTACAACGCGTCGCTCAACCCCGACGCCTTCTACCGCGACCCGATCACCATCGACGACGTGCAGAGCGCCAAGATGATCGCCGACCCGCTCACGAAGCTGCACTGCTGCATCCGTTCCGACGGTGGTGGCGCGGTCGTGCTCGCCTCCGAGGACCGGGCCAAGGACCTGGCCAAGAAGCCGGTCTGGGTGCTGGGCACCGGCGAGACCACGAGCCACACCACCATGAGCCAGTGGGAGGACTTCACCGTCTCCCCCGCCGTGCGCAGCGGCAAGCTCGCGTTCGAGCGCGCGGGCGTCACCCCCGCCGACATCGACACCTGCCAGATCTACGACGCGTTCACGCCGATGGTGCTCCTGTCGCTCGAGGCCCTCGGGTTCTGCGGCACGGGCGAGGCCGGGGCGTTCGTCGAGGACGGCAAGCTGCGCGTCGGCGGCGCGCTGCCCACCAACACCGACGGCGGCGGGCTCTCGTCGTGCCACCCGGGCATGCGCGGCATGTTCCTCCTCGTCGAGGCGGTCAAGCAGCTCCGGGCCGAGGCCGACGGCCGTCAGGTCGAGAACGCCGAGCTCGCCTGCGTCAACGGCACCGGCGGCTGGTTCTCCAGCGCCAGCACCATCATCCTCGGCGTCTGACCCTCGCGACCGCCTGCGGGATGGCGCCGCGCCCCAGACCGGCGCATTCTGCGGCGGTCAGGCGGGGGTGATGGTGGCGCCGAAGAAGCCGCGGTGGATCACGAGGGCGAGGGTCTCGAGGACCTGCTCGTCGCCGACGTCGCTCGGGCGTGACGCCACCGCGTAGTTGAAGCGCTCGAGCATCGCCATCAGCGCGCTCACGGCCGCGGGGCCGTCGAGCACGTGGTCGGGGTCGGCCTCGTCGATGCGGCGGCCGAGGGCGTTGGCGACCTGGGTGAACGCGTCGACGCCGAGCCGGTTGACCTCGCGGTCGTCGACCTGGCCCTCCATCCACGCCCGGATCACGGGCCCGTAGCGCCGGTAGGTGCCGAGGAACCCCTCGAGGAAGCGGCGCAGCTCGGCGAGGCCGTCGGCGTCGGGAAGGATCGGGCCGAGGCCGTCGGCGAGGGCGTTCATCTCCGACGCGCAGTCGACCGCGAGCGAGCGCAGGAGGTCTTCCTTGTTGGCGAAGTAGAGGTAGAAGGTGCCGTGCGAGGTGCGGGCCGCGCGCACGATGTCGTCGACCCGGGCGGCGTGGTAGCCGCGCTCCGCGAAGACCTTCATCCCGGCGTCGAACAGCTTCCGCATCGTGCGCTTGCCCTGGGCCCGCAGCTCGCGGGAACGGGCCGGCGCACCGCCGACCCCGGCCGCGGCGCCGTTACGCGACGCGCGGGACGAGCCGCTGGATGCACGCGCCGATCCGGCGGACCTCGCAGCTGCGGTCCGGGGCCCCGCAGGCTTCGCGGCGACGGTCTTCGCGGCCTTCACCTTGGCCGCCGGCGATTTCGCGGGGGACCCATCCGGGGGGGGCCGATGATTGTTAGATTCGGCCACGATGCTCCCGGAGACGACGCGCGAAGCTGCTCGGCGATTTGGCGATGCTACCGCCTACGTGGCGTTGGCCGGCTGGGAGCTCAGCTTCCACGACCTCGACGTGATCTCGGACGAGGTGGCCGCAGGCCTCCAGGCACGAGGCATCGGCGAGGGTGACGTCGTGGCGCTGGTGCTGCCGTCGAGCCCCGAATACCTGCTCGCCTACCTCGGCGCGGCCAAGGCGGGCGCGATCACCGCGGGCGTCAACGACAAGCTCACCGCAGGCGAGCGCGACGGCGTGCTCGGCATCGCCCGGCCGGCGCTGGTCCTCACCGCACCCGGGCTCGAGCCCGACCCCGCCGTGGTCGGCGCGCCGGTCGTGACCCTCGAGACCGCGCCCGACGCGGCCTCGCTGCTCGCGCCGATCCGCACTCCCGGCGGCACTCCCGCGCCGCTCGACGCCGATCCCGACCGGCCGGTCGCGATCATCTTCACGTCGGGCACCACCGGCCTGCCCAAGGGCGCGCTCTACACCAACCGGCAGCTCTCGTTCATCACCCACACCGACGTCGGCGACACCTGGGGCGTCGGCGGGCGCGGGTTCGTCGGCACCGCGATGGCGCACCTCGGCTTCATGACCAAGCTGCCGAGCAACCTCCAACGCGGCGGCACGTCGTGGATCATGGGCCGCTGGACCGCGCGCGACGCGCTGCGCTTCGCCGAGGAGCACTCGATGACATCGGTCGGTGGGGTGCCGACGCAGGTCGCGCTCATGCTGCGCGATCCCGACTTCGACTCCTACGACACGTCGGCCGTGCAGATCATCATCGTGGGCGGGGGCCCGCTCACCCCGGGCCTCGCGCAGGAGGCCCGCGAGCGCTTCGGAGCCAAGCTCGCGTCGCGGTACTCGTGCACCGAGGCCGGCATCGGGCTCGGCACCGCGGCCGACGATCCCGACGAGGACGCGGTCGTGAGCGTCGGCCGGCCGCTGCCGGGCGTCGAGATGCTGCTGCTCGACGAGGACGACAACCCCGTCGAGCCGGGGGAGGTCGGCCGGGTCTGCCTCCGCTCCCCCGCGGTCATGGCGGGCTACTGGGGCGACGAGGAGGCGACGCGCGCCGCGTTCACCGCCGACGGCTTCGTCCGCACCGGCGACCTCGGCTGGGTCGACGACCGCGGCCGGCTCCGGCTCGTGGGGCGCAGCAAGGAGATGTACGTGCGCGGCGGCTACAACGTGTACCCGGTGGAGGTCGAGTCGGTGCTCTCGACCCATCCCGGCGTCCACGCGGTGGCCATCGTCCCCCGGGCCGACGGCGTGATGGGTGAGATCGGCTGCGCCGTCGTCGTCCCCGAGGACCCGGCCCGGCCCCCCACGCTCGACGAGCTCCGCGGGTTCACGGCCGGGAAGCTCGCCCCCTACAAGCGGCCCGAGGCCATCCTGCTGCTCGAAGCCCTCCCGCTCACGCCGATGGAGAAGCTCGACCGCCGCGAGCTGGCCCGCCTGGTCGCCGAGAGCTGAGGCCCCGGGACCCGTCGCCGGCTCCCGTCCGCGGGCCGCCGGGGATCCGGCCCCGCCCGCTCCCGGGTCGCGCGGCCGCCCTTGCTACCCTGACGCCGCCGTCAGTCCAGAAGAGGTGCACACCCATGGAGCTCGACTTCTCGAGCGAACAGGAAGAGCTGCGCGACGGGGTCAAGTCGTTCCTCGCGCGTGAGTGTCCGATGAGCCTGGTCCGCCGCGTCGTGGAGACCGGCTACACCGATCGGGCCGCCGCCGCGGCGATCACCGCCGGTCTCTGGGACCAGATGGTGGAGCTCGGCTGGCCCGCGCTCACGGTGCCCGAGTCGGCCGGCGGCCTCGGCCTCGGTGCGGTGGAGCTCGCGGTGGTCGCCGAGGAGCTCGGCATCGCCTGCGCCCCCGGGCCGCTGCTCGCGACCGCGTCGCAGTTCATCCCCGCGATCCGGCAGGCCGGCTCGGCCGAGCAGGTCGACCGCTTCCTCGGCCCGGTCGCCGAGGGCTCGCGCACCGGCACGCTCGCGGTGTCGGAGGCCATCGGCAACTTCACCGTCGCGGGCGTCACCACCACCGCCACCCCGCAGGGCGACGGCTGGGTGCTCCACGGCGAGAAGCACTTCGTCGTCGGCGCCCCGTCGGCCGACGAGATCGTCGTCATCGCGCGCGAGCCCAACAGCGAGGGCGAGGCCGGGGTCGTCGCCCTGGTCGTGCCCGCGGCCGACTGCGAGATCAAGGCCGTCGACGCGCTCGACGCCAGCCGCGAGCTCGGCACCGTCACCCTCGACGGCGTCCACGTCGCCGCCGACCGCGCGCTCGGCGCGCCCGGGCCCGAGACCGCCGCCGCCATCTCGCGGGCCCTCAACGAGGCGACCACGATGCTCGCCACCGAGATGGTGGGCACCGCGCAGACCGTGTTCGACGTGATCCTCGACTACGCCAAGCAGCGCGAGCAGTTCGGGGTGCCGATCGGCTCGTTCCAGGCCATCAAGCACAAGTTCGCCGACTTCCTCGTGCTGCTCGAGCGGGCCCGGGCCACCTGTTACTTCGCCGCGTTGACCATCGCCGAGGACGACGACCGGCGGGCGCTCGCGTCGGCGATGGCCAAGGTGGCCGCGGGCGACCTCCAGCGCTACGCGTGCAAGGAGGGCATCCAGGTGCTCGGCGGCATCGGCTACACGTGGGAGCACGACATGCACCTCTACGTGCGCCGGCTCAAGACCGGGGCCGCGCTCTTCGGCACCGCGAGCACGCACAAGGCCCGCGTCGCCGACCTCATCGGCGTCTGAGCCCCACCCGCGCCGAGCACCCGAACCATCCGATGGGACCCGGGCCGCGGCCCGGGTCCCGCCGCGTCTAGAGGTCGGGCGCGCCCGAGTCGCCGCCGACGTCGGGCTTCAACGGCTCCCGCTTGGGCACCAGCATCGACGCGAAGTCGGCGAACGCGATGAGGTTGTCGCGGTCGTCGAGGACCCGGCACTCGATGATCACGAGCTGGCGGCCGACGCGCATCGGCCGGGCCTCGGCCCGGATCGTGTCGCCCTTCGGCCGACCGAGGTACCGCACGTGGAGATCGGCCGTGACCACGGTGTTGACGCCCGGGATGAAGTTGGCCGCCCGCGCCGCCATCGTGCCCCCGGCGACGTCGATCAGCGTGGCGATCGCGCCGCCGTGCAGGTTGCCCGATTGGTTGAACGCGGCCTCGGTCACCGGCATCTCGACGATCGTGACGTCGGTGTCGGTCGGGAGCATCCGCAGCCCGAGGAGCTTGTGGAGGGCGGTGGCGGTGAACGAGTAGCGGAGCGCCTGGGCGGCCTCGTCGCGCGCGGTCTGGTCGTCGTCGGTCATCCCCGGAACCTACCGCCCGACGGATCCGGCGGTCAGCGGTAGTTGCCGGTGTGCCCGAGGCTGTAGCGCCCCGGCTGCGGGAAGAACGCGAGGCCGTGCGGACCGCGCCCCACGCTGATCGTGTGGAGCAGCGCGCCGGTGGTGGTGTCGACGACGTAGACGACGCCGTTGTAGCGGCCGCTCAACCAGAGCTGCTTGCCGTCGGCGCTGACGCCACCCATGTCGGGGCTGCCGCCGATGTTCCACTTCGCGACCACCGACCGGGTCGCGAAGTCGATCACCGAGATCGTGCCCTCGCCGCGATTGCTCACGTAGAGCTTCGTGCCGTCGCGGCTCGGGTACTCGCCGTGCGCGCCGCGGCCGGTGGGGATGAACTGCAGCTCCTTCATGGCCACCGGGTCGACGACCGACACGCCGTTCCGGCCCTGATTGGCCACGTAGTAGACGGACCCGTCGGGCGAGATCCGCGTGTCGATGGGCTGCGCGCCGACGTTGAGCTGACCGGTCACCTTCATCGAGTCGACGTCGACGCGCACGACCCAGCCCGAGAACTCGCACGCCACGAGGAGCGTCTTGCCGTCGGGGCTGAAGTCGAGGTGGTTGGGGCCCCTGTGGCCGACGTCGACGCTGCCCAGCAGCGCCCAGGTGTGGGGATCGCGGAAGTCGAGCCGCTGGAAGCGCTCGGCCACGACGATCGCCCGCGAACCGTCGGGCGTGAAGTACAGGTTGTACGGGTCGGTCACGGGGATCGGCGCGCCCGGCTTGCCGGTCACGGGGTCGATCGGGGTGAGCGAGTTGCCCTGTGTGTTGTTGACGTAGAGCGTCTTGAGGTCCCACGACGGCACGACGTGGTTCGGCAGCTTCCCCACCGGATAGTGGTCGACGACCGTGTACGTGTTGGGGTCGATCACGTCGACGGTGGCGGCGTCGCTGTTGGGCACGTAGACGCGGGTCGGCACGCCGGCGACCGCGGGCGAGAGCTGGCCGACGCCGGTGTAGGCGTAGACGCCCGCGTTGGGGTTCGCCGGCGCGAGCGTCGTGGTCGTGGGCGCGGTCGCCGGCACGGTGGTCGACGCGGCGTTGGTCCGACTCGTCGTCGTGCGCGTCGTCGGGGTCGCCGAGTTCGAGCCGCCGCTGCACGCGGACAGCGCGGCGACCGCGAGCAGCGCGACGGCTGCCGCGAAGGCGCCGGGGATTGGACGGACGATCCGGTTGCGGATCCGCGAGGGCATGGACACGCCTTTCATGACCCGCAGGGGGCGGCGACGGAACCTATTGCACGCGCGCCCCGCCGTGGTGGCACTCCGCCACCGTGCCACCGGAACGGGCCGGGGTCGGTATCGGAGCTCCGGGCGTCGGCCGGCTCAGCCGGGCAGGAGCCCGGCGGCCGGAGCCGGGGTGGGCGCAGCGTCGCCCGGCGCGGGGCCGGGCCCCGGGGCGGGGAGCCCGCCCTCCGGGACGACCTCGGGGCACCGGCCGCCGCGCTTCGCCGCGCGGGTCCACTGCGAGCCGTCCCACCAGCGCCAGCCCCGGTTCGGCACCCACGGGTCGTCGTACCAACCGGGCCCGAGGTCACCTGCGGCCAACGGGGAATCCGGCACCACCTTCGGGAGCCGCCCGAGCGCGGCGCGCCGGCTGCGGTCCCGCAGGCGGATCAGGCCCCCGATCACGACGCCGCACGCGAGCGCGCTCAGGTGGACGTCCCACGCGATGCCGACCCGTTCCGACGACTGGCTCCGGAAGACGTCCGCGGCCGCGGTGAGCCCGATGACCAGCCAGGCCGGGAGGTCGACCAGGATCGGCGGGAGGATCGAGATCGAGCGCACGCGGTCGCGCGGCCAGAGGACGAGGCAGAAGCCGAGCACCGCCATGACGCAGCCCGACGCGCCGAGGCCGGGCACGACGTCGTGCGCGCGGTGCAGCGCGAACACCGCGTTGGCGAACACGCCCGTCCCGAGGATGAACGCCAGCGCGCCGAGGTGACCGAGCTTGTCCTCCAGCGCGCGGCCGAAGACCCACAGGATGAACAGGTTGCCCGCGAGGTGCTCGAACCCGTCGTGGAAGAAGATCGCGAGCACGAGCCCGAGGTAGGGGTTCTTCTGTGGGAACTGGGTGCGGTTGTCGGCCCGGATCGTGCTCCGCGCCCCGCAGCGGCCGGTCGCCAGCTCGTACTCGGTCGCGGGCCGGTCCTTCACCACCTCGCACGGGATCATCGTCCAGCGGGCGACGAACTCGTTGACCTGCCGGTCACGCGCATCGGCCGTGCCGTTGGCGGTGCTGAGCTGCGGCTGCCAGAGGTACGACACGCCCGCGATGAGCAGGCAGAGGAAGGCGACGGCGTAGGCCGGCCGGGTCCGCGCGCGGAGGAACCGCAGCGGGAGGAACATCAGGGACCCGCATCGACGGGCGCGACCCAGCCGGTGTCGGTCTTCGCCACGATGCCGTCGTGGAGCGCGGAGATGCGTCCGACCGCGACGAAGCCCGTGGCCCCGGCGAGCACCAGCCCGAGCATGAAGAGGCTGAACGCGATTCCCCCGAGGATCGGCGCGGCATCGGTGCCGGCCGCCGCCAGCCACGGCCCGAACGGCAGCACGATCACCGACACCCACCCGGCCTGCCAGCGGGCGAGCGCGCCGTTGCCGGGCGGCCCGTGACCCCACGCGCCCGCGAACATGCGCGCGCCGGCGCTGCGACCCTCCTGGCCGTGCCACCACCGCCGGTACGTG
>JADGOM010000109.1 GCA_017882925.1 Acidimicrobiia bacterium | reverse complement strand
TAGCGGTCGACGTTGGACCGGATCGCTTCCTCATCCAGATCCGCGTCGAGAATGATCATGACCTCGTACGGCCGCAAGGGCTGTACCTCCTTCGGACCGCAGCGGTGCTGCGGGCCCCCGGCTTCGGAACCCCGGATGGGTTGCCGGCAGGGGGCAGGGCTCGGTTGAACCGGGCGAGGCTACCAGAGGTCCTCGACACGTCCTATCGGGAGCGACGTTACCGGCCGGGTGTGACGCGTATTCGAGACCGGTGGTGCTCGGGGACCGGGCGACTCAGGCGCACGGCGCGAGCGCACCGGTCGGGAGCCGTTCGGCGGTGGTCTCGACCGCGTAGCTGAAGGTCCCATCGGCCCGGTAGACGGGACACGACGCGTCATCGCCGGGGCACGGAGTCATGCGGAAGCCGTCGACCTTGCGGCCCTCACGGTCGTAGAACCCGATCGTCAGCGGCACCAGTGTCCCCGACATCGTGAACGCGGTGTCGGTGGGGGCGGAGAAGGCGAACAGCATCCCGTCGTAGCCGCCGAGGTCGGCCCGGGCGCGCAGACCCTCGTCGCGCTCGGTCTCGGTGTCGGCGACGACGACGTGCAGGCACCTCCGCCCCAGCTGGACCCGGGCGGCGGTGAGACCGGCGAACGGCGCCGCGGCCGGAGCCGCGCCCTCGACCCGCGACTCGAGCGCCTCAGGAGCGCGCGGCGCGGAGGACGAACCCGACCCTCCCGCGCAGCCCACGATCACCATCGTGCCGAGCAGCACGACCGCGGCGAGTCCCGCGGCCATCCGCGGGCTAGAGCGGCCCCGTCCCCACCCTGCGGTCACCGTCGGGTCAAGCAGGCGCGGATTCGCTCCGCCCCATGACGGCCACCGCGTCGGTCACGCTGTCGGAGGCGTGGTACGTCTCGGTCGCCGCCGGGAAGGACCCATCGCGGACGTCGGCCACGAACCGGCGCAGGGCCTCGGTGGCGTCGTCCTCCATCGCCGCGTATTGGCGCACGAACTTCGGCACCCGCCGTCCGCTGAGGCCCAGCAGGTCGTGGTACACGAGCACCTGTCCGTCGCAGTGCCGACCGGCACCGATGCCGATGATCGGTACGTCGACGGATTCGGTGACGAGCCGCGCCACCGCGTCGGGGACGCACTCGAGGACGATGGCGAAGCAGCCCGTCTCGGCGAGCGCGATCGCGTCGTCGACGATGACGCGCGCCGCGTCGAGCTCCTTGCCCTGGACCCGGAAGCCGCCGAGCGCGTGCACCGACTGCGGGGTGAGGCCCACGTGGCCCATGACCGGGATCTCGGCGTCGAGGATGGCCTCGACCATCGGCACCCGCTTGCGGCCGCCCTCGAGCTTGACCGCGGAGGCACCCGCACGCACGAGCGCCGCCGCGTTGCGGACCGTCTCCGCCGTCGACACGTGGTAGCTCATCCACGGCAGGTCGCCCACCACGAGCGCCCGCGGTTTCGTGCGCGCCACGGCCGCGATGTGGTGCGCCATGTCGTCCGTGGTGACCTGCAGGGTGTCGTCGTACCCGAGCACGACCATCGCGAGAGTGTCGCCGACCAGGATCATGTCGGCGCCGGACTCGTCGACCACGCGGGCCGACGGCGCGTCGTACGCGGTGATCATGACGAGCGGCTCGTCGGATCCCTTGCGCGCGCGCACCCCGGGTGCGGTGACGTGCGGGCTCGAAGCAGCCTGGACAGCCATTCGGAACCTCCAACCGTCCCGGGCACACACGGCTCCAGGCGGCGACGCGGAGGATAGCGGGGCGGGGGGGCTACGGAAAACGCGCGCTATCCGGCGTGGCGCCGGCCGAGCAAGTAGTGGTGGTCGAGGTGGTTCCAGCCGCAGTCGACGCACACCTCGACCACGTAGCAGGTGAGCTCGTCGACGGACTCCCCGAGGCGGGCCAGCTCCACCGGGGTGGCGATGCAGCGGCCGTTGGCCGCCTTCAGCCCGTCGCCGTAGACGTAGGAGACCATCCGGACCGCGCGGTGCTCGCAGATGGGGCACGTGCGGTCGGTCTTCTCGCCGATGTGGCGCCCGGCCCGCACCAGCTCGGGGTGCGCGTCGCACACGTCGAGGCGGGTGAGGGCGCCACGACGGAAGTCGCGCAGCACGGCTCGACGGGCGAGTGCGTAGTCGACGGGGTGACGCACGGGAGCAGTGTACCGGCGCGCCCTCTCCTGCCAACCCGTCGCCCCGCTCACGGAACCAGCCCGGGGCCCGCGTTGACAGTGCGCCGATTTCGGTGAATACTCCACTCCGATATATCGACCCGATATATCAGGCGTCACAAGTCGAGGACCCGGTCCGTCGGACCGCTCCCCTCCCCCACCCCGAGAGGCCCCCCTTGCTGGAGCTCGCCATCCTCGGACTGCTCAAGGAGCAGCCCCTGCACGGCTACGAGCTGAAGAAGCGCCTGAGCGAGACGCTCGGATTCCTCTGGGGTGTCTCGTTCGGCTCGCTGTATCCCGCGCTGCGCCGCCTCGAGCGCTCCGGGGCCATCGAGGTCGCCGACGACGCGCCGGAGGCCCGGCTCGCGGCCTCGGTGCCGTCCACCGGCTCGGTCGCGGGCGAGGCCGCGGCCGCCCGGCTCCGGCGGATGGCCACGCCCTCGCGTCGCACCCGCAAGGCGTACCGGATCACCGCCCAGGGCGAGGCGGTCTTCGCGGAGCTGCTCGCCGACGACGGCCCGAGCCCCGACGACGAACGCTCGTTCACCCTCAAGCTCGCGTTCGCCCGCCACCTCTCCCAGCCCACCCGCATCGCGTTGCTCGAGCGCCGCCGGGCCGCCCTCACGGCCCAGCTGGCCGAGGCGCGCCGCACCCACGGGCCGGTCATCGATCGTTACACCCGCTCCCTTGCGGAGCACCGAACCCAATCCACCGAGCGCGATCTCGCGTGGGTCGAAGAGCTGATCGCCGCTGAGCGCACAGCCCGAGAAGAAGGAGCATCCGCATGAGCGGCAGGATCCGTGTGGCCATCGCCGGCGTCGGGAACTGCTCGAGCAGCCTGATCCAGGGCGTCGAGTACTACCGCAACGCCGACCCCGACGAGTCCGTCCCCGGGCTCATGCACGTCGTCCTCGGCGGGTACCACGTCGGTGACGTCGACTTCGTCGCCGCGTTCGACGTGGACGACACCAAGGTCGGCGAAGACCTCGGCAAGGCGATCTTCAAGGGCCACAACAACACGATCCGCTTCGCGGAGGTCCCGGCGCTCGGCATCACCGTCCAGCGCGGCCCGACCCTCGACGGCTGGGGCAAGTACTACAAGGAGTGCTGCGAGGAGTCCCCGCTGCCCGCGGTCGACGTGGCGCAGGCGCTGCGCGACGCCAAGGCCGACGTGCTCGTGAGCTACCTGCCGGTGGGCTCCGAGGATGCGCAGCGGTACTACGCGCAGGCCGCGATCGACGCCGGCGTCGCGTTCGTGAACGCCATCCCGGTGTTCATCTCGAGCGAGCCGGAGTGGGCGAAGAAGTTCACCGACGCGGGCGTCCCGATCGTCGGTGACGACATCAAGAGCCAGGTCGGGGCGACGATCGTGCACCGCATCCTCGCCCGGCTGTTCGAAGACCGCGGCCTGGTCCTCGACCGCACCTACCAGCTCAACGTCGGCGGCAACATGGACTTCAAGAACATGCTCGAGCGCGACCGCCTCGAGTCCAAGAAGATCTCCAAGACGCAGGCCGTGACGAGCCAGATCACCCACGGCATCGAGGCCAACGACGTGCACATCGGCCCGTCGGACCACGTGCCGTGGCTCGACGACCGCAAGTGGGCGTACATCCGCCTCGAGGGCCGCGCCTTCGGCGATGTGCCGCTGAACCTGGAGCTCAAGCTCGAGGTCTGGGACTCTCCCAACTCGGCCGGCGTGATCATCGACGCGGTGCGCTGCGCCAAGCTGGCGCTCGACCGCGGCATCGGCGGCCCGCTCCTCGGCCCGTCCGCCTACTTCATGAAGAGCCCGCCGGTGCAGTACACCGACGAAGAGGCCCACAACATGGTGGAGGCGTTCGCCCGCGGCGACGCCTGACCCGTCAGCCCGTTCCGGCGAGGCCGGCCAACGCGGCCCACACCGCGTCGAGCCCGGAACCGTCCGGACCCACCAGCAGCGCACGCGGCTCCTCGTCCATCGGCGTCCCGCCGACAACGACGGGGAGCTGCGCCGCGTGCAGGAGCGGCAGGTCGGAGCGCGAGTCGCCGAACGCGAGCACGACGGTGTGCGTCGCCGCGATCGCCCGGACCGTCGCGGCCTTCTCCCGCGCCAGGCCGGTGTTGTGGGCCACGGTCCCGACGTAGCGGCCGTCGTGTTCGTCGAGGAGCACCCCGAACAGCTGCCCGAGCGGCAGGCGGCGGGCGTGATGGCGCAGCACCAGCTCCGGTGACCCGCTGATGAGGATCGGCTCGATGCCCATGCCCACCACCCGCTCGAGCAGGCCCGCGGTGAACGGCCGCAACGAGTGCACGTCGACCGCGACGAAGGCCTCCGCCAGCTCATCGACCACACCCACGTCCTGGCCGGCCATGGCGGCGGCGTAGGCGCCCACCACCCGGGCCACCAGCTCGTCGTGGGTCGTCGACCCCGACTCGTATGCGGCGTACGCCGCGTCCATCTCGCCGTCGAGCGCCGGGGCGAGCAACCCGCGCTCGACGAGAAACGCCGCGAAGGCCCGGATGCTGGCCCGCTGGTGCAGCGTGCCGTCCCAGTCGAAGAGGGCGACCGCGGGTCGCGAGGGGTCGGCCGGCGGCGATGTCACCGCCGGGAAGGTAGCGGAATGACGCGCGGAGCCCTACCCCTCGGCCAGGATGAGGGCATGAACGATTCGGTGGCCTACGGGCCCGACCTCCCGTCGGAACACGAACTCCGGCTCCTGGGCGACCTCAGCGGCAAGCGGGTCCTCGAGCTCGGGTCGGGGGACGGGCACACGTCCGTCGCCCTCGCCGCGGCCGGGGCCAGGGTGATCACGATCGAGCGCGAAGACTTCCACCGCTCCGACAACGCGGCGCGTGCCGAAGCCGCGGGCGTGAATGTGGAGTGGCGCGAGGGCGACCTCGCCGACCTCGCGTTCCTGCGGGCCGACTCGATCGACCTCGCCTGCAGCGTGCTCGCGCTCGCCGAGGTCGACGACCTGAACCGGGTCTTCCGCCAAGTGCATCGCGTGCTCCACGCCGGGTCGGCGTTCGTCTTCTCGTACCCGCACCCGATGGCGCTGAGCGTCGGACGCGACATCGTGGACGTCACCGAGGGCGCGCTGCCGCTCGGACCCCTGCAGGTGCTGCGTGCGTACTCCGACCCGAGCCCGGTGCGGTCACGCCGGGCGGGGCAGGAGGTGCAGGTGATCCCGCGGACCGTCAGCGATCTCTTCGGCGGCCTCGGCCGCGCGGGGTTCCGCGTGGAGGTGCTGCTCGAGCTCGAGGCCCAGACGTCGGAGCTGTTCACCGCGGTCCCGTCCACCCTGATCCTGCGGGCACGCAAAGAGGGCGCGTGACGGCCGGACCCGGCTCCTAGGCCCCGAGCCGCTCGCCCGCAGGTTCGAGCCCACGCGACCGCGCCCATTCGTCGAGCCGGCGGTACGCGTCGGCCGAGTCGATCGGGCCCAGCTCCATCCGCTCGTCGAGCAGCATCTGCAGCGCCTCGCCGACGACGCGCGACGGCCCGACCCCGAGGTACGCCATCACCTGCCGGCCGTCGAGCGGGGGCTTGATGCGGTCGAGCTCCTCCTGCTCGCGCAGCGCGGCGATCCGGGCCTCGAGCTCGTCCATGCGCCGGGCGAGCGCCCGGGCCCGCTGCTGGTTGCGGGTGGTGCAGTCACACCGCTGGAGGTGGTTGAGGTCGTCGAGGAGCGGCCCCGCATCGCGGACGTAACGCCGCACCGCGGCGTCGGTCCACCCCATCGCGTAGGTGTGGATGCGCAAGTGGAGGTACACGAGCTTGGTGACGGCCTCGACGAGGTCCGCGGGATAGCGGAGCGCGCGAAGACGCTCCTCCGTCATCCGCGCACCGACCACCTCGTGGTGGTGGAAGCTCACGCCACCGTCGCCGATCGAGCGCGTCTTCGGCTTGCCGACGTCGTGGAAGAGCGCGGCAAGGCGCACGACCAGGCGGGGCTCGGTGTTGCGCACGACCGCGATCGTGTGCGACAGCACGTCCTTGTGCCGGTGGATCGGGTCCTGCTCCAGCGACATGTTGTTGAGCTCGGGCAGGAACTCGTCGGACAGCCGCGTCTGCGCGAGGAAGTAGAGCCCGGCCGACGGGTCCGGCAGCAACAGGAGCTTCGAGAGCTCGTCGCGGATGCGCTCGGCGCTCACGATCTCGAGTCGGTGCCGGTGCTCCTCGACCGCACGGAGGATGTCGGGGTCGGCGGCGAGCTCGAGCCCGCAGATGAAGCGGGCCGCCCGCATCATCCGCAGCGGGTCGTCGAGGAACGAGATGTCCGCCGCGAGCGGGGTGCGGAGCCGGCGCTCGACCAGGTCGCGCGCGCCGTCGAAGGGGTCGACGAGGCGCGGCTCGGGGAGCTCCAACGCGATCGCGTTGATCGTGAAGTCGCGCCGCGACAGGTCGGTCTCGATGTCGTCGGCGTACTCGACCTCGGGCTTGCGGCTCTCCGGCCGGTAGACCTCGGCCCGGAAGGTCGTGATCTCGAACGTCACGCCGGCGCGGGAGCAGCCGACCGTCCCGAACCGCTGGCCCTGCAGCCACACCGCGTCGGCCCAGCCGCGCACCAACGCCTCGACCGCGTCCGGTCGCGCGTCCGTCGCGAGGTCGAGGTCCTCGTAGTCGCGTCCGAGGAGCGCGTCGCGCACCGTGCCGCCGACGAGGTAGACGCGGTGGCCGGCCGCGACGAACCGGGCTGCGAGCTGCTGGACCGGCGAGTCCGGCGCGAGGAGCGGCTGCAGGCGCGGGGGGACGGGAGTCGACATGGGGACATTGTCGCTCGCGCGAGGTCGACGGCCCGCAAATTGCGCGAAGCGGGCTAGGCGCCGGCCTCCGCGGGCTGCGCGTCGATGGCGTCGAACTCCTCCTGGCGCCGCGCCAGCTCGTACTGCTCGAGCTGGAGTCGCAGGTCGTGGGGCCGGCTGGCATTGGCCAGCACCTCGCGGCGGCCGACCCGCCCGCTTCGGTACAGGGTGAGCAGGCTCTGGTCGAACGTCTGCATCCCGTAGTACTCGCCGTCGGCGATGACCTGCTCGAGATCGTGGGTCTCGTCGGGGTTCATGATCTTGTCGAACACCCGGCCGGTGGCGACCAGGACCTCGATCGCGGCGACCCGGCCCGACCCGTCACTCAGCTCGAGCAGGCGCTGGCTGACGATGCCCCGCAGCGCGCCGGCCAGGGACATCCGCACCTGCCGCTGCTGGTGAGGCGGGAAGAAGTCGATCACGCGGTGGATGGTCTCGGTGGCGTTGATCGTATGGAGGGTCGAGAGCACGAGGTGGCCGGTCTCCGCGGCCGCGACCGCGGCCCAGACCGTCTCCGGGTCGCGCATCTCGCCGACGAGGATCACGTCAGGGTCCTGGCGCAGCACCCGCTTCATCGCGGAGTGGAAGTCGTCGGTGTCGGTGCCGATCTCGCGCTGGTTCACGATCGACCGCTTGTCCGGGTGGAGGACCTCGATCGGGTCCTCGATCGTGACGATGTGCCGCGATTGCGTCGCGTTGATGTGGTCGATCATCGAGGCGAGCGTGGTCGTCTTGCCGGAGCCGGTGGGCCCGGTGACGAGCACGAGGCCCCGCGGCTCCTCGGCCAGGCGGCGCACCACCGGCGGAAGTCCGAGCGCCTCGAAGGAGGGGATTCCCGGGAGGACCCGGCGCAACACCATCGCCACCGAGCCCCGCTGGCGGAAGACGTTGACGCGGAAGCGACCGAGCCCGGCGACGGCGTAGGCGAAGTCTGCCTCGTTGCAGGCGAGGAACTCCTCGGCCCGCTGCTTGGGCATGATCGCGAACGCGATGCGCTCCGTGTCCTGGGCGCCGATGGCGTCGAAGCCCGTGGGCTCGAGCTTCCCGTCGACGCGGATGAACGGCCGAGCGCCGACCTTCAGGTGCAGGTCCGACCCGCCCCGCTGCACGACCTCACGAAGTACCTGATCCAGATCCAGCACCGGCTGCCCTCCTGGAGAGCAGTATCGGCGGGAAGCCCCCAAAGGTTGATCGGGTGCCGGGTGGGCATTCACCCCGGATCGGTCGGTTTCGGGCCGGGCAGCCTGGCCCGGGTGGGCCCCGGCGGCCGGGTCAGCCCAGCTCGGCCCACAGGTCCGACGCCGCGGCCACCGCGGTGCGGCCCGGGCCACCGACCGTCGGCGCCTCGGTCTCCGCCGAGGGCTCGACGCCGAGCAGCCGCGGGACGGCCGCAGCCACCGACGCCTCCAGCGCCTCCAGGTCGTAGCCGCCCTCGAGGAACGCGAGGGTCCGGCCCGCGCGGCCCGCGAGGTCGGTGGACCGGTCCATGAGTGCAGCAAAGTCGCCGGCGGACAGGCCGAGCCCGGTGAGCGGGTCGGCCCGGTGGGCGTCGAACCCGGCCGAGACCAGGATCCAGTGCGGGACGAAGCTCTCGACGAGCGGCGCGACCACGTCGTCGAAGGCCCGCAGGTACACGTCGCCGGTCGCGCCCGCCGGGAGCGGCAGGTTGCAGGTGGTGCCGAGGCCCGGACCCGCGCCCCGGTCGTCGATCCGGCCCGTGCCCGGGTAGAGCGGCCACTCGTGCCAGCTCACGTAGAGGACGTCGTCCCGGTCCTGGAAGATCTCCTGGGTCCCGTTGCCGTGGTGCGCGTCCCAGTCGAGGATGCAGACGCGCTCGCCCTCCGCGGCCAGCGCGGCCGCGACCACCGCGATGTGGTTCACGAGGCAGAAGCCCATCCCCTGTCCCGGCCGCGCGTGGTGGCCCGGCGGCCGCACCGCGAGGAACGCGGCGTCACCGCGGCCCGCTCGGAGCGACTCCGCGGCGGCGAGGCCGTCGCCCGACGCCCGGATCGCCGCGGCCCACGACGCGGACGAGACCGCGGTGTCCGGGTCCAGCGCGCCGCCGCCGGCCAGGGACAGGGCCTCGAGCCGGTCGAGGTACTCGGGACGGTGCACGCGTTCGAGCTCGGCGCGGGTGGCGTCCCGCGACTCCACCGGCACAAGCGCGTCGCCGACGCCGCTCGCCAGGAGCCCGCGCTGCACCGCGGCGAGCCGGGCCGGCCGTTCCGGGTGTCCGGGACCGGGCGCGTGCTCGGCGAAGACCGCGTCACTCGCGACCAGCAGCATCCACGGAGGGTACCGGGTGGAGGCAGCGGCTCCCGTTCCGGGCGCCCGCGCCCGGCGAAGGCCGGTCGCGGCGGTCCGGCGCCAGGCTTCGACGCCCAGGTTCGGGGGCCCGTCAACGGTACGATCCCCCCACGATGCTCGCCTCGACGGTACCGGCGCGATGACCGCGCGAACGCTCCGCTGGCAGGGCGGCTGGGCCCGGCTCAGCCCCTGGCGCGGTCACGAGCACGTGGCCTACCTCGCGGTCGGCGCCGACGTGCCGCCGCCCCGCGAGGTCGTGGGCCAGTGCCTCGACCGCATGCGG
This sequence comes from Acidimicrobiia bacterium, assembly GCA_017882925.1. Lineage (GTDB taxonomy): Bacteria > Actinomycetota > Acidimicrobiia > IMCC26256 > Chersky-534 > Chersky-534. The sequence continues at coordinate 16,952 of JADGOM010000109.1, read as the reverse complement.
GAAGACGGCTTCGAGGACGTCGTCACCAGTGCCATGACCCCCGCGGACTCCCTCGCGTTCGTCGACGCGGGGTTCGCGGTCCGCGAGCGCCTCTACCTCCTGCGGCACGACATGGACGACCTCCCCGAGTCGAGTCGGTCCCTCCTCCGGGGCCGGCGGGCCGACCATCCCGCCGTCCTCGCACTCGACGAGCTCGCGTTCGACGGCTTCTGGCACTTCGACCCGACCACGCTCGACGACGCCCTCCGGGCCACCCCGTCCACCCGCTTCCGGCTCGGGGTCGACGAGCGCGGCCTCCGCGCGTACGCGATCTCCGGGCGCGCCGGTCGGCAGGGGTACCTCCAGCGGCTCGCGGTGCATCCGGAAGCGCGTCGCGAAGGCTGGGGCCGCGAGATGGTCGCCGACTCGCTCCAGTGGCTCCGGCGTCGGGGCGTCGACCGGACCCTCGTCAACACGCAACTGCACAACGAGGCCGCGCTCCACCTCTACGAGGAGTGCGGATTCCGGCGCCTCCCCTTCGGCCTGAACGTCCTCGGCCGCGCGCTGTGATCGCGCGCCTCGCCGCGCGCGTCGTCGCGGCCGGCCTGCTCGTCGCCGCGGTCGCGGCCGGCGGGCCCGCGGCCAACGCCGCGGATCAGGTGCCCACCACCACGGGCGCGACGACCACCGCGGCCGACGCCCAGCCCCACATCCAGCTCACCAACATCTCGCCCTACGGCGCGCTCGGCGACAACATCACCGTCGGACTCCGGCTCACCGGCCCGCTCACGGGGCTGGAGCTGCGCGTCACCGCGTTCTCCGCGGTCACCTCCCGGAGCGGCTACGAGCGCACGATCGACGGCAAGAACCTCGGGACGGTCGTCGGCACCGAGACCTTCGACATCAACGCGCTGCCCACCGACGGCGAGCTCCGGACGCTGACCGTCGGCATCCAGGACCCCGCGGCCGCGCGCGACCCCAACCGCTTCCTGCTCCGCAAGGCGGGGGTGTTCCCGCTGAAGGTCGACCTGGTGCCGATCCAGCCCGGGCCGACGCTCGACGGCTTCGTCACCCACCTCGTCGTGACCACCAAGACCTCGGCCGGGACCCCCACGTCGATCGGCGAGCCGCTCCAGGTCGCATGGGTCTGGCCGATCATCGCCCCCGCCGCCCGCGAGCCCGACGGCACCCTCGACCCGGCCGTCGTCGCGCAGTTCCGCCCCGACGGCCGTCTCGGCCGCATCGCCGCCGCGCTGCCGGCCGCGTCGACCCTGCCGCTCACGCTGGAGCTCGGGCCCGAGACCGTGCAGTCGTGGAACCAGATCGCGGCAGGCGACGCGACGGTGCAGCCGGGCATCCGCAACATCACGACGCTGGGCGGCGGCCACGACGTGCTCGCCACGCCCTACGTCCCGCTCGACATTCCCGCGCTCCAGGCCGCGGGGCTCGGCGGCGAGGTCGCGACCCAGATGGCGGCGGGGTCCCAGGTCCTCGACAACGCGCTCAACACCGACGTCGTCCGCCCGACCTCGGCGGAGGCACCCCTCGACGACGCCGCGCTCGAGTCCCTGCGGACGACCGGCGTGGAGCGCCTCGTCCTCGACGAGGGCCAGCTCGAAGAGGCCACGCCGCAGAACTTCACGCCGGCCCAGCCGTTCGCGCTGCAGTCGGGCGACCACCGCTACACCGCGGTGAGCAGCGACGCCGGCCTCGTCTCGCTCCTCAACGGGGAGGGCACCGCGGCGCTCCGGGCCCAGCGCCTGCTGGCCGGGCTCGCCGTCGTCGCGCTCGAACAGCCCAACGCCCGGCGCGGGGTGGCGCTGCTCATGGATTCCGGCTGGAGCCCGTCGAGCGACCTCCTCGGAGCCGTGATCGGTGGCCTCCAGAACAACCCGTTCCTGCACCCCGCCACCGTCGACCAGGTCATCGAGCGGGTCCCGGCCGAGACGCGCGCCGGCGTCCCGGTCGTCCGCCGCCTCGCGCCCGTGAAGCCGGGTCGGGCTCCGGTCACGGCGGCCGCGCTCGCCGCGGCCCGGTCCAAGCTCGCGGCGTTCCAAACGCTCGTCGGCGCCGGTGACTCGAAGGTCCAGGCCGCCCAGCACGCACAGCTGGTGGCGCTGTCCTCCCAGTGGCGGGGAGCGAGCGGCCGTCAGGCCGCACGCGACCAGCTCGATTCCGTCGACCAGGACGTCGGCGCGTTCGCGAACCAGATCCAGATCCCGACGAACCGCACGTTCACCCTCACCGCGCGCCGCGACACCATCCCGCTCTCGTTCAACAACACGTCCGACCAGCAGATCACCGTCCGCGTCCACCTCGACAGCGATCGCCTGCGCTTCCCCGACGGCGCCGACCAACAGCTCGTGCTGCTGCCCGGCACCACCACCGTGGGCAAGTTCACCATCGAGACGCGCACCGGTGGTCCCGGCACCGTGCCCCTCCATCTCACGGTCACCTCGGCCGACGGCACGCTCCCGCTGCAGAGCTCCACGCTCAACGTCCGCTCGACGGTGGTCAACGGCGTCGGCGTGTTCCTCACCATCGCCGCCGTGGTGTTCCTGGCGCTCTGGTGGCTCCTCCACTTCCGCCGCCGGCGTCGCAACAAGCGCACGCCCACGGCGGTCCCCGCTCCGGTGCACCAGCCCGCGTGAACGACATCGAGACGACGGGAGGGCGCTCCCGCCTGCTGCGCTCGAGCGCGGTCGTCGGCCTCGGTACCGCGATCTCCCGGTTGACCGGCTTCGGGCGCGTGGCCGCGCTCGCCTATGCGCTCGGATTCACCCGGGTCACCGACACCTACAACCTCGCCAACGAGACCCCGAACATGGTCTACGAGCTGCTGCTCGGGGGCGTGCTCACGGCCACGTTCCTGCCGTTGTTCGTGCAGTACTTCGAGCGCGACGACGAGGACTCGACCTCCGCGGTGCTCACGGTCTCAGTCGTGTTCCTCGTGGTCCTGACCCTCGCGGGAATCGTGGCCGCGCCGTGGATCGTGAAGCTCTACACGATCCAGGTCCACGGTACGACCCGCGTCCAACAGCAACACGTGGCGACCAACCTGCTGCGCTGGTTCATGCCGCAGATGTTCTTCTACGGCATCACCGCGCTCGCGACCGCACTCCTCAACGCGCGACGGCGGTTCGCCGCGCCCGCGTTCGCGCCGATCCTCAACAACGTCGTCGTGATCGCGATCTTCCTCTCCATCCCGCACATCGTGTCCGCGCCCCTGACCCTGGCCCGGCTCGAGAGCGACTACTCCCTGATCGTCCTCCTCGGCCTCGGAACGACCGCGGGCATCGCGGCGATGGCCCTCGTGCTGCTGCCCCCGCTGTGGCGGGCCGGCGTGCGCCTCCATTGGCAGTTCCAACTCCGACATCCCGCGGTCCGGAGGGTGATCCAGCTGTCGGGCTGGACGTTCGGATACGTGGCGACCAACCAGGTCGCGCTCTGGGTGGTGCTGGTCCTCGCGAACGGCAGGGTCGGCGGCGTCTCCGCGTACCTGGGCGCCTACGTCTTCTTCCAACTCCCCCACGGGCTGCTGGCAGTGTCGATCACGACGACGGTCGCGCCCGAGCTTGCGTCGGCGGTGACCCGCGGCGACTTCGCCGCGCTCCGCGAGCGGTTCAGCTTCGGTCTGCGCCTCACGATCGCCGTCGTCCTGCCGGCGGCAGTGGGCTTCATCGCGCTCTCGCGTCCGCTGGTGGCCGGACTGCTGCAGCGGGGGCAGTTCTCGAGCGGGTCGGCCGGGACCACCTCACGCGCGCTGGCGGCGTTCGCGGTCGGGCTGGTCGCGTTCTCCGTCTACCTGTTCACGCTCCGGCTCTTCTACTCGATGCAGGACACCCGGACGCCCTTCCTCGTCAACCTGTTCGAGAACGCGGCCAACATCGTGCTCGCCCTCGCGCTGTTCCCCGCCTTCGGCGTCACCGGGCTGGCCCTCGCGTTCTCCGGCGCCTACATCCTCGCCGCGGTCCTGGCGCTGGCCCTGGCCCGACGCCGCCTCGGCACGCTCGATCTGCGTGCGCTCGGGATCGGGCTCCCGCGGATCGCGCTCGCGGCGGGCATCAGCGGCCTCGCCGCGTGGCTGGTCGCCGAGGCCATCGGTTGGTCCGGGGGCCTCCACGCGCTCGGCGGCCTGCTCCTCGGCGGGGTGACGTTCGTCGCCGTGATGGTCGGCACCTGCGTGGTCCTGCGGGTCCCCGAGGTGGCGATCATCCGGGATGCCGCACTCCGCCGCTCCCCCACGGCACGCGGCGTGTAACGATGGGCACCGCGGTGGGGTCCGACGCAGAGCCGCAGCGCACGGTCTTCGTCGCGATCAGGAGGGGAACATGGGTATCCGGGTCGTCACCGACAGTGCCTGCGACCTGAGCGACGAGCTCATCGCCGAATACGGCATCGAGGTCGTCCCGCTCACTATCCGGTTCGGGTCCGAGGAGTTCGTCGACCGGGTCGAGCTGAGCAACGCCGACTTCTGGCGCCGCATGGCCTCGTCGCCGGTGCTCCCGGAGACGGCCGCGCCGTCGGCCGGCGCGTTCGAGGCCGCGTTCCAGTCGGTCGCGGAGTCGGGGGCCACGGGCATCGTCTGCATCAACCTCTCGTCGAAGCTCTCGTCCACGATGCAGTCCGCCCAGATCGCGGCCAAGGCCTTCAGCCCCGACTGCCCGGTCGAGGTCGTCGACTCCCTCTCGGTCTCCATGGGGCTCGGTCGGCTGTGCATGACGGCGTCGCAACTCGCCTCCGAGGGCGCGGATCTCGACGCGATCGTCGCCGAGGTCATCGACCAGCGCGACCGCACCAAGCTCTTCGGGGTGCTCGACACGCTCGACAACCTCCGCAAGGGCGGCCGGATCGGCAACGCGCGGGCGCTGCTCGGCTCCGTCCTCTCGATCAAGCCGGTCATCGAGGTCCGCGACGGCGCCGTCGAAGAGGCGGGCAAGGTCCGCACGCGGTCGAAGGCGATGCGCGCGCTCGCCGACAAGGTCAAGGAAGGGCCGATCGAGAAGCTCTCGGTCCTGCAGGGCGACGCCCCCGACGTCGACGAGCTCCTCGAGATGATCGAACCCATCGTGCCCCGCTCCGAGATCGTGGTCGGCCAGATCGGTCCCGTCATCGGCACCCACGGCGGCCCGCGCGTGCTGGGCGTCACCTTCCAGCATCCGCACGCCTAACGGGAGCCGGCCGCACGCAGTGACGAACGACCGGATACTCGGCGGCCGCTACCGGTTGGTCCGGGAGGTCGCGCACGGCGGCATGGCCACGGTATGGGAGGCGGAGGACCCGCTCCTCTCGCGACGCGTCGCGGTCAAGGTCCTCCACCCGCTCCTGGCGAACGACGTCGGGCTCCGGGAGCGCTTCCGGCACGAAGCCATCTCCGCGGCCCGGCTCAGCGACCCCGGCATCGTCGCCACCTACGACACCGGCGACGACCACGGCGACGCCTACATCGTGATGGAGTTCGTCGACGGCTCCACGCTGCGCGAGGTGATCGACCGGCGTGGTCCCCTCCCCGCCGCCACGGTCGTCGACATCGGGTCGCAGATCGCGGCCGCGCTCGAGCACGCCCATCGCCATGGCGTCGTGCACCGTGACGTGAAGCCGAGCAACGTCCTCGTCCAGGCGGACGGGCGGGTCAAGGTCACCGACTTCGGCATCGCCAAGGCCGGGGAGGGCGGCGAGCTCACGCGGACCGGGACGATCATCGGCACCGCTCGCTATCTCTCGCCCGAGCAGGTCGAGGGGCGTCCCGCCGACGCCCGGAGCGACGTCTACTCCCTCGGCATCGTGCTCTACGCGATGCTCTGTGGGAGCGCCCCGTTCGCCGGCGACACCGAGATCGCGGTCGCGGTCGCCCGGCTGCACGCGCTCCCACCGCCGCTCGCCGCGAGCCGGCCCGACGTCCCTCCGGGACTGATCGACGCCGTCGACCACGCCCTCCAACGCGACCCCGCCCTCCGGACCCCCTCCGCGCAGGCGTTGCGCAACGAGCTCGCCCGCTACCGGCCCGACGCGACCCCGGCCGGCGGGGTGCAGCTGCAGCCGGGCCCGGCCCGGCACAAGCGCCGGAAGGGTCCGCCGCCGCCACCACCGCCGGCCGCGGTGCGTCCCCCCGCACCCGCCCCGCCCCCGGCGTCCACGAGCGCGGCGCCGATGACCGCGGCGGCCGCGGCCACCGCGAAGAAGCGGCAGCGCTCCTACCTGCGCCGCCATTGGCTCATCCTGTCGGTGGTCGTGATCGCGCTCGGCGCCGCGGCCACGGCGATCGCGCTCTCGGCCGGCGGTGGCAACCATTCACCGCGCACGGTCGCGAAGCCCATCGTCACCCGCGACATCCCGATCGTCGCGGTGCGCGACTTCGATCCCGAGGGCGACAATGGCCGGGAGAACCCGCAATCCGTGGGCAACGTCATCGACGGCAATCCCGCGACCTCCTGGTTCACCGAGCGGTACAACACCCCCGCGTTCGGAGGGGCGAAGTCCGGCGTCGGGGTCCGGCTCGACCTCGGGAGCCCGCATTCCGTCACCTCGGTCCTCGCCGACGCCGACGCCGCCGGCTGGTCGGCCCAGGTCTACGTGTCCAACGACGCGGGAGCGGCCCTCGCCGACTACGGGCCGGTGCGCGCCCAGGGCTCCGACCTCGGAACCCATGCGGTGCTCACGCTGAAACGGCCGGCCACCGGTCGCTACGTGCTGCTGTGGCTCACGCTCCTGCCCCATTCCGGCAAGCTCGGACTCTCCGGGGTACGCGTGCGTGGGTGACCGGTCCGACAACGAGCTCGCCCGCGCGGCGGCGATCGGCGATGCAGGCGCGCTCGACGAGCTGCTCGCCCGCCACGTCGATCGGATCCACGCCCTCTGCTCCCGCGTGTTGCGCGATCCGCAGGACGCGCTCGACGCGACCCAGAACGCACTCATCGCGATCGCGCGCGGGGTCGACCGCTTCGACGGGCGCGCCGCGTTCACGACCTGGATGTACCGGGTCGCCACCAACGCGGCGCTGGACGAGGGCCGGCGGCGCTCACGACGACCGGTTCCGGTCGAGGACCTTCCCGCCGGCGCCGACCCCGGTTCCGGCACCGAGATCGTTGTCGGTGCGGCGATCGACGTGCACGCCGCGCTCGCCCGCCTCCCGGAGGAGTTCCGGGTCGCCGTCGTGCTCCGCGACCTCGAAGACCTCGACTACGCCGAGATCGCGAGCATCCTCGGCATCCCGCCGGGAACCGTCCGGTCCCGGATCGCGCGGGGGCGGGCCGCGCTCGCCGAGCTGCTCGGGAACTCCGAACCCCTCCCCGAACGTCCCAACGGATAGATGACCATGGCCGACTATCCCTTCGACGACCTGATCCCCGACCGGCCCGAGGTCGAGCGCGCCCGGCTCACCGACGAAGCCGTGAGCGCGGAGCTCGACGGCGAGCTCGACGCGTTCGCGGCCGACCTCGGGCTCCCGGCGGCCGAGGTCCGCCGGCGCCTCGAGAAGTGGTCCGGGTTCGACGCCCGACGCAGCGCGCTCGGCGCGGCACGGACTTCGATCCGAGCGGGCGCGCCGCCGGCGCTCGACGACCTCTCCCGGCGCCGGCTCCTCGCCGGCGCCCGGCCTCCCGGAAGCTTCGACACCACGATCCCGGAGCGACACCGGCGCGGCCGCGCTCGCTGGGTCGCGTTGTCCGCGGCCGCCGCGGTGCTCATCGCCGTCGGCGTCGGCGCCGCCATGGCCCTGCGGTCGGGCGGCGGTAGCTCGTCGCACACCGCGGCCTCCACGCCGGCCGCGGCCGTGGGCTACGTGGGCGACCTCGGCGACGTCACCGACCCCGACACCCTGCGCGTGGCCGTCGCCGATCATCTCGAGGCCCGTGGCGGGGCGACGGCCGGAGCCACCGGACCCGCGACCACCACCACCGCAGCCGGATCACCCCAGGCCGACCGGGCCGAGACCGCCGGTCCTCCGCTGTCGACCAACCAGACGACCACCGCACCCGCGGCACCCGGCACCGTGTCCGGCTCGACGAAAGCCGCCGCGGCGCCGGACCCGCAGGCCCAGGCCGAGCGCTGCGCCGCGGCGATCGTGAAGGCGGCGGCTCCCGGCGAACCCGTCCTGCTCACCGCGACCGGCGTCTACCGCGGTCAGCCCGCCGCGATCGTGACCATCCGGAGGGGCCAACGGACCGTCACCTTCATCGCCGACCTCGCGACCTGCGCCGTCGTGGGAGGGCAGGCGGGCCGTTCGGGCTGACTTCCGGGTACGCCCATGTACGCTCACGTCCGCCGGTTTGATGGCCCGAATCGAGGTGCGATGAGCGACTGGACGCAACAGGCCGCGGATGCGATCGAGTCCGCGGTCGGAGTGGCACGGGACAAGACCGTCGAGCCAGCTCGCTACGCAGCGCGCGTAGCCGTCTACGGCACGCTCGTCGGCTTCTTCGTCCTCGTGGCGTTCATCCTGCTGTGCGTTGGGCTCTTCCGTGCTCTCACGGTCGCCCTGCACGGCGCGTTGGGCTGGAACGTCTGGGTCTCCTACGCGATCTTCGGAGGAATCTTCGTGATCGGGGGCGCGTTCTGCTGGATCAACCGTTCCCCGAAGAGGACCTCGGATGCCCGAACCGCGTGAGCTGATCATCATCGGATCCGGTCCTGCCGGACTGACCGCCGCCATCTACGCCGCACGTGCCAACCTCGAACCGCTCGTCATCGAGGGCCTCGCCGCCGGTGGTCAGCTCATGCTCACCACCGAGGTCGAGAACTTCCCCGGATTCCCCGACGGGATGATGGGACCCGAGTTGATGGTGCGCATGCGCGAGCAGGCCGAGCGCTTCGGCGCCGAGTTCGTGACCGCCGACGTCGACCGCGTCGACCTCGGCGAGCGTCCGTTCGGCGCCTGGGTCGGCAACACCGAGCACCGGGGCCGCTCGGTGATCGTCTCGACCGGGGCATCCGCACGCATGCTCGGGATCGAGGGCGAGTACGACCTGCTCGGCCACGGTGTCTCGACCTGCGCCACCTGCGACGGCTTCTTCTTCCGTGAGCACGAGATCGCCGTCGTCGGCGGCGGCGACTCCGCCATGGAGGAGGCGATCTTCCTCACCAAGTTCGCCAGCAAGGTCACCGTGATCCATCGCCGCCACGAGCTCCGGGCCTCGAAGATCATGGCCGACCGCGCGCTCGCGCATCCCAAGATCGAGTTCGTGTGGGACAGCGCGGTCGACGAGGTTCTCGGCGACAAGAAGCTCGAGGGCGCGCGGCTCCGCAACCTCGTCACCGGCGAGGAGTCGGTGCTGCCGGTCACCGGCCTGTTCGTCGCGATCGGTCACGACCCCAACACCAGTCTGTTCAAGGGCCAGCTCGAGCTCGACGCCAACGGCTACGTGGTGACCGAGGGCGCCTCGATGCGCACGTCGGTCGACGGCGTGTTCGCGTGCGGAGACGTCCAGGACCACGTCTTCCGCCAGGCGATCACCGCCGCCGGGACGGGTTGCATGGCCGCGATCGAGGCGGAGCGATGGCTCCAGGCGCTCGAGCCGATCGCGGCCTCATAGACCGGAATGCCCGTGGGCCCGACCCGGTTGGACCCGCCACTAGGCTCGCAGAGCCCTTCGTTCGAAAGGATCCACAGTGTCTGAGGACATCCTGACAGTCTCCGATGCGACGTTCGACGAAACGGTGGTCGGATCAGACATGCCGGTCGTGGTCGACTTCTGGGCCGAGTGGTGCGGCCCCTGCAAGATGATCGCCCCGACGCTCGAGGAGATCGCGTCCGAGAACCGCGGCAAGCTCTCGATCGCCAAGCTCAACGTCGACGACAACCCCGAGACCGCTCGCCGGTTCGACGTCATGAGCATCCCCACGCTCATCGTCTTCCAGAACGGCGAGGCGAAGAAGCGCCTGGTCGGGGCCAAGGGCAAGGGCCAGCTGCTGCAGGACCTCGCCGAGTTCATCGGTTGACCGAGCCGCTCTCGCTCCGGCGCGGCGAGACCGGCGAGGAGGTCCGCGACCTCCAGCTGCGTCTCGCGGCGCTCGGAGTCGAGATCGGCGACGCCCAGTCCGGCGTCTACGACGCAAGCACCGAGCGGTGCGTGCGCGCCTTCCAGGAGACCCGGGGCCTCCGGGTCGATGGCATCTGCGGGCCCCAGACGTGGTCCGCGCTCGTGGAGAGCGGTTACGCGCTCGGCGACCGCCTGCTGTACCTGCGCCGCCCGATGCTCCGCGGCGACGACGTCGCAGAGCTGCAGGCCCGGCTCAACGCCCTCGGCTTCGACGCCGGCCGCGAAGACGGCATCCTGGGACCCGCGACGGCCCGCGCGCTCACCGACTTTCAGCGCAACGCCGGCCTCGGGCTCGACGGCATCTGCGGGACGACCACCGTCGACGCGCTCGCGCGTCTCGGCGACCGTCGGACGGGCTCGGTGGCCGAGGTCCGCGAGCGCGAGGGCCTTCGGAGCGTGCGGCGGCTCGACGAGCGCAGGGTCTACCTCTGGTGCACCCCGGGGCTGCAGCCCTTGGGTGCAGCGGTCGGTCGAGGGTTGGCCGAGAGTGGCGCGGAGATCGTGATCGACGTCTCCGGCGAGCTCGACTCCGTGGTCGCCGACGATGCCAACCGATACGAAGCCGACGTCTTGCTCGCCCTCCGACTCGGCGACCGGCACGAGGTCTGCGTGCATCACTTCGGCACGGAACGCAGCCGCTCCGAATCTGGCCTCCACCTCGCGGCCGCCTTGCTGGAAGAACTCTCCAGTATTGCTTCGGTGGCGCCGTGCCCCGAGCCGAAGCGCTATGCGATCCTGCGCGAGACCCGCATGACCGCGGTGGTGTGCGAGCTCGGGCTCGACGGCGACGTCGACACGATGGGCCGGCTCGTGAGCAACAACGGGGCGATCGCGCGCGCAATCGTCCGCGGCGTCCGCCACGGGGTCGAACGCCCGATCCGGGAGCCGGCGCGCGAGGCCTGAGCCGGCGACGCGCGGTCAGGCCAGGTTCGCGTCGAGCCGACCTCGACCTTCGGTCATCAGTCGATAGATGCGCTCGAGGTCCTCGAGCGTGGAGAAGTCGATCACGACCTTGCCGCGCTTCGCGTTGAGGTCGACCTTGACCCGGGTCTCGAGATAGTCGCCGAGAAGCTCCTCGAGCTCCAGGAGACCGGGCGGCCGCAACCGCCGGGTCGTCGCGCCCGACGTGGCACCGCTCGGAGCCTCGCGGGTCCGGTTGCGCACGGCGTCTTCGACCGCACGGACCGACAGGCCGTCGGCTACCGCCCGCTTCGCGAGCTGCTCCTGATACGCACGGTCGGGCGTGCCGAGCAGCGCGCGTGCGTGGCCCATCGTGAGGTTGCCATCCTGCAGCGCCCGCTGGATCGACGGCGGCAGCTGAAGCAGCCGAAGCGTGTTGCTGATGCTGGTGCGGCTGCGTCCGACCCGCGCCGCGACCTCGTCGTGCGTCAGCTCGAAATCCTCGATCAGCTGTTGGTAGGCCGCGGCTTCCTCCAGCACGTTGAGATCCGACCGGTGGAGGTTCTCGACCAACGCGGCCTCGAGCGCGACGACGTTGGTGCTCGAACGGATCAGCGCCGGGATGACCTGGAGCCCCACGCGCCGCGCGGCGCGCCAGCGCCGCTCCCCCGCGATGAGCTCGTAGCCCTCGTCCGCCGGACGGACCAGCACCGGCTGCAGCACGCCGACCTCGCGGATCGACTCCGCCAGGATTGCGAGCGCCTCCTCGTCGAAGTGGCTGCGCGGCTGATACGGGTTCGGGCGAATCGACGCGACCGGAAGCTGCTCCAGCCCGTCTTCGCTGCCCGTCTGCTGCGCTTCGGCCGGGATGAGGGCCCCGAGCCCCTTACCCAGTCCGCCTCTTCGCGCCACGGCATACCTCCTTGGAGAGTTCTCGATAGGCGATTGCGCCACGCGAGGTCGAGTCGAAGATGATGATGGGCTGGCCGAAGGACGGTGCCTCGGAGAGACGGACCGTCCGGGGAACCACCGTCCGGTAGACCTTGGCGCCGAAGTGCTCCCGGACCTCCTGCTCCACCTGGTCGGAGAGCTTCGTCCGGGCGTCGTACATCGTGAGCACGATGCCACGGACATCGAGGGTCGGGTTGAGGTTCGTGCGCACCAGCGCAACGTTGCGGAGGAGTTGTCCGAGCCCCTCCAACGCGTAGTACTCGCACTGGATCGGGACGATCACCGCGTCGGCCGCCGCGAGCCCGTTGACCGTGAGCAGTCCGAGCGACGGCGGACAGTCGATCAGCGCGAAGTCATAGTCGTCGCGGGCGTCCTGCAACGCCCGTTTGAGCTTGAGCTCGCGACTGAACGCCGGCACGAGCTCGATCTCGGCCCCGGCGAGGTCGATCGTCGCCGGCGCCACGAACAGGTTCTTGAGGCTCGTCGGCTCGACGCAGTCCTCGATCGGCAGATCGTGCATGAGCACGTCGTAGATCGAGTTCTGCAGGTTGCGGGCGTTGATCCCCAGCCCGGTCGTGGCGTTGCCCTGCGGGTCGAGGTCAACGACCAGGACCCGGAAGCCGAGCTCGGCGAGACCCGCGCCCAGGTTCACCGACGTCGTGGTCTTGCCCACGCCGCCCTTCTGGTTGGCGATCGCGATGATGGTCGGGAGCTCGTACTCCTCGTAGTCGGAGCCACCCCCTCCTCCCGCTCGCTGCTCGGCCCGGCTGAGTCGACGACTGGGGATCACGGGTCCCTCGGGCGGGGACTCCGCCTCCGGCTCCGTGACGAGAGACTCCGCGACATTGATCTCGACCCCGGCCGCTCCAGGCTCCGCCGTCTCGGCGATCGCAACCTCGAGGCTCTCGACGTCCCCGTCGATGTCGGAACCCTCGACCCCGACCGGCTCGGGCGCGTCGATCGCCACTCGTTCGATCAGGGACTCCGCGACATTGATCTCGACCCCGGCCGCTCCAGGCTCCGCCGTCTCGGCGATCGCAACCTCGAGTCCCTCGATCGCCGATCCGTCCTCGACGTCGAGCGCAGGACCGTTTGAACCCTCGTCGGAACCCTCGCGCTCGACTCCGGCACCACCGTCGGCGGAGGTGGCTGCCCTCGGGTCCGTCGACGGGCTCGTCCCCGAGATATGTCCCATCACCCGGCCAGCGGTCGACGGCGGGGCGGGGGAAGCGGGCGAATCCGCCGCCTGACCTGGTGCACTCCCGGCGCCGACGCTGCCGAACGGAGCAGGTGCCGGCGCTTCCACTGGGCTGGAACCATCGGATTCGGGCGCTTGATCCGAGTCTTCCTCCGACAAGGCCGGCTCACCTCCGCGGCGGTACGCCCACGGGCTTGGCCGGCTTCCGAACGGCCGAAGATCGGAGTGTGCAGCACCGGGCGACTCCGTCGACTGGCCCTCGATGCCTCCAGGGGTAGCGGGGGCTCGAGTGTCCTCGGGTTCGTGAGCGCCCGTCGTCATGGTGAAGTCCTTCTCATCGGGTCCCATCCTTCCTGCGGTGCCGCCGACGGTCAAGCATCTCGACGTTTCACGTGAAACATCGCGGTCGGGTCGAGCCGCCTGGTCGATGTTTCACGTGGAACAACGAGCAGGCCTCCGTTGCGCGGCGCAAACGTCCCGCGATCACCAGAGAGGTCGTTTGCTCGGGATTCCCACCCGTCGCGGGTAGCGCGGGTTGAGGCTCTCGCGCTTGACGAGCACCGCGAACCCTCGCCCGTCGTGCTGCTCGACGCCGGCGAACTCGAGTCCGAGATCTCCGAGTCGGGCATGCCGCCACCGCTCTCCACGGCTTCCGGGCGCTTCGCTGACCACCAGTCGGCCGCCGACCTCGATCAGGCCGCTCGCGCATTCCGCCAGGACAGGGGCCGCACCGAACGCCCGGGCCACGACGAGCTCGAAGGACTCCCGAAGCTCCGAGTGGCCCAGCGCCTCCGCTCGGCCGGCGAGCGCGACGCCCCGCTCACTCAGTCCGAGATCGAGCAAGGCCTGCGCCAGCAGGGTGCTCCGTCGCTCCGAACCGTCGACGAGAAGGGCGTGGGATTCCGGCCACCTGACCAGGAGCGGAATTCCCGGCAGTCCCGCCCCGGTCCCGAGGTCGAGGAAGCGCGTCGGTGGAGTACCCACCGCGGCGGCGAACGCCGCCGAATGCGCCAGGTGCTCTGACGCCGATCCCGAACCCAGGAGGTGACGGGACCGCGCGTCTTCGAGGTAGCGGGTGACCGGACCCCAGCGATCGGGGCCGTCGTCGCTCAAGAGGGCAGGATGACGACCCGGCGACGAGGCTCCTCGCCCTCCGAGATCGTCGAGAAACCCTCGATCTCAGCGACGGTGTCGTGCACGACCTTGCGGTCCGCAGCCCCCATCGGCTCGAGCGCGAGCTCCTTGCCCGACTCACGAACCTTCTCCACGAGGCTCCGGGTGAACGCGGCCAGCGCTTCACGACGCTTCGCCCGATACCCGGCGACGTCGACGTTGATACGGGCGCCGTGTCCACCGGTGCGCCGCTGCACCACGGTGCGGGTGAGCTCCTCGACCGATGCCAGCGTCGCACCCTTGGGCCCGACGAGCAGCCCGAGGTCGGGGCCCTCGACGTCGACATGGATGAAGTCGTCGTCGATCATCGAAGCGACGGCACCAGTCGCGCCAAAAGCTTCCAGAAGCCCCTTGACGAAGTCGACTGCGCTCGCCGCCTGATCCTCGATCGCCACGTCCGTCTGCTCGTCCACCGTGTCTCCGTTCGTTGCCGGGCGATTCCCGGTGTTCCGTGCCGGCCGCTCGGCGGAGAGGTCCGCCGAGCGCTCACCGGTCGTGACGTCGCGGCCGTCTTCGGCGGCCGGTCGACCGGCCGCGTTGCCACCCGCACCCGCACCCGTACCCCGACGGCGTCGACGGCGCTTGTTGGGGCCACCGGGCGTGCCGGTTCGCTCGCCAGCTTCGCCGCCCGCCGCGCCAGCGGCAACCGCGGGCTTGCCCTCCGGGCGTCGACCCTCACCGCTGCGGGGCCTGGACGACCGGTTGGACCCGTCGCCCCGACCCTTCGAGCGGCGCCGCTTCTCGCCCGGCTTCTCCCGCGAGATCGGCTTGACCCGGGCTCGGATGCGCGTTTCGCCCCCGAACCGGCCGAGAAAGCCCGTCTTCTTCGCCAGCACCTCGTACTCAAGCTCGGACTCGTCGACGCCGAGTTGGTCCAAGGCTGCCTCCACGGCCTCGGCCTCGGTACGAGCGCTGGTCTCTACCCACTCCATGTGGCTACTTCCGTCGCTTCTTCTGTCGCCGGGCCGGGGTCGGGGTCGCCGGCTTCGAGGCTTCGGGCTTGGGTGGGGGAGGCGGCGGCTCGGCCGGCTTCAACAGCCGTCCGAGACGCCCGGGTTCCGGTGCGCCCTTGCCGTTGCCGCTCCCATTGCTGTCGATCACCGTCGTCGATCCCGGTTTCGCCTTGGCGTCCGGTACCGCGATCTTGCGCATGATCAGCTCCTGTTGCCCGAGCCGCCACACGTTGCTCACGAAGAAGTAGAGGACGAGGCCCGCCGGCATCGAGAGTGCGATCAGGCCGAAGAACAGCGGCATGACCTTGGCGACCATCATCATCTGCGGGTTCGGTGCACCGACCTGCTGCCGCTGGGTCTGCTTCTGCTGCAGGATCCCGGTCCCGATGACGAGCGCAACCATGAAGAAGTAGGGGATGGCCTCGAACAGGCTGCTGTGCTTGCCCAGAGCCGTCACGTTGAGGTCGAGTCCCAGGAAGTACTGGGCCTTCGGGAGCCTCGAACTGAGCTCGATCAACTGCTTCGTGCTGTAGTTCGGGAGGTTCGCGTGCATGACCGCGAGGCCCGACTTGGTGGTCGCGTCGGCGCCACACGCCTTGGCCGTCGTGGTCGGATTGCACAGCGCCTGGAACAGCTTCGTGTTGACCGGCACGTGCTTGTAGGGCTCGCGTAGGAACCGGAACAGCGCGATGAAGATCGGCATCTGGATCAGGAGGGGGAGGCAGCCCGCGAGCGGGTTGATCCGGTTCTCCTTGTAGAACGCCATCATCTCTTCGTTGAGCTTCTGGCGGTCGTTCTTGTACTTCGCCTGCAGCTCTTTGATCTTGGGCTGGGCGCGCTGCATCGACAGCATCGACTTGGCCTGCTTCGCGGTCAGCGGGAACAGGGCAAGCATGATGATGACGGTGAGCAGGATGATGCAGATGCCGAGGTTCGGCACCACCGCGTAGAGGTTCGCAAGGACCCACCCAAGGCCTTGGTACAGCGGTTCGAGCAACGAGATTCCGAGCATCACGCGCGATCACTCCCGAGCGCGACGGGATCGCGCCTTCGATGGGAACAGGTGTTCGGTACAGGGTCCACGCCGCTCCCGCCCCACGGGTGGCAGCGGCCGAGGCGCCGGGCACCGAGCCCGAGACCCCGCCAGAACCCGTGCATCTCCAGAGCCTGGGCCGTGTACTCCGAACACGACGGGAAGTACCGGCAGCGGGGCGGCAGGGCTCCGCTGATCAGCTGGTAGCCCCGGATGGCACGGATCGACGCCCGAGCGGGCAACCCGGGCCGGGCGGCGCTCACGCGTCCACCATCTGCAACAGGGCGTGGACCGAGGCCCGGAGCTTGCTCATCGGCATGTCCAGCGCCGCCGGCGCGGCTCCGAACAGGTAGGCGCGGCCCGTCCGCAGCCCGGCGGCTTCCTCGTGGAGCGCGGCGCGGAGGCGGCGTCGAATCCGATTCCGCGCGACGGCGTTGCCGCTGCGCTTCCCGATAGCGAAGGCCACCCGCGGCGGCTCGTCCGCCGGGTCGAGGCGCACCACCCGCACGCTGATCGCTCCGCGACGGAGTGCTCGGGCGCGGGACAACTCCGCGAACGTCGCACGGCGGTCGACGTGCCAGATCAGGCGGTCAGCCGGGAACGGCCCTTGAGCCGACGGGCCTTGACGACCGCCCGGCCGGCGCGTGTCCGCATCCGGGAGCGAAAACCGTGCTTCTTCGCCCGTTTGCGAATGTTTGGCTGGAACGTACGCTTCACGCATGGCCTCC
>JADGOM010000008.1 GCA_017882925.1 Acidimicrobiia bacterium | reverse complement strand
GCGGCGGTGGCGGCTTCGGCGGCGGCGGTGCGGGCACCGGCGCCACCGCGACCACCGCGGCGCCGCGGGCGCGGGCCGGCGCGGCCAGCGCGACCGGCACCGTCACCGCGGTCAGCAAGGTGGCCACCGCCACCTCCGGGGTGGCGACCTACCCCGTGACCATCAGCTTCAAGGCCCCGTCGACCAGCTTCTACGTGGGCTCCACCGTCATCGGCGCGGTCACCACCACCGCCCGGCCCAACGTGATCCAGCTCCCGGAGCGCGCGGTCACGACCGTCAACGGGGTCGCGACCGTCGTGGTCGCGAAGAACGGCAAGCTCGACGGCCCGACCGCGACCCGCACCGTGACGACCGGAGCCACGTCGAACGGCCAGATCGAGGTCACGAAGGGCCTCCAGCCCGGCGACAAGGTCGTGGAGACCCTCCCGAACTTCGCCGCGATCCTCGGCCGGAACGGTGGCGCCGGCACCGGAACCGGGACGGGTCAGGGTGGCGGCTTCGGCGGCGGCGGTGCCGGGGGTGGCGGCTTCGGTGGCGGCGGCGCCCGCACCGGGACGGGTGGCAACGGCTGATGGCCCTCTCCCCCGAGCCCGATCCGGGCCCGCCGGCCGTCATCGAGCTGATCGACGTGAAGAAGACCTACCGGTCGGGCACGCTCGAGGTCGAGGCGCTGCACCGCGTCTCGATGCGCATCGACGAGAACGAGTTCGTCGCCATCACCGGCCCGTCGGGATCGGGGAAGTCGACCCTGATGCACATCCTCGGCTGCCTCGACGTCCCGACCGAGGGGACCTACCTCCTGTCGGGGCACGACGTGTCGGCGTTCGACGAGGAGCAGCTCGCCGACGTCCGCAACCTGTTCATCGGCTTCGTGTTCCAGCAGTTCAACCTGCTCGCGTACATGTCGGCGTGGCGCAACGTCGAGCTGCCGCTGATCTACCACGGCGTGCACCCGGCCGAGCGGCGCGAGCGCGCGTTCGCCGCGCTCGAGAAGGTGGACCTCGGCGACCGGGCCCACCACAAGCCCGGTGAGCTCTCGGGCGGTCAGCAGCAGCGGGTCGCGCTCGCGCGTGCGCTCGTCACCGAGCCGGCGATGATCCTGGCCGACGAGCCCACGGGGAACCTCGACTCGGCCTCGACCGCCGACATCCTCGATCTCTTCCACGAGCTCAACGAGGAAGGGCGCACGATCGTGCTCATCACGCACGAGCGCGACATCGCGGCGCGCGCGCAACGGGTGATCCAGGTCGAGGACGGCAACCTCGTGCCCGCAGGCGTGGAGCTCCTCGCGACCGGGGTGCGGCCGTGAACTGGCGCGACACGTTCCGGACCGCCACCGACGCGGTGCGCAGCCACCGCCTGCGCTCCGTGCTCACGATGCTCGGCATCCTGATCGGCATCTCCGCCGTCGTCCTCACCGTCGGCCTCGGGCAGGGCGCCAAGGCGAAGGTCCAGGACCAGATCAACGAGCTCGGAACCAACGTGCTCGTGGTCTCGCCCGGTTCGACCACGAGCTCCACCGGCTCCCGCGGCGGATTCGGCTCGGCGTCGACCCTCACGATGCAGGACGCCGCCGCGATCGCGACGAAGCGGGCGGCACCCGACGTCACCGCGGTCGCACCCGTGTCGACCACCTCGGTGTCGCTCCTCTACAGCAGCACCAACTGGACCACCACGCTCACGGGCACGACGCCGGCGTGGAAGACCGTGCGCTCCCGCGGGCTGACCGAAGGCCGGTTCATCAACGCGGCCGACGAGCAGCGCGCCGCCGCGGTCGTCGTGCTCGGCCCCGACACCGTGACCCAGCTCTTCGGCCAGGTCGACCCGATCGGCCGCAACGTCGTCTACAACGGCGTGCAGCTCCAGGTGATCGGCGTGCTCGCGCCGCTCAGCTCCAACGAGGCGACGTCGAACAACGACCTCGCCATCGTCCCGATCGCCACGTATCAGCAGAAGCTCATCGGCGGCTCGACGCGCAACGCCGTGAGCTCGATCTACGTGAAGGCGACATCGGCCGGCACCCTGTCCGGCGCTTACCAGGAGACCGACGCGCTCCTGCTCAACCGGCACCAGATCACCACCGCCACCAGCGCCGACTTCAACATCGCGACGCAGCAGTCGATCCTCAGCGCGGCGACGTCGGTGGACAACACCCTCACGGTGATGCTCGCCGGCATCGCCATCATCGCCCTGCTCGTGGGTGGCATCGGCGTGATGAACATCATGCTCGTGTCGGTCACCGAGCGGATCCGCGAGATCGGGCTGCGCAAGGCCCTGGGCGCCCGGCCCCGCCTGATCCGTCGGCAGTTCCTCGTCGAGGCGTCGATCCTCGGGCTGGCCGGCGGCATCCTCGGCGTCGCGCTCGGCGTGCTCGGCGCGGTGCTGCTGCCGCAGTTCAGCGACTCCCGCGTGATCATCTCGGTCCCGGCCTCGATCGGCGCCATCGTGATGGCCGTCGGCATCGGCGTGATCTTCGGCGTCTACCCGGCGTCGCGCGCGGCGCGGCTCGCCCCCATCGACGCGCTGAGGAGCGAGTAGCCGTGGCCGACGGATCCACTCCCGTGCCCGCGACCGCGGCGGCCGCCCGCAGCGCGTCGGCGAAGGACCGGCTCGCGAGCCTCTTCCCCGATGCCGACGGCCCGGCCCGCCGGCGTCACTGGTACCAGCGCCGGGGCCGGTTGGCGGTCGCGGGGCTCGTGGTCGTCGCGCTCGTCGCGGGGACCGCAGTGGTCGCGGGCGCCGTGGGGTCCAACACCCCCGACTACCGCACCGCCGTCGTGGGCACGCACCTCGTCGACCAGCAGCTGACCGGGGTCGCCACGATCGAGCCCATCTCCCAGGCGACGGTCGCCTTCCCCGTGAGCGGCACCGTGGCGACGGTCGGGGTCAAGACCGGCGACTCCGTGACCGTCGGGCAGTCGCTCGCGTCCCTCGACACCGGCGCGCTCACCATGACGCTCCACACGCAGCAGGCCGCGCTCGCGCAGGCCCAGCTCGTGCTGGCCGACGCGCTGGCGGGCAAGACCACGTCGGGCACCGGTTCCGCAGGCGCGGGCTCGAGCACCGTCGGCGCGTCGCTGGCCACCGGCTCGGGTTCCACGACCCCCGTCGCGCAGAGCGCCACGCTCGCCCTCACGACGACGGGCCCGGCGGCGGCCCGGACGGTGGCGGCCGCCGCTCCCGGCGGGCCCACCACCCCGGGTGGTGCGACCGCCGGCACGACCGCCGCGCCCGACGCGGCCCAGATCTCGGCCGCGCAACAGGCCGTCCTCGCCGCGCAGAAGAACGTCGACGCCGCGATCGCCACCGCCAACACCGCCCTGGCCTCGGCCGCGACCATCTGCGCCGCGGCCGGCGTCAGCACGACGTCGTCAGCCCATCCCACCGCCACCACCGCCCCGACGACCACGACCGCCCCCCGCTCCACCGCGTCGCCCTCGACGGCGCCCACCCCCGAGCAGCTCCAGGCCTGCCAGACCGCGACGCAGACGGTGCTCACCGACCAGACCGCGGTGAGCACCGCGCAAGCCGCGCTCGCCACCGAGTCGAATGCGCTCGACACGCTGCTGGGCCAGGCCGCCTCGGGCTCCGCGACCACCACGACCACCGCGCCACCGACCCCCTCCGGGGGCGGATCCACCTCCCGCTCCGGCAGCGGTGCCGGATCCGGCGCGGGCACCGGCTCCGGTTCCGCTTCGACGCCGCGCTCGGCCACCTCCACCGCGCCGTCGGCCGCCGACCTCGTGAAGGACCAGGCCGCGGTCGACGCGGCCGCGGCGAAGGTCGCGGTCGCGCAGCAGGCGATCGACCAGGCCGCGATCGCGAGCCCCATCTCCGGCACCGTGGCCGCGGTGAACCTGAAGGTCGGCGACGCGGTCTCCGCCAACTCGTCGACCGAGAACGTCGTGATCGAGGGCCCCGGTGGCTACGAGGTCTCCACCACCGTGAGCGTCACCGACATCCCCGAGGTGAAGGTGGGCCAGGCCGCGACCGTCCTTCCCGACGGGTCGACCCGTCCGCTCGCGGGGACCGTCAGCTCCATCTCGGTCGCGCCGACCCCCAACGCCTCGACCACCAGCTACACCGTCTTCATCGGGCTGGCCGACTCCAACGCCAAGCTGCTCAACGGAGCGACCGGCACGGTGTCGATCGTCACCGGCCGCGCCGCATCCGTGCTCGCGGTGCCCACGTCGGCGGTCACGATCTCGGGTACCCGCCACACCGTGAGCGTCGTCCGCGGCGGCACCGCCACCACCACCACGGTCCAGGTCGGCGTGGTCGGCGACACCTGGACCGATATCAAGGGCGGGCTGCAGGCGGGCGAGACCGTGGCCCTCGCCAACCTGGCCAAGCCGCTGCCCGGTTCGGCCACGACCGCCACCACCGCCGCGACCACCAGCCGCCTCGGGGTCGTCGGCGGCGGCACCTTCCCGGCGGGCGGCTTCGGCGGGGGCGGCGGGTTCCGCGGCGGCGCGACTCCCTGACACCGTGAGGCGGCGCCGGGCGTGGCGGGCGAGCCGACAGTCACACCCGCCCGGTACCCTCGTGCCCCATACCGGATGTCACGAGCGAGCGTGGCGGAACTGGCAGACGCGCCGGGTTTAGGTCCCGGTGCCCGAAAGGGCTTGAGGGTTCGAGTCCCTCCGCTCGCACCCTGGCCCGCGCGGTCGCGCGCCGCGACGTAGCTTGGCGCTCTTGTCCGCCTCGTACGTCACGTTGCCCGCCGATTGGGCCCGCGCCGAACCCGTCGGCCTCGGGCCGTTCGTCACCCGCGAATCGTTTCGGGCTCCCGACGGGTTCGTGGTGTCGTGGTCGTCACGTGCGCACCGCAAGCAGGCGGGCCGCTTCGACGCCGGCCGGGGTTCCACCTGGTGGGCACCGTCGGCGATGGGCTGGTGGGTCGGCGTGCTCTTCGCCATCGGCTCGATCTGCTTCACCGTCGGGCCCTTTCCGAGATTCGTCGACCTCGTCGGGACCGACGCCGATGCGGTCGTCTTCTTCGTCGGCTCGATCTTCTTCACCAGCGCGGCGTTCCTGCAGTACGTGCAAACGGTCAACGCGCCCCATGCGCTCACCGCCGGTGCCGGCGAACGGTTCCGATTCTGGACGTGGGAGCCCGGGCGGATCGACTGGTCCGGGAGCCTGGTGCAGCTCGTCGGCACCGTGTTCTTCAACGTGACCACGCTCGCCGCGCTCGACACGAGCCTCAACAGCACGCAGGCCCACCGTCTCGTCTGGGTGCCGGACGCGCTCGGCTCGGTGTGCTTCCTGGTTGCCAGCGGTCTGGCCTGGTTCGAGGTGAGTCACGGCTGGTGGTCGTGGCATCCGCGCAGCCTGTCGTGGCGCATCACCGCGCTGAACCTCGCCGGCTCGATCGCGTTCGGCCTGTCGGCGATCGCGTCGAAGGTCGTGACGACGACCGGGGAGCCGCGCAGCATCATGCTCGTGAACCTCGGTACCGCAGTCGGCGGCCTGTGCTTCCTCGTGGGCGCGATCCTGCTGCTGCCGGAGCGCACCGAAGCCCGTCGATCCGCCTGATACGCCGTAGCCGGGCGGTGACGCGCCTTCAGGCCGCGAGCGCGTGCGCCAGGAACGCCTCGAACCGCACGGGGTCCGCCTTGATCCGCCGGTGTTCGCCGACCCGTTTGATGTCGAGCCCCGGGCAGAAGAAGCCCTCGTCGCCCACGAAGAAGTGGGGCGACCCCAGGACCCCGCGGCGCTTCCCTTCCTCCCAGTCGTCGACGATCGCGGCGCGGTCGACTGCCACGAACGGCTCGAGCCCGTGCGCGGTCGCGATGTCGTCGAGCACCTCGATCGCGCTGATGTCGCGCCCCTCTTCGAAGAGCGCGTCGCGGACCGCGAGGCTGACCCGCTCCCCGAGCTCGGGACCACGCGCGTAGGCCGCGCCGACGAGCGTGAACGCGGGCAGCGACGTCGCGGGGAAATGCGTCGGGTCGAAGCCGGAGAACAGATCGGGGGCAACCTGCGCGCGCAGCTCCTCCACCTCTTCGGCGACTAGGTCGACGCCCAACGGGTGCCCGTTGACGAGCTCGAGCGGCCACGCGCGGACGAGCAACCCATCGCGCCCACCCAGCTCACGGCGACGGTCGACGAACCGGCGCAGGCCGACATGGGTGAACGGGCAGAGCACATCGGCGAAGACTTCGATCATGGCGCCACTCCCTCGGGACTCACGTGAAGATGATCTGACCGCCGGCCGCCTGCTCGTAGAACTCGCCGACCGTGATGATGTCGTCGATCTCGTCGATGAAGTCGGCCTTCGTCAGCTCGAACATGTCGACCGACGCCTTGCACGCGTACAGGCCGGCCCCGGAGTCGTGGATCAGCTCGAGGAACTCCGGGATGGACGGGAAGTCGAGCTCCTCCATCCGCTTGGCGAGCTTGTGCGTGACCATGGCCGACATCCCGGGGACGCCTCCGAGCCAGGTCGCGATGTGCAGCCCGGGGTTGCCCACCGACGCGACCTTCACGTGCTCGTTGCGGGCCTTGTTCACCGCATCGAGACCGAAGAACGTGAAGAAGAGACTGGCCTCGATCCCGTCCATCCGCGCGCCGTTGGCCATGATCAGTGCTGGATAGATGCCGTCGAACGAGCCCTTCGACACGATGATCGACACCTTCTCGATCGGTGCTGCACCCACTGTCCGCTCCTGTCGTCGTCGGTACGCGTGCGCGATGCGCTCAGATGCACCCGCGCGGCTTCGGGATGCCGGCGATCTTCGCCGCGAGCTTCGCCGGTCCCTTCGGGAACAGCTGGTACAGCTCCTTCACCGGCACGCCCGACGCCTTGCCGAGGGTGCGGATCGACGGTGCCGACCCCGTCTCGAGGTACTGACTCCGCATGTAGCGGACCACCTGCCAGTGGCGATCGGTCATCGGATCGATGCCGGCCTCCCGCGCGATCACCGCGCCCACCGCTTCGTTCCACTGCTCGGGGTGCACGAAGAACCCCTCGTCGTTGAGCTCGACCTCGGCTCCCGCGATCGTCTGGGTGCTCATGGAGCTTCCTTTCCGCTCGGCTGGCGCTTGCCCGCGTCGCTCATCGCCGCGGTGATCCCGGGGATGTCGCGTCCCGGGAGCAGCGCGTGCCAGTAGAGGGACTGGAACATGAGCTTCCCGAGGTGGTTGATGCGCGACTCCTGCAACAGCGGCATCGGTCCCGCGCGTCCGGGGAATCGCCCCGGGAGCGGCTCGGTGTCGTAATTGAAGTCGATCAGCATCGCCTTGTGGAAGCCGGTCTCGATGAAGCAGTTGGCGTGGCCGTCGTACGAGGCGTCGAGCGGCTCGCCGGCCAGGAAGCGGGTCACGTTGCGCTCCAGGGTCTCGCCCTCGAAGTGGGTGACCGAGCCCGCCTTGGAGATCGGCACGTTGGCCGCGTCGCCGAGCACGAAGACGTTGGGGGACGCGTGCGACTGCAGCGTGTGCGCATCGGTGGGGATGAAGTTGAGGTCGTCCCCGAGTCCGGGCGACCGGCCGACGAAGTCGGCACCACCGTGGAGCGGAACCGTGACGAGGAGATCGAACGGCACCACGCGGTCGTCGTACGAGATCAGGCGGCCGCCCGGGCCGTCGACCTCACCGGTGTTGAACTCGGTGACGAGCTCGATGCGCTTCTCGGTGAGCAGCCCGCCGAGCCGTTCCGAGGCAACGGGCTTGGTGAACGCGGCATCGAGGGGCGTGACGTAGGTGATGTCGATCTGGTCCCGGATCCCGCGCTCGTGGAAGTACCAGTCGGCGAGGAACGCGAACTCCAGCGGCGCCACCGGGCACTTGATCGGCAGGTCGACGACGTTGATCACGAGCCGGCCGCCCGACATGCGTTCGAGCGCGGGATGCAGTGCGGTCGCGCCTTCGAGCGAATAGAAGGTGAAGACGTTGTCCATCCAGCCGGGGCCCGTCATCCCCTCCGTCTCCCCGGGTAGGAGCTGCGCACCGGTGGCGACGATCAGGACGTCGTAGCCGAGCACCGAACCGTCGGACAGCCGGACCTCGGCCGACTCGGTCTGCACCGAGTCGACGCCGCTGAGGCGGAACTCGATGCCGTGGTGGAGCTGCTCGTGCCGGGGCTTCACGATCTCGCCCGGGTCGGCCAGACCGAACGGGACGAACAGGAGGCCCGGTTGGTAGACGTGGCGGTCGTCCTGGTCGACGACGGTGATGGTGACGGCGGCGTCGGCGTAGCGGCGGCGCAGGCGATTCGCGATCAGCGTGCCACCGGTGCCGGCTCCCAGCACGACGATCCGGTCAACCACGACCGGCACCGCCGCTTCGGATCGAGCCTCGACCAGGATCGCGAATGTCCATGCATCGACCGTAGGTACGGGCGCCGCCGGGGAACAGGGCCGGAAGTCCCGAGGCCGCGCTCCGACGTCAGCCGTCGGCGGCGACCACGCCCAGACCCGGGGCGGCCTCGCGCACGGGTGACGGGCCCGGCGAGCCCGGGCTTCCGATCGTCGCGATCACGACCCGGTTGCGGCCTTCGTTCTTGGCCCGCAACAGCGCCTGATCGGCGTGCTCGACCGTCTCACTGAACCGCGCGCTCGCAGAGGACTCGGCGACGCCGAAGCTCACCGTGAACGCCGGGAGGTGCCCATCGGCGAGATGGATCGCCAGCTGCTCGCGTACCCGCTCCACCACCGCGACCGCGGCGTCGACGCCGCACTCGGGAAGGACCACCACGAACTCCTCGCCGCCGTAGCGCGCCGGGAGATCGGTCGGACGGACGCTGTCGCGGAGCACGCGGGCGAAGAGCCGCAGCGCGCGGTCACCCGTCTCGTGGCCGTGCAGGTCATTGAGGTTCTTGAAGTAGTCGACGTCGCCGTAGACGACGACGTAGGGCTGTCCGTCCTCGACGATCTCCTGGACCTGGTTCTCGAGGCTGCGGCGGTTGAGCAGGCCGGTCAGCGGGTCGGTGCGGGCCTGGGCCTCGGTCTTGGCGAACGCGCGCAGTGTCCCCAGCCGGTCGCCCGACTTGCGGGCGATGAGCGACATCGTCTCGACGAAGTCGGCGTTGGGGGCCACCCCGTCGGGACCGGTGGCGTGGAGGACGGCGATCGACTTGCCCGCGATCGTCACCGGCACGCACACGGCCGAGCAGGGACCCTCCGGCCGCTCGCGCAGGTGGGGGCAGGTGGCGATCCGGTTGCTCGTGTCGAAGACGAGCGTGCGGGTCTGCGAGGTGGCCGGGCATTCGCGGGGGTCTCCCACCCCGCACCCGGAGTGTTGCGGACCGGAGTTCGTCACGACCTGACGGAAATGCGCGTGGCTCGAATCCGCGAGGAGCAGCTCGGCGTGGTACCCGTCGCCCGCCTGCTCGAGGCCACTGCCGATGACCGCGAAGGCGTCCTCCTCGTTCCGGACCATGTCGAACGCCTGCTGCAGCTCGCCTTCGAGCCGGGAGCGCTCGCGCTCGAGGTCGTGCCGGTGGTCCTGCGCTCCCAGTCGTCCCTCGCGTCGCCGCAGCAAGAAGAACACGGTGGTGAACGCGCTCCCGAAGATCAGCAGGCCGACGATCGATTCCTCGAGCACCCGCGCGCGGATCGAACGCACCCGGGACGCGCCCTGGATCGTGTTCGCGTTCGCAACCGTCTCGTACTGGTGGATGAGCTTCGACAGGGCACTCAGGCTCTGGCTGTAGGCGAGCTCGTAGGGCGACGGGGTGGTCGACGCCGCCGCGGCCGCGACGGTGGCCGACGTGGCCGCCAGCCGCGCGCTGATCGCGTCGAGCTGCAACGACTGGTACTGCTTGTACGCGCGCTCGAAGGCGGCCCTCGGACGCGCTTCGCCCGGCAGACCTGCGGAATGCGCGGTGAACGCCCGCCACGAGGCATCGGTGTCGGCGGTCGCCTCGCGGAGCCTGGTCAGGTCCAGGGTCTGCACATCCGTCGTCGGTCGCAACGACTGGACCGCGGCCTGCTCCGCCGCGAGGTACCCGGAGACGGCCTCGAGGTCTTCGCTCGCGGGCCGCAACGAATGGTTGACCCGTTCGAACTGCGCGTCGGCCCGGTTCAGACCGGCCACGTTGGCGCCGACCACCACGAGGGCGAGCACCACGCCGAGGCCGCCGACGGCCAGCAGCTGGTTTGAGGCGCGCGACAACCACGATCGGATCCAGGCTCGCCAGGTGTCGTGGGTCGTCATGGGCACTCCCTGACCGTCCCATCGACCCGATCACCCGCAGGATCAAGCAGGAAACGGCTCGGAGCGCCGATTTCGACCCCGCCTGGGAGATCCTGGACCCTCCCCGGCGGATCCGGCTAGCGCGCGGGCGCGAGCCGCTCGCGCAGCGTCGCGACCCCGTCGCCCTCGAGCGCGTCGACCGCGCCGCTGCGGCCGGTCATCGCGAGGAGCAGCGGCAGCCCGGCGCCCGACACCTCGGGTCCCTCACCGTAGGACCAGCCGACGTCGAACGCCACGAGGTGGAGGCCGGCGATCCGCTTCTTCGTGCCCACCGGGAAGTTGGCGCCCTTGTACAGGTCGAGGCACGCGACGACGGCGGCCGGGGCGACCGGGGCGTCGAGCCCGAGGGGCCGGCGGATGTCGGCGCTGTGCACGACGATCTCACCGAGGACCGTCTTCACCGGGGCCGGTGGCCGGTTGGTGGTGGTGGTCCGGGCCCGGAGCCGCTCGACGATCGCGTCCGGCCCGGCGGCGCCGATCCGGCGCGCGTCGCGGTCCATCATGTGGTTGAAGCGGAACCCGTTGGCCGCCATCCCCGTGAAGAAGCCGGGCTTGGTCTGCTCCGCACCGGCGACGACGTGGCCCGCCGCCATCTGCACCGTCCAGCCCGCGCACAGCGACGGCTGGGCCCACTGCTCCGGCGTCAGGGAGTCGAGCGTGTCGGCCAACGCCGCCCGCTCGGCGTGGATGAGGTCCCAGGTCTCCGCGTCGTCCATCGACTGCTCCCCGATCGAAGTGGTGCGACGATCCGCGTCGCCCCTCGAGGAGAAGACGGACGACCGGTCCCGATCACGACACTATGACCAGGATTCCCGCGCCGCGCGTCGACCGCGGCGACGCGGAGGCCCCCGTCTACGATCCGGCCATGATGCGGGCAGTGACCCAGGACGTGCTCGGCGACCCCGACGTCCTCCGCGTGACCCACGTCGATCGCCCCGAACCGGCCCCGACCGAGGTGCTCGTACGCACGGCGGCCGCGGGCGTCAACCCGGTCGACTGGAAGACGCGGCGCACCGGCGGGCGACTCGGGCCGCCGCCTTTCATCCTCGGCTGGGACCTCGCGGGGGTCGTGGAGGCCGTGGGGTTCGGGGTCACCCGCTTCGCGGTGGGCGACCGGGTCTTCGGGATGCCGCGGTTCCCGCACCCGGCCGGGTGCTACGCCGAGTACGTGACCGCGCGGTCCCGACAGCTGGTGCGCATCCCCGCCGGGCTCGGCGACGTCGCGGCCGCGGCGCTCCCGCTCGGCGGCCTCACCGCGTACCAGACGCTCGTCGAGACCGCGGGGGTGGGCCCGGGCACCCGCGTGCTCGTGCACGCCGCCGCCGGTGGGGTCGGTCATCTCGCGGTCCAGATCGCGAAGGCGCGCGGCGCCCACGTCATCGGCACCGCGCGGGCGGTGCACCACCCGCTCCTCGCGGAGCTCGGCGCCGACGAGCTGATCGACTACACGTCCGTCGACGTCGGGGCCGCGGTGCGCGACGTCGACGTGGTGCTCGACCTCGTGGGCGGCCCGACCGCGGTCGACTCGTTGCCGACGCTGCGCGACGGCGGGCTCCTGGTCACCGTCCCGTCGGGGGCCGATCTCGGGCCGTTGCGCGCGGCCGCGGGCGACCGCGTCCGCACCACCCCGTTCCTCGTCGAGCCGAGCCAGGTGGGCATGGAGGCGCTCGCCGGCCTCGTGGAGGCGGGATCGCTCCGGGTGCGGATCGCGCGCACCTTCCCGCTCGAGCAGGCGGCCGCGGCCCACGAGCTGCTGGAGCACGGCGACGTCGGCGGCGGGAAGATCGTCCTCACCGTCGACTGAGTGGTGCCGCGCGAGGCGATCGCGTCAGGCGATCCCGTCGGCCATCGCGAGCAGCTTGGTGACCGTCCGCCAGTTGCGCGACGTGCCCGGTGGCGACTTCTGGCGCGCGAAGTCGGCCGCGAGTCGGCTCCGGCCGAGCCCGTCGGGCAGGAAGAAGTACACCTGCGACCCGACCGCGACCACCTCGTCGGGCGCGTAGCCGTCGAGATCCGGCAACGTGACGACGGCCCGGTCCGTGCTCGCGGTGAACGTCACGTGGAGGTCGTTCGGATCCTCACCCCGCTGCACGAACGGGTTGTCGGCCATCGCCTGCCGAAGCTGCGCGTGCGTGCGGACCATCACCGCCGGCGCGACGTCGCTCACCGCCGGGATGGCGGCCGCCAGCTCCTTCTCGACCGCGGCCGGCGAGCGGGCCGACGTCGAGAACACCGCGTTGCCACTCTGGATGTAGGTCTGCACGTCGTCGTAGCCGCAGTCGGCCAGGATCCGGCGGAGGTCGGCCATCGGGAGCTTCCCCTTGCCGCCGACGTTGACCCCGCGCAGCAGCGCCACCATCACCGTCATGCCCGCCAGTCTGGCATCGCGCCGATGGGCGGAGGTCCGTACCTCAGGGCCAGCCGAAGAGCCGGCGGGCGTTGGTGTCGAGGATCGCGACGCGGTCGGCCGGGTCGATGGCCTCGTCGCCCGCCACCTTCGCGACCGCACCCGGGAACTCGGCGTCCCAGTGCGGGTAATCGGAGGCCCACACGATCCAGTGGGACCCCGCCTGCGCGATCACCTGCGGGAGGCCGTGCTCGCCCTCCGTCGACACGAAGAGCCGGCCCTCGGCGAGGTACTCCGACGGCGGCTTGGTGATCTCGGTGAACTCGGCCGTGCGGTGCTCGTAGTGCTCGTCGAAGCGCTCGAACAGGTAGGGGACCCAGCCGACGCCCGACTCGAGCAGCGCGATCCGCAGCGTCGTGAACCGCTCGAGCACCCCCCCGCACACCACCTTCGTGGCCGCGAACATGTTGGTGAACGGGAAGTCGAGCGTGTGCAGCTGCGCATAGCTGTCGGTGAAGCGGTCGTGCACGAGGCGGAGGCCGCCGGCGTGGAGGCCGATCGGCACGTCGAGCTCCTCGGCGACCGCGTAGATCGGGTCGTTGGCGGGGTCGTCGGGGTTCCGCTTCCCCACCGCCGCCGGCATCGTGAGCGACACGAAGCCGAGCTCGCTGACCGCGCGCCGGGCCTCGGCGACCGTGGCCGACACGTGCTTCAACGGCAGAGCGGGTGTGCCCTTCAAGCGGGCGGGATCCGCGGCGCAGTAGTCGAACAGCCAGTCGTTGTAGGCCCGGCAGCACGCGACCGCGAGCTCCTCGTCGTCGGCCATGTGGAGGCTGAGACCCATCGCGCCGTAGAGCACCGCGATGTCGATGCCGTCGGTGTCCATGTCGACGAGCCGCGCCTTCGGGTCGACCGCGCCGTCGCGGTGCACCGACGCCTCGCGGATGCCTTCGGGCACCCAGGCGCCCACCCCGTCGCCCTTTGGGAACACCGAGCCCTGGAACGCATAGCGCGTGGTGCCCCGCGCGTCGCGCACGAGCCGCGGACGGCGGTCCCAGTACTCCGGGGCCAGGTACCGCTCCCAGATGTGGTCGTCCTCGAAGACGTGGCCGTCGACGTCGATCACCCGCTGCTCCCGCATCCGCCCCCCTCAGAGCTCTTGAATGCGTTCACTGACTACACCATGTGTAGTCAGTGAACGCACTCAGATCGGGCGGCGGTGGTGGAGGGAGACGGCGTAGCCGGCCGGCTCGGTGAAGGGCGCGGCCGACCAGGTCGACCAGCGGCCCTCGAGCTCGAGCCCGGCCGCGGCGCAGTGCGCGTCGTAGTCGGCGAGCCCGTAGCCCCGCCCGAGCTGGAACCCGGCGACGAGCGCGCCGCCCGGCCCCACGTGCGCGGCGCAGCCCGCGACCAGCGCGGCCTCGGTGCCCGCGGGCGTGAACAGCGGCACGTTGCCCGCCATCACGACGACGGCGAACGTGCGGCCGAGGTCGAGCGAGGCGAGGTCGTGCGCGATCCACGTGAGCGCGGGCGCGCGCTCCCGCGCGGTCGCGAGCATCGACTCGTCGGCGTCGACGCCCACCACGGCGATCCCCCGCCGCGCCAGCTCGATCGCGACCCGCCCGGTGCCGCAGCCGGCGTCGAGCACGGATGACGGCCCGAGCGCGGCCACGAACGCGGCCTCCCCGTGCACGTCCTCGCCCTTCGCCGCCAGCGCGTCGAACCGGGCCTGATAGCTGTCGCCTTCCCACTCCATCCGACCATCGAAGCCGACCCGGCCGCCGGCCGCCGACTCCGGGCGGCCTCGGATACCGTGCGGGCCGTGACCGACCGCTATGTCGACCGGCTCGACACCCTCCTCGAGCTGGCCCCGAAGCTCGCCGGGGTCGTCGCCTTCCGCCTCGATCTCCGGGCCGCGGCCGTCGACTGGGACGCGCTGGAGCTCGCCGGCGCCTGCTTCCTCGCCTGCGCGCTACCCGACGGCATGGCCGCGATCCTCACCGCGCGGGGCGCGACGGTCCTCCCCGAGCTCCCCGAGCTCCCCTTCACGCCGTACCGCTCGACGCTCTACACGCCGGCCGAGCTGCTCGGCGGGGTCGACGCCGAGATCTCGGCCTGGTTCCGGCGCCAGCCCCGCGGGCTCGGCGACGCGCTGGCCCAGGGCATCCACGACGCGTCGATGGAGACGGCGCTGTCGCGGCTCCTGCGGGTCGATCTCGCGGGCCGCTCGGTGGTCGGGGTCATGGGCTCGCACGCGACCCGCCGCGACGATCCGCTGTTCCGCGAGATCGCGCAGCTCGGCCGGCTCCTGGCCCGGGCCGGCGCGCTCGTGGTCACCGGCGGCGGCCCCGGCCTGATGGAGGCCGCGAACCTCGGGGCCTGGCTGGCGCCGCTCGACGACGGCGCGCTCGACGCCGCGCTGGCCGACCTCCGCGCGGTCCCCGCGTACGACGACCGGGATGCGTACGCCGCGCTCGGCGCGAACGTCCAGGCGCGCTATCCAGGCGGGGGCCTCAACCTCGGCGTCCCCACATGGGTCTACGACGAGGAGCCGACGAGCCCGTTCACCACCCACGTCGCCAAGTTCTTCGCCAACAGCGTGCGCGAGAACGGCCTCCTCGCGATCGCGCTCGCCGGCGTCGTCTACGCGCCCGGCGGCGCGGGCACCGAGCAGGAGATCTTCACCGACGCGGCCCAGAACACCTACACCGCCTACGAGGTGCGCAGCCCGATGGTGTTCCTCGGCCGCGACCACTACGAGCGGGTGCGGCCCGACCTCGTGCCCGCGGTCCGATCGCAAGCGGAGGCCGCGGGCTGGGGCGGCTGGGTCGAGGTGTGCGACACGGCCGAGGAGGTGCTCGCGTTCCTCCAGCGCACGAGCCTCCGCATCGAGCAGTCGGTGCCCCGGGTCATCGCCCCGATCCGCCACCGCGCCGGGACCCACGGCGCGGGCGGCGCGACCCCCGGCGTCGAATCCACCCCGGCGCCGTAGGCCGTGCGCGCGCCCGCGGTCTCCATCGCGCCGGTCGGGCCCGCGGTCGCGGGCACGTTCGCCGGCATCCGCACGCGGCTCGGGGTCCCGTCGGCGTTCCCGCCCGAGGTCGACGCGGATGCGCAGGCCGCGGCCGCGCGCGGGCCGCGCGACGTCGGGCCCCGGGCGGACCGCACCGCCGTCGACCTCGTGACCATCGATCCCACCGGCAGCCGCGACCTCGACCAGGCCTACGGCAGCGAGCGCCTACCCGACGGGTACCGGGTCTTCTACGCCATCGCCGACGTGGCCGCGTGGGTCGACGCCGGCGGCCCCGTCGACCGGGAGGCCCGGGCCCGCGGCGAGACGCTCTACCTGCCCGACGGCCGGGCGCCGCTCCACCCCGACGTGCTCGGCGAGGGCGCCGCCAGCCTGCTGCCCGACGGCGACCGACCCGCGCTGCTCTGGACCGTCGACCTCGACCCGGCCGGCACCGCGGTGCAGACCCGGGTCGAGCGGGCCACCGTCCGCAGCCGCGCCGCGCTCGACTACGCGTCGGTGCAACGCGACCTCGACGCCGGCACCGCGCCCGTCGCGCTCCAGCTGCTGCGCGAGATCGGCCGGCTCCGCCTGCAACAGGAGGCCGCGCGCGGCGGGGTGAGCCTCGACCTCCCGAGCCAGGAGGTCGTCCCCCGCGGGCCGGGGTACGCGCTCGAGTGGCGGGCGCCGCTCCCGGTCGAGAGCTGGAACGCGCAGATCTCGCTGCTCACCGGCATCGAGGCGGCCCGGATCATGACCGCCGGCGGGCTCGGCATCTTCCGGTCGCTCCCACCTGTCGACCAGTTCCTGCTCGACCGGCTGCGCCGCAGCGCGCACACCCTCGGGATCCGGTGGCCCGGCACCATGTCGTACCCCGAGGTCGTGCGGAAGCTCGACGCCCACGACCCCGTACACGCCGCGTTCCTCACGCAGGCCGCCCACGTGCTGCGGGGCGCGGGCTACGTGGCCTGGCGGCGCGGCGACGGCGACCCGCCGATGCACTCCGCGGTCGCGTCGACCTACGCGCACGTGACCGCGCCGTTGCGGCGGCTGGTCGATCGCTTCGGCAACGAGCTCGTGGTCGCGCAGTTCGAGGGGCGCGACGCGCCCGCCTGGGTGCTCGACGCGCTCGACGAGCAGCCGTCGCTCATGGCCGCGGCCGACCGTCACGCGCACGAGGTCGAGCGTGCCGTCGTCGACCGCGTCGAGCAGCTGCTCCTCTCGACCCGCGTCGGCGAGACGTTCGCGGCCACGGTCGTCGACCGCCACAAGGCCGACGCGGTGATCCAGCTCCAGGACCCGCCGGTCGTCGCCACCATGCACGGCAGCCCGGCGGAGCTCGGGCGGGAGCTGCACGTCGTCCTCACCGCCGCCGACCCCGACGCCGGCACCCTCGAGTTCGCGCTCGCAGGTTCTGAGGCGCCGTGAGAGCACCTCGACGGTCCTCTCACGGCGCCTCGAGGTCGGGGCCCGTAGGATGCGGGGGAAGCTCCCGAACCCTCGGGGCCCGGGATCTTCGGAGGAGGTGGCGTGGCGGACCGCGATCGGGACCGACGGCCCACCTCCACGTCCAGCTTCGGAGCCTCACGTCGGGAGAGCCACGACTCCACCGACTTCTACGCCCGCTTCGCCGCGCCCGACCTGTCCAAGGACACGACCGTCAACCGGCCGTCGCTCGTCGACGAGATCGTCGTGGGAGACGCCGCGCACATGGACAAGATCGACCCGGCGTCGGTGGCGCTGGTCGTCACCTCGCCCCCCTACTTCGCGGGCAAGCAGTACGAGCAGGCGCTCGGTGAGGGCCACATCCCCGCCACCTACCTCGAGTACCTCGAGATGCTGGAGCGGGTGTTCGCCGAGTGCGTCGAGAAGCTCGAGCCCGGCGGCCGCATCGCGGTCAACGTCGCCAACCTCGGGCGCAAGCCGTACCGGTCGCTCGCGGCCGACGTCACGACGATCCTCCAGGACCGGCTCCGGCTCCTGCTCCGGGGCGAGGTCGTCTGGTGGAAGGCACGGGGCGCCGGCGGCTCGTGCGCCTGGGGATCGTTCCAGAGCCCGGCCAATCCCGTGCTGCGCGACCTCACCGAGCGGGTGATCATCGCGAGCAAGGGCCGCTTCGACCGCGCGCTCACCGCCCGGCAACGTGCCGCGAAGGGCATGCCGTCGCAGGCGACCGTCACCAAGGACGAGTTCATGGAGGCGACGCTCGACGTGTGGGAGATCCCGTCGGAGAGCGCAACGCGCGTCGGCCATCCCGCGCCGTTCCCCGTCGAGCTCCCGCAGCGGCTCATCGAGCTCTACACGTACCGCGGCGACCTCGTCCTCGACCCGTTCATCGGCTCGGGCACGACTGCGATCGCGGCGGTGAAGACCGGCCGCCACTACATCGGCTACGACACCGACGAGGCCTACGTCGAGAAGGCCCGGGCCCGCATCGCGGCGGCGCGGGCCGCGGTCGCCGCGCCCGGCATCGCGGGCATCGCGCTCGACCCGGTCTCGGGCGACCGTGGGCCCGCGGCGGGCGTCGCCGCCGAAGCCACCGTCGCCGGGTTCACCGCCGCGGTGCGCGCCGGTGAGCGCACCCCCACCGTCGCGCGCGCGTTGCTCGAGCAGTGCGGCTTCGTCGACATCGAGGCCGACCGCAAGGTCGCGCCCGGCCTCACCGTGACCCTGGCCGCGCACGACGCGAACGGCGGGCGTTGGC
This sequence comes from Acidimicrobiia bacterium, assembly GCA_017882925.1. Taxonomy (GTDB): domain Bacteria; phylum Actinomycetota; class Acidimicrobiia; order IMCC26256; family Chersky-534; genus Chersky-534. The sequence continues at coordinate 4,701 of JADGOM010000008.1, read as the reverse complement.
TCTTCGACCTGTCGGGCAGCCTCAGCACCACGCACAACGGGCTGCGCCGGGCCGAGACCCTGTGGCGCGCGCTGGGTCGGGCCGCGGTCCTGCACCGGGCCGCGCCCGACGTGCCGCTCGTGCTCCTCACCACCGACACGCCCGCGACGGGGACCCCGGGCGACGCGTCGCTGCGGTCGCTGCGGCCGACGGTCGTCCACGATGTCGTCGAGGTGCTCGACCCGGCCGGCCGGGAACGGCTCGAGCGCTACGCCCGGGGCGAGGGCTGACGGCGGCTCGGATGCCGACCGCGCCGCCGGCGGCCGGTCGCGCGGCGGCTACCGCTTCTTCTTGTTCTTGGCGTTGTTGTTCTTCTTGCGCTTGGCCCGGTTGAAGAGGCTCTTCTTCTCCTTCGCCTGGAACTCGGCGAGGATCTCGGGTGCGGCCGCGTTGATGATGTCCTCGGCCGAGTCGAGCAGGGCGGCGATGTCCTCACCCTCGGGCTCGGGCTCCGGCGGCTGAGCCCCGGCGTCGTGCCCGAAGCTGCCCCGCTGCCAACCCACGTCGACGAGCCGGACCGCGAACGCCTTGCAGTCGTCGGGGCAGCGCCACGGCGCCTCGGGCGCCAGGTCGAGGCGGCACTTGCGCACCACCTCGCCCTCGCCGTAGGTACGGCTGTCGTAGTGCTTGCAGTTCACGCGCATCGGCATCCGCCAAGTCTGCCCCACGCGCCACTGCCCGTCCCCGCACCCAGGCCGCAGATCCGGGTCAGCCGAGCCAGTCGGGGGCGGCCTCGAGGAGGCGGCGGCTGACGGCCAGGCAGCGCTCGAGGGTCTCGCAGCTCACGCCCTCGCCCTTGCCCATCTTCACCAGCGACACCTGCTGGCGCGCGATGACCCGCAGGCTGCGCTCGGGGGCGTCGGTCGCGTCGGGGATCGAGTCGATGGCCGACACCTCGAGCGGGAGGTCGGGCCCGCCCACGCCGGCCAGCTCGGTGGCGAGCACGAGCAGGTCGGGCGAGTGCGGCAGCGGGGGCAGGCCCCAGGTGAAGTGGAGCGGGAAGTAGAAGGTGTCGTCGGGCTCCTCGTCGATCAGCTCGTCGAGCCGCAGCACCGCGTCCTCGAACCCGAGCAGCACCCGCGGGTCGACGTCGAGCGACAGGTAGAGGTCGACGGGCCCCTCGCAGCCCTCCTCCGGGTGCAGGTCGACCTCCCACGTCTGGCGCAGCGAGTAGCTCTCGACGAAGTGACGCTCGTCGTGCACGTGGAAGGCGTGCTCGACCGCGTGGTCCTTCAGGTCGGCGATGAACCCCGCGACGTCGAGGACGGCCACGTCAGGCCGTCCCGAACGCGTGGCGCAGGGCCGTGACGACGTCGTCGAAGAGCACCTGCGACGTGTCGAGCACCCGTTGCATGCCGAAGAAGCCGTGGAACATGCCCTCGTAGCGCTGCAGCCGGGTGTTGACACCCGACGCCGCCAGCCGCCGCGCGTAGTCCTCGCCCTGGTCGCGGAGCGGGTCGAACTCGGCGGTCGCCACCAACGCGGGCGGCAGGCCGGTGAGGTCGGGCGCGATCAGCGGGTACGCCCGCCACTCCCCGGCCTCGTGCAGCGCGATCGCGTGCTGCTCACTGCCGAAGTAGTGCCCGCTGAACCAGATCATGTCCGACTCCTCGAGGAAGTAGCCGGTCGCGTTCTCCTTGATCGACGGGCTCTCGGGGTCGTACGTCGTCACCGGGTACAGCAGCAGCTGGAAGACGAGATCCGGGCCGCCCGACGCCTTGGCCTCGAGCGCGATCACCGCGGCGAGGTTGCCGCCGGCACTGTCGCCGCCGACCGCGATCCGTGTCGCGTCGCCGCCGAAGTCGCCCGCGTGCGCGGCCACCCACTGCGTCGCGATCCAGCAGTCCTCGACGCCACCGGGGAACGGGACCTCGGGCGCGAGCCCGTAGTCGACCGACACGACGATGCAACCGGCGGCGTTGGCCACCGGCCGGAGGATGCCGTCGTGGGTCTCGATGCTGCCGGTGACGAATCCGCCGCCGTGGAACCAGACGAGCACCGGCAGCTCCGGGTCGTCGCTCGGCCGGTAGATGCGCAGGGGAATGTTCCCGCGCGGCCCGGGCACGACGCGGTCCTCGACGTGCAGCACCTGCTCCCGGAGCTCGACCGGCACGACCGACGCGAGCTGCTCGAGATTGGCGCGCGCCTCCACCGGGTCGGTGTCGGGGCCGTAGGGCTCCTGGATCCCGTTCATGTACTCCAGGAGCTGTTGGGCCTGCGGGTGCAGTGGCACGGCGTCTCCTCGCCTAGAGCTCTCGGAACTTCGCGGCCAGGGCCCGGAACGCCCGCCCGCGGTGCGACAACGCGTGCTTCTCGGCCGGGTCCATCTGCGAGAACGTACGACCATCGCCCTCGGTCGGCACGAATACGGGGTCGTAGCCGAAGCCGGACGTGCCCCGGGCCTCGGGCGCGATCGTCCCTTCGACCGCGCCCCGCGCCAGCACCTCGGTGCCGTCGGGCCGGCACGCGAGCGCCACGGTCTCGAAGCGGGCCGTGCGCTCCGCGGCGGACACCCCGTCGAGCGCGCGCAGCAGCTTGGCCACGTTGTCGGCGTAGGTGGCGTCTTCGCCGGCATAGCGGGCGGAGTAGACGCCGGGCGCGCCGTCGAGCGCGTCGACCGACAGGCCGGTGTCGTCGGCCACCGCGAGCATGCCGGTGGAGCGCATCCATCCGGCGGCCTTGATCCGCGCGTTCTCGGCGAGCGTCGAACCCGTCTCCTCCACCACCAACGGCACGCGGAGCGCGGGCTTGCGGAACGGCTCGGCCACGTCGGTCATCACGAAGCCGCCATCGTCGCCCACCTCGAGCGCCCACGTGAAGAGCATCACGTCGAATGCGGCCGTGAAGATGTGCGCGATCTCGCCGGCCTTGTCGGCGTTGCCGGTCCCGAGGACCAGCGGCCCGGGGAAGGCACTCACGGGCGCGGCGGCGGTGGGACGGACACCATCTCGCGCTGGGCGGCGACGATCGTCGCGATGCCCGCCTGCGCGAGCTCGAGCAGCGAGTCGAGCTCGCCCCGGCTGAACGGCTGGCCCTCGGCCGTGCCCTGCACCTCGATGAAGCGCCCGGACCCGGCCATCACGACGTTCATGTCGACCTCGGCCCGCACGTCCTCGGTGTACTCGAGGTCTAGGTACGGCAGGGCGTCGACCACGCCGACGGAGATCGCGGCACAGAAGTCGTCGAGCGGGTGCGCCTTCATCGCGCCCGTGGCCACCAGCCGGCTGCACGCGTCGTGGAGCGCGAGGTAGCCGCCGCAGATCGACGCGGTGCGGGTGCCGCCGTCGGCCTGCAGCACGTCGCAGTCGACGGTGATCTGCGTCTCGCCGAGCAGCGTGAGGTCGGTGACGGCGCGCAGCGAGCGGCCGATGAGGCGCTGGATCTCCTGCGTGCGCCCCGACTGCTTGCCCTTCGCGGCCTCCCGGTCGGTGCGCTCCGCGGTGGAGCCGGGGAGCATCGAGTACTCGGCCGTGACCCAGCCCCGGCCCTTGCCCCGCAGCCACGGCGGGACCCGGGCCTCCACCGACGCGGTGCACAGCACGCGGGTGCTGCCCATCTCCACGAGCACCGAGCCCGCGGCGAACTGCGTGTAGTCGCGGGTGAAGCGGAGGGGCCGGAGGTCTTCCGGCTCGCGGCCGTCGTTGCGGATTCCCATGGTGTCCTTCGGTCGGGCGCGGGCGGGCCCGGCAGGTGATCGGGCCGCCCGCAGATTGTCAGATCGTGGCGACGAGGTGCGGCGCGGCGAGCGTGAGCCGGCCACCGAAGCCCTCCTCACCCTCCTCCACCGAGATCGCGGGGTCGAGGCGGGGCCAGAGGTGGGTGAGCATCAGCCGCCGGGCCCGGGACTCACGGGCGAGCGTGCCGGCCTGCCGCGCGGTGAGGTGGAACGGGTAGCCGTCGGACGAGTCCTGGTACGTGGCTTCGGCGAGCAGCAGGTCGGCGCCGGGGCCGAACGCCTCGGGCGACCAGTCGGGGCCGGTGTCGGCTGTGTAGACGAGCCGCTTGCCGTCGGCCGTGATCTCGACGGCCATCGTGGGCGGCGGGTGGTGCGTGCGGGAGAAGCGCAGCGCGGTGGCGCCGACCTCGGCCCGGTCGCCGTCGCCGACGTCGTGCCACGCGAACGCGCCACCCCAGTCGCCGCCGACGAGCGACCCGAGCAGCCGCTCGGTGCCGCCGGGCGCGTAGACCGGGAGGCCCCGGTGCTCGAGGCCGTAGAGCGACAGCACGTGGAGCCCGTAGAGGTCGACGCAGTGGTCGGGGTGCACGTGCGTGATGACCACCGCGTCGAGGTCCTCGACCCCGCAATGGCGCTGCAGGTTGGCGAGCGTGCCGTTGCCGCAGTCCATCCAGATCGCGGTCCCGCCGCTGCGCACGAGGTAACCGCTGCACGCGCCGCCCGCGGGCGCGCCGTAGGAACCCGACGTTCCGAGCACCGTGAGCTCCACGTCAGTGCCGGTTCCAGTTCCAGGGAACCACCGTGCCGACCTCGGGGCCGAGGAACCGGGCGCCGAGCGCGGCGAACGTGTGCGGGTCGCCGCTGGTGACGAAGGTGCGGGCCGGGGCCCCGTCCGTGCGTGGCGTCCGGGCGCCGGCGTCCAAGAGCGCGCGCACCTCGAACGCGGTCTCGTCCGCGCTCGACACCAGGACCACGTCGCGGCCCAT
>JADGOM010000108.1 GCA_017882925.1 Acidimicrobiia bacterium | reverse complement strand
TGAGCTCGGTGTAGGCCTCGATCGCGTACACCGACATGTCCTTGCCGTAGCCGCTCTGCTTGAACCCGCCGTGCGGCATCTCCGACACGATCGGGATGTGGTCGTTGACCCACACGGTGCCGAACTGCAGGTCGCGCGCCATGCGCATCGCGCGCCCGGTGTCGCGCGTCCACACGCTCGACGCGAGGCCGTAGTCCACGTCGTTGGCCCACCGCAGCGCCTCGGCCTCGTCGCCGAAGCGCTGCACCGTGACCACCGGGCCGAAGACCTCGCGCTGCACGATCTCGCTGCGCTGGTCGGGCTGCACGACGACGGCAGGGTCGTAGAAGTAGCCGGGCCCGCCCGGCGCGCTCCCGCCGACGGTCACCTCCGCGCCGGCTTCGCGGGCGCGGTCGACCATGCCGACGACGCGCTCGAGCTGCGCGGCCGACACGACGGGGCCCATCCCGGTGTCGGGATCCTGCGGGTCGCCCACCTTGATCGCGCGCACCGCGTCGGTGAGGCCGTTGACGAAGTCGTCGAAGATCCCCGGGCCCGCGATGACCCGGCAGGGCGCGGTGCAGTCCTGGCCCGAGTTGTAATACGCGGCCTCCGCGAGCGTCGACACCACGGCGTCGAGGTCGGCGTCGTCGAACACGACCACCGGCGCCTTGCCGCCGAGCTCGAGGTGCACGCGCTTCAGCGAGTCGGCCGCCGCGCGCGCGATCGCCTTGCCGGTGGCGACGTCGCCGGTGAGCGAGACCATCGCGACCTTCGGGTGCGACACGAGCGCGGCGCCGGCGTGCTCGCCGTCGCCGAGGATCACGTTGAAGACGCCGGGCGGCAGGATGTCGGCCACCAGCTCGGCGAGGCGCAACGCGGTCATGGGGGTGAGCTCGCTCGGCTTGAGCACCACGGTGTTGCCTGCGGTGAGCGCGGGCGCGACCTTCCACGTGGCCATGTTGAGCGGGTAGTTCCACGGCGCGATCGACGCGACCACGCCGAGCGGGTCGCGGCGGAGCATCGACGTGTGGTCCTCGAGGTACTCGCCCGCGGCCCGGCCCTCCAGGAAGCGGGCGCCTGCGGCGAAGAACCTCCAGTTGTCGAGGGTGAGGTCCATCTCGAACTCCATGATCGAGACCGGCTTGCCCACGTTGCGGGACTCGATCGCGGAGAGGTTGTCGAGGTCGGCCTCGATGGCCGCGGCCAGCTTCATGAGGTGCTCGCTGCGCTGCCGGGGGGTCAGGCGGGCCCAGGCCGGAAACGCGTCGGCCGCGGCCTGCACCGCGGCGTCGACGTCGGCGGCGTCGCTCGACGCGACCTCGGCGATGACCTCGCCGGTCGCGGGGTCGAGCACCGGGTCGGTCCGGCCGCTCCGGGCGGGTGCCCACCCGCCGCCGATGAAGTTGTCCTGGGGCATGGCTCGTCCTCTCGCGGATCGCAACGACCCTCGAATCGTCGCCCGCGGAGGCGCCCGAGGCAAGGGATTCCATCGACCTCGGCGAGAATCACCACGGATTCAGCGGCGAGATGCCGGATCGGGTGCGCTTCGCGGCCGCCGGGTGGCTCAGGCGGCGGCCGCGGCCACCGGTGCGACCTCGGCCATGAACCGCGCCAACGTGTCCGGCTGCCCGAAGTCGGTGAACTGGAGGACGAAGCCCCCGACCCCCGACGCGACCTCGGCCGCGAGCGCGTCGGCGACCTCGGTCGACGTGCCGGCGATCAGCCCACCCCAGGAGCCGAACCGGCGCTGCGCCTGCTCCATCACCTCGGCCCGGCTCGCCTCGTCGGGCGCGAGCGCGACCGGGTGCTGCACGCTGCAGCGGGCGGCGCCCGCGAGCTCGCGGAGCTCCGCGAGGCGCGCGACGCCGTAGGTGGGGCAGTTCCACCAGTCGGCGTGCTCGCGCACGATCGGCATCGTGAGCTTCTCGCCCGTGCCCCCGATGTGCACCGGGACGTGCGCCTGCGCGGGGCGGGGGAGCCCGATCGCCTGGTCGAGCGTGAAGTGCTCGCCCGAGTAGTCGAAGCGCTCGCCCGAGAACATCAGCTGGATGACCTCGAGCGACTCCCGCAGCCGCGAGGCGCGGGCGGCCGCGGGCCCGGCGTACATGCCGTAGGTCTTGAGCTCGGCCGGGACCGACCCCCAGCCGATGCCGAGATCGAGGCGGCCCTCGGAGATCACGTCGATCGTGGCCGCCATCTTCGCGAGCACCGCGGGATGTCGGAACGCGTCGCAGGTGACGAGGTGGCCGAGGCGGATGCTCGAGGTGCGGGCCGCGAGCGCCGCCGCGAGCGCCCACCCGTCGAACGTGGGCTGGTCGGCGGCCGCGGGCGGACACATGTGGTCCATCAGCCAGGCGGAGTCGAAGCCCACGCTCTCGGCGAGCACCACCCGGTCGACGATCGTCGGCCACGACATGCGCATCTGGGGCAGGAACACGCCGAACCACGGCCCGGCCACCGCCGACGGCGCCTCCGGGATCGGTGCGTCGGCCCCGGCGCCGGTCACTGGATCGTGGTTCCGCCGTCGACCGCCAGGGTCTGGCCGGTGACGTTGCTGGCGCCGCCCGAGAGCAGGAACGCCGCGACCGAGGCGACCTCCTCGGGTTGGCCGAACCGCCGCAGCGGCACGCTCTTCGCCCGCTCCTGGGTGTCGGGCCCGGAGAAGGTGCCCGCGGTCATCGGCGTGTCGGTGCCGCCGGGGCAGATGCAGTTGGCGCGCACGCCCTTGGGGCCGTACTGGACGGCCATGAGCCGCGTGAGCGCGGCGACCCCGCCCTTGCTCGCGGTGTAACCCGAGCCGAAGCCGTGGCCCTTCAGTGCCGCGGTCGACGCGATGGTGACGATGGCGCCTTTGGTCTCGACGAGGTCGGGGAGGCTGTACTTCACCGCGAGGAACGTGCCGGCGAGGTTGACCTTGAGCACGTACATGAAGTCGTCGAACGACACGTCGGCGAGATGCTGCATGTCGGGTCCGTGGAAGATGCCGGCGCAGGTGACCACGCCGCCGATCGGGCCGAACGCGGTGTGGAGCTCCGCGACCGCGTCCGCCATCACCGCGTCGTCGCTCACGTCGCCCGGCAACCCCAGCGCGCGACCGCCCGCGGCCTCCACGAGTCGCACCGTCTCGTCGACGCCATCGACGTTGCGGTCCATGACCCCGACCGCCGCGCCCTCGGCCGCCACGGCCAGCGCCGTGGACCTCCCGATGCCGCTCCCACCGCCGGTGACGAAGATGATCTGGCCCTCGAGTGTCTGCACGGCGGCGACCCTATCCCCCGCCGGTAAGCTGACGTCAACGTCAGTTCCGGAGGGGGAGCAGCTCCATGGGGGTAGATCCAGCGGTCTCGGCCGCGGTGCACGACATGCACGGCGTCAACGGTCGTGTGGTCATCGTCACCGGCTCGGGGCAGGGGGTGGGGCGCGGCATCGCGCACCACCTGGGCAAGGGCGGCGCCAGTGTGGTCGTCGCGGAGTGGAAGCCCGACACGATGCAGCGCACGGTCGACGAGCTCACCGAGCTCGGGGTGCCGTGCCTCGGAGTCGTGTGCGACATCAACAGCCACGAGCAGATCGACTCGATGGTGGCGGCGACGCTCGAGCGCTTCGGCCGCGTCGACGGCATCGTCAACAACGCGCAGACGTTCCGGCCCATGCGCCCGGTGGCCACCGTGCCCGACTCCGACTTCGACGTCTTCTACGACTCCGGGGTGAAGGGGACCCTCTGGGCGATGCAGGCGGTGTACCCCCACATGAAGGAGCAGCAGTGGGGGCGCATCGTCAACTTCGCCTCGTCGATGGGCATCACCGGCGGGCGCGGCTTCGCGGCCTACAACGCGAGCAAGGAGGCGATCCGCGCGCTCACGCGGACCGCGGCGCGTGAGTGGGGGGCCGACAACATCTGCGTCAACGCGATCGCGCCGGCTTCGGCCACCCACCACGGCGAAGCGGGCAAGCAGAGCGAGGGGTACCGGCAGTTCGTCGAGAACTGCCCGATGGGCCGCCAGGGCGATCCCGAGCTCGACATCGCGCCCATCGCCCTCTACCTGTGCAGCGACGCGGCGCGCTATGTCACCGGCCACACGATGATGGCCGACGGCGGCGCGTTCATGTGGGCCTGAGTTGACGGGTCCCGAATCGGTCGAACCGCCGCCCGGCTACCGGTTCGCCACGCTCGCCGGGCTGCAACCCGGCGACATCGACGGCCAGGGCCACCTCAACAACGCCGCGATCGTGCGGATGTTCAACGACGCGCGGATGGTCTACGTGCCGACGCGCCTCGGGGCGCGCTGGACGGGGTACCTCCGCCCGGCGGGCGTGGTCGTGCTCGCGAAGGAGCTCCACGTGCGGTACGAGTCGGAGGGGCGACCCGACGACGAGTACGTGGTCGCGGTGCGGCTGGTGGAGCGGCGGGGCCGGGCGACGATCGTGGAGGAGCAGCTCGCGGCGCGCGGCGACGGCCGCGTGATCGCGAGCGCGTGGCTCGTGCAGCTCCTGGCGAAGGACGGTGCCGCGATCGAGTGGCCCGAGTGGTACTGGGAGCTGTGCGAGCAGGCCGAGGGCCATCCGTTCCCGCCCGGGCCGTCGTTGCCGCGCGTCGCGTGGGGCGCGCCCCCGCCGTAGCCCGGCCCGGCGGGCCCGACCCGGAACGCCGGCTCAGGCGCCGAGCTTCTCGAGCAGCGCCCCGAGGTTGTCGACGCTGCGCCGCACGGCGCCGGCGTAGCCCTCCTCCTCGATCTTCGGCCCGATGAGCTCGAGGTCGAAGCAGCCGGGGTAGCCCGCGGCGAGCACCTGGCCCAGGATCCGCTCCAGCGGGATGTCGCCGTCGCCGGGGACGAGCCGGTCGGGGGTGCACGTCGTGCCGATCTTGTAGTCGCTGACCTGCACGAGCGCGAGCCGGTCGACGCCGTTGGTGATCGTGCCGTTGAGATCGCGTTCCGCCCAGCACGCGTTGATCTCCATGCACACGCCGGTGTCGAGGCGGCGGGCGAGATCGATGTCGTCGCGCAGCGTGTGCACGAAGCCGACGTCGACCCGCAGGCTGTTGGTGTGCTCCACCGCGAACGGGATGTTGCGCTCGCGTGCGTCGGCGAGCACCGGGGTCAGCGCGGCCTCCAGTGCGTCGGCGGCGTCCTCCCACGTCATCTGGCCGGCGGGCCCGGTCGTGAAGATGATGCACTCCGCGCCCATCGTGCTGCCGGCTTCGAGGGCGCTCCACAGTCGCTCGCGCTGGCGGTCCCAGTCGGTGGGGTCCTGCAGGTCGAACGGGCCGAGGCCGATGAGGTTGGAGACGCGGATGCCCGACTCCACGACGCGGCGCGCGCCGTCCGCCCAGCCGGCGTCCTGCAGCTTCACGACCGAGACGCCGATGTTGTCGATGCCGGCCTCGGCGTAGAACCTGAGGTCCTCCTCCAGCGACCACCGGAAGGTCGAGATCGCGCTCACCGAGACCCGAGGATGCACGTCAGCTCCGTTCCGTCAGCCACGCGGCGATGCGTGGGAACACTTCTTCCGGTGCGTGGTAGCCCGCGACCAGGTCGTCGTGCCCGTAGTCGACCGCGAATCCCGTGGCGACGCCGGCGCGTACGAACGTCTTGTCCGGGCTGCCGATTCGGCGGAACGCGTCCTCCACCGCGTCGGGCGGCCGCTGCAGGTCGGCGGCCGCGGCGAGCATGAGGACCGGCAGCGTGAACTCGGCGAGCCGGTCGGAGTAGACGAGGGACCCGTCGACGCTGCGCATCGCGGCGGCGTCCATCCAGTCGCGGAACTGGTCGATGATCGCGGTGCACTCGTCGGGCACGCCGTAGCGGAAGTAGCGGGCGACGACGGTCCAGTCGGTGTTGGTGCGCCGGAAGCTGCTCTCGAGCACGTCGCTGCCCTGCGCCGCGAGGCCGGGCCCGAACGCGCTGACCATCGAGAACCGGTAGCGGTTGCCGACCCGCTCGGGGACCGCCGACGTCACGCCGGGCACCTCGGCCGTCGGCGGCGTGACCACGGGCGAGCCCATGGTGATCCCGCCCCGCACGCGCGGTGCCGTGCCGGCGATGCCGAGGGCGTAGAGCGCGATCCCGCTCATCTCGGTGCCCAGCCAGAAGCAGGTGTCGGCGCCGCTGACCGCGCAGGCGGTCTCGGTGGCCGCCGGGATGTCGTACGCCACGAAGTCGTCGAAGTCCCACTGGAGCTCGGGATCGGGGCCGCCGTCGGGCCAGCTCTCGTTGCGGCCCCGGAGGTCGACCAGCCACACGTCGAACCCCTGCGCCGCGAGGTACCGCGCGAGCGAGTAGTCGGGGTGGACGTCGAAGATGTAGCGGCTGCCGCAGAGCCCGTGCCCCATGACGACCGGGGGCCGGGGCCGTGCGGACGCGCCGGCGTCGCCACGGGGGAGATAACGGTAGAGGTGGAGGTTCCAGCCGTCGGCGGTGCGCGCGACGTGGACCTCGTCCTCGCCCGTCTCCCACTCGACCAGCGCCGCGAACTCCGGCGAATCCGGCCGGGGCGGGGTCGGACCGAGGACGGTGCTCATCCGAGCGTGAGCCCGCGCGCCGCGCTGCCACCGCCGTCGAGCGGGAGCAGGCTCCCCGTGAGGAAGTCGGACTCGTGGCTCGCGAGGTAGACGGCCGCGTAGGCGATGTCATCGGCCTCCCCGAGCCGGGTGAGGTGCATCCCCTGGTAGTACGCGCGCCGCTCGGGGGTGATGTCGGCGTCGCGGACCTCGTTGATGACGTAGCCGGGGCTGATGGTGTTGCAGCGGATGCCGTCGGCGGCGTAGTCGACCGCGATCGACAGGGTCAGCGCGTTCAGCGCGCCCTTGCTCGCGGTGTAGGCGGCCCGGCCCTTGCTGCCGCGGTGACCGGCGCGCGACGAGATGTTGATGATGGAGCCGTGGCCCGACTCGCGCATGAGTGGGATCGCCGCCGCCGCGAGCTGCATCGGGGCCGAGACGTTGACGCGGAGGATCGCGTCCCACGCCTCGAGCTCGAGCTGGTCGACCGGGCCGTCCTTGCCCGCGGCGCTCGCCACCGCGTTGTTGACCAGCACCGTGAGCGCGCCGAACCGCTCCTTGACCGCGGCGACGAGCGAGGCGCCGGCGCCCTCGGCCGAGAGGTCGGCCGGGATGAAGGCTGCCTCGCCCCCGAGGTCCTCGATGTCGTTGACGACCGCCGCGCCCCGCCCGGGGTCGCGGCCGCTCACGACGACGCGTGCGCCCTCCGTCCCGAAGCGCCGGGCGATGGCCTTGCCGATCCCGGAGGTGGACCCGGTGACGAGTGCAACCTCACCCTGAAGTCGTCCGCTGCCTGACACGGCCGTCAGGGTAGCAACGCCAGCGGCCGTCGGGTCGGGAGCGCGCGCCGCGGCCTGCCGGCGCCGGTCTCAGGGCGTGTCGACCAGGCGCAGGCGTTCGTCCGCGGGCGCCGGGGGTGGTGGCGCCGGCCGCCGGAGCCGGAGCGCCGCCGCGATCAGCACGCCGAACCCGAGGCCGAGCGCGATCGTGACCGTGACGCGCGAGAGCCATTCGGGCAGCGTCGACGGGATCTGCGAGCGCGTGAGCTCGGTCACGTCGGTGAGCCCGCCGGCGAGGAACACGAAGACCGCGGCGATGAGCACCGCCGGCGTCGCGTCGTAGGGGTCGTCCCGGCGGAGCAGGAAGACGAGCGCGAGCGCGGTGATGACCCAGCCCGCGACTGAGTAGATGTCCTGCACGCTCTTCGACCACCCGGTCGCGGTGCTCCCGCCCCAGGTGCCGCCGACGTGCAGGGCCTCGGCCACGAGCAGGACCGAGAGGGCCACGACCAGCGCCGCGCGCCAGAACCGCGTGCGGGAGACGAGCACGAGCGCGATCGCGAGGACGGCGGCTGCCCCGAACCACGGCCACGGCGCGGGCCCGGGGACCCACACGACGTCGCCGGTGATCGCGCCGCGGGTGCCGCCGACCCGGAGCCCGACCGACCAGTTGGGGATCACGACATGGGTCCGGCCCGGGGAGTTGGTGACGACGGCCGGGTCGGAGGTGCCCATCCAGTGCGCGCGGTGGTCGTGCCAGCGGGCGGTGCGCCCGGAGGAGATGCGCTTCCACTGCGGCTTGGCGGAGGCGTCGTAGCGGTCGGGGAGCGCGCCGGCGGTGGGACGGGTCGCGCGGTTCAGCCAGACCGCGGGCGACTTCGTGTTCTCGAAGACGCCGGCGGGGCCGATGCGCAGGTACGGCTCGTGCTGGTACCCGACCACGATCACGTCGCTCGGACCGTCGTTGGTGAGCTCGAGGCGGTTGCCGAGGTCGACCGCCTTCACGTGCACCTGTGGGTCACGCGGCGTCACCCGCTTCACGTCGGTGCGGTAGTTGCTCGGTTGCAGGCCGCCGACGCCGTGTGCGGACGCCGGCGTCGGGATCGCGATCACCGACGTCGCGCCGACCAACGCGGCGACCGCGAGGTTCCGGACGAGTCGGACGATCATCCCGCGCCTGCGGCCCGCAGGTCTTCGAGCAGGTCGGAGCGGGCCCGGGCGACGCGCGAGCGGATGGTGCCGATCGGCACGCCGCAGATGGCGGCGGCCTCCGCGTACGAGCACCCCGTGACCTGGGTCAGCACGAACGCCTCGCGGCGCGCGGGCTCGAGCGCGCGCACGAGCTCGCCGAGCGCGATCGCCTCGGCCGGGTCGTGGGCGCGCTCGACCTGCGGGTCCGGCTGGGCGTGGAGGCGGGCGTCGCGCGCCCGCCGGCGGACCGAGGCCCGGACCGCGTCGGCGCAGCTGCGGCGCGCGATCGAGAGCATCCATGTGCGTCCGCTCGACTCGCCCCGGAACGAGGGCAGCGCGCGAAACACCCGGAGGTAGACGTCCTGGGTGACGTCGTCGGCCGCGTCGCGGCTCACGAGGTGCGCGGCGAGTCGCCACACCTCACCCTGGCTGATCCGGATCGCCCGGGTGAGGGCGGTCCGGTCGCCGTCCCGGGCGGCGAGGAGCAGCTCCGCCAGCTCGTCCACGATCGCGGACGATAACCGGGAACCCGCGGCCCACCCGAAACGACAGTCCCCGTATGACCTGCGACGACTGGCGGATCGGGTACTCCGCGATCCTCGACGGTGAGGACCCGGGGGAGTCGCCCCGGGCTCGGGCCCGCCACGAGCGGTCGTGCCCCGGATGCCGGGAGTGGGCGGCGCGGACCGACGCGCTCCACCGGTCGACCCGCGTGGCCACCCTCGCGCCCGTCCCCGACCTCTCGGCGCCGATCCTCGCGGCCATCGCGACCGAGCCTCCGCCGCGCCCGCGGCAACCGCGGGCCGACGACGGGCGCGACGCCATTCTCCGGAGCGTGCTGGCGGTGCTGGCCTTCGCGCAGATCCTGGCCGCGCTCCCCGCGCTCTTCGGCGACGATGCGGGAGTGCCGGTCCACGCCGCCCACCACCTCGGTTCGCTCGACCTCGCCATCGGGGTCGGCTTCCTCGCGGCCGCGTGGCGGCCGCGTCTCATCAGCGGACTGCTGCCGGTGGGGATCGCGCTGGTCGCGTGCACCGTGCTCACGTCGACGGTCGACGTGCTGAGCGGCAACGCCGCGCTCGGTGGCGAGCTCCAGCACGTCGTCGGGATCGCCGCGCTCGCCGTCGCGTGGATCCTCTCCCGCCACCGGCCCGAGGTCCGCACCCACCCACTGCCGGCCGTCGCCTCCCGGTGACCCGCTGCTGGCGACGCGCGGGGGCGGTGCTCGTCCTCGCACTCCTCGGTGTCGGCGCGCTCGCGGCGCCGGCGTCCGCCCACGCCGTCCTGCTGGACACGTCGCCCGAAGGCGGCTCGTCCTCCGCGACGTCGCCGCGCACCGTCACGCTGCACTTCGGCGAGTCGGTCACCACCGAGCTCGGTGCCATCCGCGTCTTCGACGGTGCCGCGCACCGGGTGGCGACGTCGCCCCCGACCCACCCCGGCGGTGACGGCACCCGCGTCCAGGTGCGCCTCCCGCACCTCCCGCACGGTTCGTACGTCGTCACGTGGCGCGTCGTGTCGGCCGACTCGCACCCGGTGCAGGGTGCGTTCACCTTCGGGGTGGGCCCCGCCTCCGCGTCGGCGTCGGCGCGCAGCGAGTCGCTGGCCCGGAGGCTGCTCGGGGCGGGCGGGAGCGCGGTCGTGGGCGCGCTCTTCGCCGTCGTCCGCGTCGGCGTGTTCGCGGGCCTCGCCCTCCTGATCGGGGGCGTGGCCTTCCTCGTGGTCGTGTGGCCGGGCGGTCGCTCGGTGAACGGCGCGCGGCGGATCGTGGCCACCGGTTGGTGGGTGACGCTCGTCGGCACCGTCGCCGGGATCCTCCTCGAGGGGCCGTATGCGTCGGCCCTGGGCGTGGGGCGCGTCTTCGACGCCGACCTGATCCGGTCGGTGCTCGACACGCGGTTCGGCCACGTGGAGCTCGTGCGGCTCGCGCTCCTGCTGCTCGCGATCCCCCTCCTCCGGACGGCGGGCCGCCGCGACGCGGCCCTCGGCGCCGGCTGGAAGGCCGCGGCCACCGTCCTGGCGGCGGCGCTCGCGCTCACGCCCGGGTTGGCGGGGCACGCGGCGATCGGGATCCAGTGGCCGCTGGCCCTGCTCGCCGACACCCTGCACGTGGGTGCGATGGCGGTGTGGCTCGGGGGCCTCGCGGTGCTCGGGCTCGTCGGGCTGCGGGTCGCTCCGGTCGGCGAGCTGCGGTCGATGCTGCCGCGCTTCTCCCGCATCGCGTTCTGGTCGGTCTGCACGATCGTGATCACGGGCGTGTACCAGTCGTGGCGGCAGGTCGGGTCGCTGCACGCGCTCACGCACACCGACTTCGGGCGCATCCTGATCGTCAAGGTGATCGCGTTCGTGGTGCTCGTCGCGCTCGCCGACCTCAGCCGCCGCGCGGTCCAGGCCCGGCTCGTCGTCGCGGCCGTCGCGGCGGCGCCACCCGAGCGGGAGCTCGTGACCGTCGCCGCGCCCGGCGGCCCCGGCCTCTCCGTGCCGGCACCGCCGGCCGACGACCGGCCGTCGCCGTCGACGCTGCGGTCGTTGCGGCGGTCGGTGGCGGCCGAGCTCCTGGTCGCGCTCGTGGTGCTGTCGGTCACCGGCCTCCTCGTCAACGCGCAGCCGGCGCGCGCGGCCGATCACCGGGTGTTCGCGACGATCAACCGGTCGTCGTCGAAGCTGTGGTTCGACCTCGAGGTCGACCCGGCCCGCCCGGGACCCAACGACGTGCACATCACCGCCCTCCAGCCCGAGACGGGCGTGCAGGCGAGCGTCGTCCGCATCGAGGCCACGATGACCCCGCCCGGCTCCGGGATGGGGCCGATCACGCTCGAGCTCCGGGAGCTCGGCCCCGGCCACTACCTGGCGCCGGGGGCCGACCTGCCGATCCGCGGCCGCTGGGTGCTCACGGTCCGGGCCCTTGTGGACGAGTTCACGTCGGTGACTGTTCGCCAGCCTGTCGTCATCCGGTAGCCCAGCTCGTGCCAGGCTGTCGCCCGTGATCGATCCGCCGCTCTCGGGATTCACCAATGCGATCACGTACGTCTTCGTCGGCCTCACGTACTTCGCCGACGGGATCGTGGTGGCCGCGGTCGTCCTCGGCCTGGCCGCGCTGGTCTCCCGCGGCGCCCGCGACGGCGTCGACCGGATCGTCTACCTCATCGGCCCCTACGCCCGCGCGTTCGCGTTCCTCGTGGCCGCGGTCTGCATGAGCGGCAGCCTCTACTACTCCCTCGGGGCCCACTTCACGCCGTGCGAGATGTGCTGGTACCAGCGCATCTGCATGTACCCGCTCGTGATCGTGCTGGCGGTCGCGGCCTGGAAGCGGGAGCGCTCGGCCCGGCTCATCGGCTTCATCCTGGTGGGTATCGGGATCGTCCTCTCGAGCTACCACTGGGCGCTCGAGCGGGGCTGGGTGGAGAGCGCGACCGCCTGTTCGCGCACGGTGCCGTGCTCGGTGCCGTGGTTCACCGTCGGCGGGTTCATGACGCTGGCCTGGATGGCGCTGAGCGGGTTCCTGCTCATCGGCCTGATGCTGCTGGTCGACGTGCGGTACGAGCAGTTCCCCGACGCCCCCGACACCGCGGAGGATGGCACACTGCTGGCCGCCCCGCCCCTGGAGGTCAACGTCCCGTGACGACCAAGCGTCCCCCCGTGAAGCGACCTCCGGCACCCCCGAAGCGGCGCAAGCCGCCCGGGCGGGGTGGCCGCGGCGGCGGGATGATGTTCCCGCTGATCATCGCCGCGCTCGTCGTCATCGGGGTCGGTGCGGTGATCTGGGCGATCAGCGCCAACAACAGCAAGAGCAACAAGTCGGGGAGCAGCAACATCTCGAGCGCGAAGATCGAGCGCAGCCCGTCGGTGAGCTTCACCGGCACCGCGCTCGTGCCGCTGCCCAGCTCGGGCAAGGACCCGGCCGTCGGCAAGACGGTCCCAACCGTCACCGGCAAGAACTTCGCGGGCAACACCGCGAGCATCGCGCCCGACGGCAAGCCGAAGGTGATCGCGACGATCGCCCACTGGTGCCCCCACTGCCAAGCCGAGGTGCCGCGGATCATGGACCTCCGCTCCACCAAGAAGTGGCCGAGCAACGTCGGTCTCGCCGCACTCGTCACCGCCACCGACGAGACCCTCGTCAACTTCCCGCCCTCCGCGTGGCTGAAGCGCGAGGGCTGGAACGCCCCGGTCGTCCTCGACGACGCGCAGGGCCAGCAGTCGGTCGGCAAGGGCGAGGAGGCCTACGGCGTCACGGGCTTCCCGTTCCTGGTCTGGACCGACGCGCAGGGGAAGGTGGTGCTCCGCACCGCGGGCGAGATCCCCGAAGCCCAGCTGCAGTCGATGCTCGACCAGCTGTCGAAGGGCCAGACGCCCACCAACCCGGCCGCGGGCGCGAGCAGCAGCGCCGGCGGCTGACCGCGGCGCTGAGGCCGGGCCGCCGCGCCCGCTGCGGGCTCAGTAGGCGCGGCGCGCTCAGCTGCAGCGGGCGCAGAGACCGATGAGATCGATGCGGTGCGTCTCGGTGTGGAACCCGGTGCGCCGCGCCACCTGGGTGATGGCGCCGTCCATCGCGGCCTCGAGCGCGGGGATGGGCGGGATGTCCTCGACCGAGCCGCAGTTCGCGCAGATCAGATGGTGGTGGTGCCCGGTGAGGTCCTCCGCGAGCTCGTAGCGCGCGAACTCGTCGTTGGTGACGATCCGGTGGACGAGCCCCGCCTGCTCGAGCACCACGAGGTTGCGGTACACGGAGCTCTGCGCGAGGTCGGGCCGCTCCTCGAGGATCTCGGGGATCGTCATCGGCCGGGCGGCCTCGCCGAGCACGTCGACGAGGGCGGACCGGTTGCCGGTGAGGCGCTGGCCGGCGTTCTCCAGGCGTTCGGAGACGGCGCCGCTCAGGTCCGGGGAGCGATTCACCACGTGGGGGAGTGTACCGGCCGGGTACGGTCGCTCCGTATGGACGTCTCGGAACGGTTCGCGGAGCTCGTCGCCCGGCCCGAATCCGAGATCCCCCTCGACGAAGGGGCGTTCCTGATCGCCGCGCACGCCCGGGCCGCGCTCGACGTCGGCCGGGAGTGCGCCCGCCTCGACGACTTCGCGGCCGGGCTCGCCGACGCGGGGGTCGCGGGTTTCGACGGGCTCGCCGGCGCCCTCTTCGCCGGCCCGGCGCCGTTCCTCGGCAACACGGTCGACTACGGCGATCCGGCCAACAGCTACCTCGACGCCGTCCTCGACCGGCACCTCGGCATCCCCATCACGCTCAGCGTGCTGATGATCGAGACCGGCCGTCGGCTCGGCGTCCCGGTCGTCGGCGTCGGCATGCCCGGGCACTTCCTCGCCCGGTCCGGCTCCGATCCGTCGTCGTTCTGCGATCCGTTCGCGGGTGGCGTCCTGCTCGACGCGGAGGGCTGCGCGGCGCGGTTCGCCGAGGTCACCGGCGGCCGTACCGCGTTCGATCCCGCGTTCCTCCAACCGGTCGGACCGCGGGCGATCCTGGCCCGGATGCTGGCCAACCTCGAGCAGACGTTCCTGCAACGCGAGCGGCGCCACGCGGTGTGGGCCGCGCAGCTCGAGCTGTCGATTCCCGGTCTGGCCGCCTCGCGCCGGCGCGCGCTGGCGATGCTGCTCGGCACGCTCGGCCGCCACACCGAGGCCGCGCGCGAGCTCGACGCGCTCGCGACCTCCGGGCATCCGGCGGGCGGCCCCGAGCTGCACCGCCTGGCCAACGACCTCCGGTCCCGCTCCAACTGACCTGCGGCTCGCGGCCCGCTCGACCGATCGTCGGCGTGGCGGGGCGCGAGACTCCTGCGATGGCCGGCCGCGAGCTCCCGATCTTCCCGCTCGGCAGCGTGCTGTTCCCGCACGCGGTGCTGCCGCTGCACGTGTTCGAGCCCCGGTTCCGCGCCCTCGTCGACGCCTGCCTCCGCGGTGAGCCGGAGTTCGGCGTCGTGCTGATCGAGCGCGGGAGCGAGGTGGGCGGCGGCGAGACCCGCACCGGCGTCGGGACCGTCGCGCGGATCGTCCAGGTCGGGCGCACCGACGACGGCCGCTACGTGCTCGCGACGGTCGGCACCGACCGCTTCCGCGTCGAGGAGTGGCTCGCCGACGACCCCTATCCGCGGGCGGTGGTGGAGCGCTTCGACGACGATCCGCTCGACACCGGGGCCGCAGCCGGCATCGACGCGGCCACGGACGCGGCGAGGGGGCGCGTCGGCCGATCGCTGCAGCGGATCCTCTCACTCCGGGCGGAGCTGGGCGACCCCGCCGCCGCCCCCGAGGTGGAGCTCTCCGACGATCTCGGCCGAGCCACGTGGGAGGTCGCGGTGCTCGCGATGCTGTCGCCGCTCGACGCGCAGGGCATCCTCACGCTCACGGCCCCCGAGGCGCGCCTGCGCGCGCTCGACGAGCTCCTCGGTGACGAGATCGAGGTCCTCCGCTTCAGGCTCGGCTCGGGTTGATCGGAGTACCCTCGGCCCATGACCGACAACGACCCACGGCAACGACTGCTCGCCGAACGTGAGCGGGTGCAGGGGCTGATCGAAGGGGTCCGCAACGACCTCGGCGACGAGTCCCAGAAGTTCGGCGAGGAGTTCCAGGACCCCAACCGCGCCGACCAGGACCCCGTCCCCGACGGCAGTGAGACCAACGAGCGCGAGAAGGACCTCTCGATCCTCGAGGCGCTCGAACGCGACCTGGTCGAGGTGGAAGCCGCCCTCGCCCGCATCGACGCCGGCACCTACGGCGTCGACGAGGTCACGGGCGAGCCCATCGACCCCGAGCGCCTCGACGCGATCCCGACGGCCCGCACCAACGTCGCCGACGCGTAGACGTCACCCGACCGCGCCGCGCCCTCGGTTCGCGCGCACTCCGGCGGCCGGCCCGCGGCCGGCGCCGACCGACCAGCAGCTCCAGGAGGCTCGTAATGGGTTTCGGCTTCGACCGGATCGGCCAGTGGTCCGACGAGCTCACGTTCGAGGTCACCGCGGAGCGCGCCCATGCGTACGCCGCCGCGACCAACGACCCGATCCCCGAGCACCGCAGTGGCGAGCTCGCCCCGCCGGTGTTCGCGGTCGTGCCGATCTGGGACGCGATCGTCGCCGCGATGTCGGGCGTCGCGCCCGCGGGCGACCTGCTGTCGGTCGTCCACGGCGAGCAGGACATGCGCTTCCACCGCCAGCTCACGCCGGGGATGGTCCTGCGCTCCCGGGCCGC
>JADGOM010000107.1 GCA_017882925.1 Acidimicrobiia bacterium | reverse complement strand
GATCGGCCAGAGCGCGGCGGGATTCTTCCCCGTGTACTCGTACGTGGTCCGGGCCGTGCACGCGGTGCTGCCGTTGTCGTGGGTCCGCAGTGCGGTGCTGGTGAGCGTGGTCGCCGGGGCCGCGTTCGCTGTCGTCCTGTGGCAGCTCGTGCGGGCCTGGTGCGGCCCCGCGATCGCCGACCGGTCGGTCGTGCTGGTGTGCTTCGCGCCCAGCGCGTTCGTGCTCACCATCGTGTATTCGGAGGGACTCTTCCTGCTCTGCGCGGCCGCGTGCCTTCTCGGGCTGTACCGACGGTGGTGGGTGCCGGCAGGAGTGGCGGCCCTCGTCGGCGCGGCGACCCGACCCAACGGGATCACGCTGATCGCGTGCTGCGCGGTCGCGGCCGGTGTGGCGCTCTGGCGCGCGCACCGCGACCACGAACCGCTCCCATACTCCGCGCTCTGGGCGCCGCTGCTCGCGCCGGTCGGGTTCGTCGCGTTCGTCGCCTACGACTGGAACCACTTCGGGACCCCGACCGCCTACTGGACCGAGCAGCACCGGGGCTGGCAGCAGGGCTTCGACGGCGGCTGGCACACGGTGCAGAAGGTCGGCGACGTGCTCGGCGACCCGCTCCGCGACTTCAACCTGCTCGCGGCGGCGATCGGGATCGCCCTGATCGTCGTCGGGCTGGCGCTCATGTGGGTCTGGCGGCCGCCGGCGGAGGTGTGGGTCTTCGTGCTCGGCGTGGTCTTCCTCGCACTGGCGTCCACGTCGCTCACATCGACCAACCGCTTCGTCCTCACCGCGTTCCCGTTGCTCGTCGCGGTGGCGAGGAAGGTGCGCGGCAACGCGTTCTCGGTGCTCCTGGCCTGCTCGGCGTCGGCGATGGTGATGCTGACCGTTCTGGCCGCGACCACGCGCGCCTACACGCCGTAGCCGTGCCCGAATTGCGGCGCAGGGCCCGGATACGCTCCCGCGATGGCAGCTGACGAGACCCCGGACGTCGACGCGCTGGTCGCCGAGCTCCAGGCCCGGGTCGAGACCCGGCGGGCCGAGGGCGCGTACCCACCCGGGCTCGAGGCGGAGCTCGCGGAGCACTACGAGCGGATCGTGGCCTGGCACCCGCGCAGCCGGGCCGAGCTCGACGAGCGCCTCGACGCCAAGCTCGACGCGGTGCGGGCGTCGCTCGCGTTCGACGCCCGCCGAGTGCCGGTGGAGTCGGGGGTCCCCGGCGGCGCCCAGCTCCACAAGCTGGTCAACAAGGCGGTGGCCCGCCAGCTCCAGGGTGCGCTCGACCAGGTGCGGGCCAACGGCGAGGCGGTCGAGCAGGTGCTGTCGGCGCTGGTGCGGATCGTCCGCGATCTCCAGGAGCAGGTGCCGGGGGCCGAGGGCGACGGGGGAGTGCCGCTCGACCGGCGCCTCGACGCGCTGGCCGAGGAGCTCGCCGACCAGGAGCGGGCGCTCGCCGCGTTGCGCGCGCGGTAGCGCCGACCCGCGGTCCGGCACCGCGGCCCGACTCCGCGCGCCCGCGGGAACGGGCCGGTACGGTGCAGGCGTTCCGCCGCAACGCTCCGCCCGTCCGCACCCGAGCCGCCGAGGTCTCCCGCCATGGATCCGTCACCCGTCGACAAGCTGCAGACCGGGGTGAAGTCCGGCGCCCGGAAGCTCCTCGGGCCGGCCAACGTGCAGCGCATCAACTCGTGGCGCAACCGCCTGCCGGAGCCCGTGGTCCGCTACGTGCCCCGGCCGAAGGACGACGGCGGCCCCCGCACGCTCTGGCCGTCGTTCCCGCCCCCGAAGTACCTCGGCCAGCTCACCGACGACTTCCAGCGGCAGCTCGCCGTCGAGCGCGAATACATCGAGCGGCGCGACTGCGACTGGTACCACACGTCGGAGCTCACGAGCGGCGAGGTGATCCCGGGCGCGTGGGACCTCCGGGGCGGCGAGGGCTACTACATCGGCCACCTCCCCGTGGCCGGTCGCACGGTGCTGGAGTTCGGCCCCGCCACGGGCGCGATGACGTTCTTCATGGAGCACGAGGGCGCCGACGTCACGTGCATCGAGGCCGGCTTCGACGTGTCGATCAACCTGATGCCGCTGCCGGGCGTCAACGAGCGCGAGCGCCGGATGCACGCGATGCAGGCGATCGGCGCGGTCAACAACTCGTGGTGGTACCTGCACCGCGACCGGGGGTCGAGGGCGAAGATCGTCTACTGCGACATCTACGACCTGCCGGGCGACCTGCCGCAGTACGACGTAGCGGTCTTCGGCGCGATCCTGCTCCACCTCCAGAACCCCTACGCCGCGCTGGCCCAGGGCGCGGCCCACGCGCGCGAGCAGATCGTCGTCACCGACCTCATGCCCGACCTGCCGGGCTCCCCCGACGACAACCTGCTCCGGTTCAACCCGCACGGCGTCGGTGAGGAGAGCACGCACTGGTGGTGGATGACCCCCGGCGCGGTGGTCGCGATGCTCGCCCGGCTCGGCTTCGGCGAGACCCGTGTGACCGAGCACTCGCAGAAGCACCACATCGGCCACGACCTCAGCGGGGCCCCGGTCGACGCGCACATGTACACGGTCGTCGCCGACCGCACCTGGTAACGGGGCCGGATGCGGGTCCACCAGGTGGTCGTGGGGGCCCGCGCCGGTGACGCGATCACCGCGAGCGCGCTCGGCGGCCGCGACGCGTTGCGCGCGCACGGCCCGTCGGAGGTGTTCGGGCTGCACGTCGACCCCTCGATCGCGGGCGAGGTGCGAGCCTTGCGCGACTTCCCCCGCGACCCGGTCGACCTGATCGTCTTCCACGCGTCGATCGGCGAGCCGGAGGTGCAGAGCTTCCTCCTCGCGCGGCCGGAGCCCCTCGCGCTCGTGTACCACAACATCTCCCCCGCGGAGCCGTACGCGCGCTTCGACCCGGCGTTCGCCCGGCTGCTCGCGGGCGGCCGCGCGGAGATCCAGGCCCTGCGCCCGCGGGTCGTCCTCGCGCTCGCGGATTCGCCGTACAACGCGCGCGAGCTCGCCGGGCTGGGCTTCGCCGACGTGCGGGTGCTGCCGCTCGCGGTCGACGTCGGCCGCGTCGCCCGGGTCGCGCCCGAGGCGTCGACGCTCCACCACCTGCGCGCAGGCATCAAGGGCCCGGTGGTGCTGTCGGTGAGCCAGCTCCTGCCCCACAAGCGGCCCGATCTCACGATCCTCGCGTACCACGTGCTCGTCACGTGGCTGCGGCCCGACGCCGAGCTGGTGCTCGTGGGTGCGCCGGTGCTGCCCGCGTACACCGCGTCGCTCCAGCGGCTGGTCTCGGATCTCAACCTCCCGGGGGTGTGGTTCGCCGGCGCGGTCGACGAGGCGCGCCTCGCCGCGTTCTACCGCGGCGCCGACGTGTTCGTGAGCGCGAGCGCGCACGAGGGCTTCGGCTTGCCGATGGTGGAGGCGATGGCCGCGGGGGTACCGGTGGTGGCCACCGGTTGCGCCGCGGTGCCGGAGACGGCCGCCGGTGCGGGCCTCGTGCTGCCCTGTGACGCGAGCCCGCTCCTGATCGCGGAGGCGGTGGACGCCCTGCTCGGCTCGCCGGGTCTGCGCGACGGCTTCCGCGCCGCGGGCCTCGCGCGCGCGGCGGCGATGGATCCCGCGGCCGCAGCCGCGGAGCTGGTGGTCCAGGTGGAGTCGGTGCTGGGGAGGTCGGCCCCGTGAAGCTCCTGTTCGTGGTGCAGCGCTACGGCCACGAGGTGGCGGGGGGAGCGGAGCGGTGCTGTCTCGAGTTCGCGACGCGGCTCACCGCGCGCGGCCACCACGTCGAGGTGCTCACCAGCCGGGCCCGTAGCTACCAGGACTGGGCGAACCACTACCCGGAGGGCGCCACCGACGTCGACGGCGTGATCGTGCACCGGCTCTCCGTCGACCGGCCGCGCGAGCACGAGCGCTTCGGGCGGGTGAACGCCCGCGTGCTGTGGACCGAGCACCCGGCGCCCATCCATCTCCAGCACGAGTGGAGCCGCGCGCAGGGCCCGTTCCTCCCCGCGCTGCCCGAGTGGCTGCGGGTCCACGCCCGCGACTTCGACGCGGTGATCTTCTACACGTACCTCTACTGGCCCACGTGGAAGGGCATCGAGACGGTGGCCGGGGTGGTGCCCACGGTCCTGCACCCGACCGCGCACGACGAGTCGCCCCTCTACCTCACGATGTTCGACGACATGTTCCGCCGCCCCACCGGGCTCGGGTTCCTCACCGAGGAGGAGGGCGAGCTGGTGCGGCGGCGCTTCCGGGTCGAGCAGCCCGCGGTGGTCACCGGCGTGGGGGTCGACCTCGACGTCGGCGTTTCCTCCAGCGAGGTGGCCGCGTTCCGCGCCTCGGTGCCGGGCCTCGGCGACCGGCCGTACCTCGCGTTCCTCGGCCGCATCGACCCGATCAAGGGCTCGGAGGAGATGCTGGCGTTCTTCGCCGCCTACAAGGACCGGCACCCGGGCGACCTCGCGCTGGTCGTGCTCGGCGAGCCGGTGAAGCCTCCGGGCGCGCATCCCGACGTGTTCGT
>JADGOM010000106.1 GCA_017882925.1 Acidimicrobiia bacterium | reverse complement strand
GGCCTTGAGCGCCCAGTCGTCGTCGTCGATGACGGCCTGCATGAACTCGTCGGTGACGCGCACCGAGTTGTTGGCGTTCTGGTACTGGATCGAGTGGCTGTCGCGGCCGTCGAGGTCCATGTCGAAGCCGGCGTCGCGCAGCGCACGGGCCTTCTTCTCCTCGTGGGCCTTGCACCAGATGAACTCCTCGATGTCGGGGTGGTCGACGTCGAGGATGACCATCTTCGCGGCGCGCCGGGTCTTGCCACCCGACTTGATGGTGCCGGCGGACGCGTCGGCGCCGCGCATGAAGCTCACCGGGCCGCTCGCGGTGCCGCCGCCCTTCAGGTGCTCGTAGCTCGAACGGATCTGCGACAGGTTGATGCCCGACCCGGAGCCGCCCTTGAAGATCGTGCCCTCCTCCCGGTACCAGTTGAGGATGCCGTCCATGGTGTCCTCGACCGCCAGGATGAAGCACGCGCTGGCCTGCTGCGGCACGCCGGCGACGCCGATGTTGAACCACACCGGCGAGTTGAACGCGGCCCGCTGGTGCACGAGCACGAACTTGAGCTCGTTGCGGAACGCGGCGGCCTCGTCGTCGTCGACGAAGTAGCCGTCGCGCACGCCCCACGCGGTGATCGTGTCGGCGACCCGGTCGATGACCTGGCGCAGCGAGCTCTCACGCTCGGAGCTGCCGGGGGTGCCGCGGAAGTACTTCTGGGCGACGATGTTGGTGGCGTTCTGCGACCAGGTGACCGGGAACTCGACGCCGGGCTGGAAGAAGGCGTCGGTGCCGTCCTTGTAGTTCTGGATCCGGGCATCCCGGATCTCCCACTCGACCGTGTCGTAGGGGTGGACCCCCGCCTCGGTGAAGTGCCGACGAATGCCGATCCCGGTCTGCTCCGGCGCGATGGCCATGCGGGCCGCCCCTTTTCGTGGTGAGTGGTCGAGTCTGCGAATCCGGTGCCGGCGTCATGCCCTGCGAACCCGGTTGGTGGCGTCTTCCGTGGGGCGATCCGTGGGTGACCGGCGACCAGTGTCGTCGAGCCATCCGAGGGAACGAAATCCTCGGTCATCCCGCTTACTGCAGCATCTGGCGGCTGAACCGACCCTCGGGCCGTATCCACAAGATGTTGTGGTTCCATGCGTTTGCATCACGAGATGATGGTGAATTACACCACTGGCGTTCCCGCGTGTCAACGCTTCGGGTGACCCAATTCGTCCCGGCGGAGAGGAGGTCCGAAAACTCCCGTTTGGCTCCCGTACACCTCGCCGCAACCGCTGCGAAGCGCGGTCAGTCGGACGCGGGAGGCTTCGGATCCGTGAGCTTCCGGAGCCCCAGCTCCTGGAGCTCGCCCACCTCGCGCTGGAAGTCGGCGAGGTCCTCGAAGCCCTTGTAGACCGACGCGAACCGCAGGTACGCCACGTCGTCGAGCTGGCGCAACCGGTCGAGCACCGCCCGGCCGACCACGTCGCTCGAGACGTCCGGGCCCTGGGCCCGGAGCTCCTCCTCGATCGCGGCGGCCATCGCCTCGACCGTCGCCCCGTCGATCGGACGCCCCGTGACCGCGTGCCGGATCCCGGTGGCCAGCTTCGTGCGGTTGAACGGCTCCGAGGCACCGGAGCGCTTCACGACCATGAGCGGCATGTCCTCGACGCGCTCGTAGGTCGTGTAACGGCGGCCGCAGACGAGGCACTCGCGCCGCCGACGGATCGCGGCGCCGTCGTCCGCCGTCCGTGAATCGACGACCTTGTCGTCGGTCTGCTGGCAGTAGGGGCAACGCACGGGCCAACCCTACCGGGCGCCCTTTCGGCGCGGTCCGCGCGCGCACCCGCCTATCCCTGCCAGTCGATCGTCTCGCCGGCGATCAGCGGTGCACCGTGACGGGCGGCGGCGAGCTCGTCGACGACGGGACGCGGGTCCTTCCCGGGCGCGATCCGCTGCGCGATCGACCAGAGCGAGTCGCCCGGGCGCACGGTGATGTGCTCGATGGTCGGTCGGCGCCCGGGAGTCGTGAGGGGTGAACCCCCGAGCGCCGACCCTGCACGGGCCGCCAGGACCACGAACCCGAGTGCCAGCACGACGGTGACGATCCGTCGACGCCGGAGCACTGCGGGCGAGTGACGAACGGGTCGACCGCCACCCCGAGGGGGTCGGGTGGCGGGCGACTGCACCAGCTCCAACCGGCGAGGGGTGCCGGTCTCGGGGCGATCCAGCTCGAAACTTCTCGTGGTCATGACGGCGGCCATTGCGATCTCCTTGGCTGTGCGTCGAGTGGCTGTGCGTCGAGGTGCGGGGTGGCCTCTGCGAGTAGCCAACCACCGGGGTGTGACAGCTACGTCGGGGCGGGAGACGGGCGATGGTCCGGACCGAACAGGCGTTTGGCCCGGACCAACACCCAACACGAACGCGCGTTCGACGTCAAGACATTTCCGAACGTATGTTTCCCCCGAACAGACGTCCGTGTTACGGTCCCCCGAACGCCGTTACACCCGCCCGAATCCGCCGCCCGAATCCGGAGGCACGCATGGCCGAACTGACCGCACGCCAGCGCGAGGTGCTCGAGTTCATCGACGCCGAGGTCCGCCAACGCGGCTACCCGCCGAGCGTCCGCGAGATCGGCACCGCCGTGGGGCTGTCCAGCACCTCCACCGTGCACGCGCACCTCGCGGCGCTCCAGGAGAAGGGCTACCTCCGGCGCGACCCCACGAAGCCGCGGGCGATCGAGGTCCGCTTCGACGCCGAGTCCAGCGCGCCCGCCGAGCGCCGCCCGGTCCGGCACGTGCCGCTCGTCGGTGACGTCGCCGCCGGCACCGGGGTCCTCGCCGCCGAGAACATCGAGGAGACCCTCCCGCTCCCGGAAGACTTCACGGGCACCGGGCAGCTCTTCATGCTGCGCGTACGCGGCGAGTCGATGATCGACGCGGGCATCCTCGACGGCGACTTCGTGGTCGTGCGCCAGCAGGCGACCGCGGATTCGGGCGACATCGTGGTGGCCGGCATCCCCGGCGACGAGGCCACGGTGAAGACCCTCCTGCACAAGAAGGGCAAGATCGTGCTCCGGCCGTCCAACCCCTCGATGGACGACCTGGTCTTCGCGCCCGACGAGGTCACCGTCTACGGCAAGGTCGTCACCGTCCTGCGCCGGCTCTAGCCCGAGCGGCACCGCAGCCTTCCCGCCGACGCAGGCCCAGGTCAGCGCAGGCCCAGGAACTCCGCGAGCACGTTGCAGCAACCCTCGACGGATGCGCGGGTGACGAACTCTCCTTGGGTGTGGGCGATGGTCGGGTCGCCCGCGCCGAAGTTGAGCGCCGGGATGCCGTGGCTCGTGAACCGGGCGACGTCGGTCCAGCCGAGCTTCGGCCGCACCGAGAGGTCGAGCGTGCCGACGAACTCCGCGACCAGCGCGTTGGTCAGCCCCGGGGGCGCGGCGTGGGCGGCAGATACGAGCTCGATGCTGTCGGCGCCCTCGAGGAGCGCCTCGACCTGGGCCCGGGCCTCGTCGATCGTGTACTTCGGGGCGAAGCGACGGTTGACCACGAGCGTGCAATGGTCGGGCACCACGTTGTTGGCGACGCCGCCTTCGATCGACACCACCTGCAACGACTCGCGGAAGTCGAGCCCGTCGACCGACACGATGTCGGACTCGTGGGCCGCGATGCGCTCGAGCACCCTGTTCGCCTTGTGGATCGCGTTCTCGCCCATCCACGGACGCGCGGTGTGCGCCCGCGTCCCGGTGAAGGCAGCCCGCATGTGCAGCGTGCCCTGGCACCCGGCCTCGACCCAGCCGTCGGTGGGCTCGGCCAGGATCGCGAGGTCGCACGCCAACAGCTCGGGCGCGACCTCGAACAGGTGCCGCAGGCCGTTGAACTCGTCGACCACCTCCTCCCCCGCGTACCAGCAGAACGTGACGTCCATCCGGGGCTCGCGGGCCGAGGCGCGCTCGGCCAGCGCGAGCAGGGCCGCGAGGCTGCCCTTCATGTCGGCCGACCCGAGCCCGCGCAGCACGTCGCCCTCGACGACCGCGGCGGCGTTGCCGTTGACCGGCACCGTGTCGACGTGGCCGCCCACGAGGACGCGCCGTTCACGGCCCAGCGCGGTGCGGGCCACGAGGTTGTCGCCGACGCGGGTGAGCTCGAGGTTGGGGGCCCGGGTCCGGAGCCGCTGCTCGAGGGCGTCGGTGATCGGGCCCTCGGCGTGGGACACCGAAGGGACCGCGACCAACGCCGCGCTGAGCGCGAGCAGGTCGTCGACCGGGCAGCGCACCAGCGCGTCGAGCCGCGCGGGGTCGACGCCCGTCACGTGGCGATCCCGTGCTCGCGCAGGATGTCGTTGAGCTTGAGCTTGTCGTGCTCCTCGCCCTCGGCCAGGGTGCGCAGGATCAGCACGCACGGGAGTCCGAAGTCGCCCCCGGGGAACGACTTGTTGCGGGTGGCCGACACCGCGACCGCCCGCTCGGGGACGTCGCCCCGGGAGACCTCGGCGCCCGTCTGCGCGTCGATCACCGGCGTGGACGCGGTGAGGATCACGCCCGCCCCCAGCTTGGCGCCGCGCCGCACCCGGGCCCCCTCGACCACGATGCAGCGCGACCCGACGAAGACGTCGTCCTCGATGATCACCGGCGCGGCCTGCGGCGGCTCCAGCACCCCGCCGATCCCGACGCCGCCCGACAGGTGGACACGCTCGCCGATCTGGGCGCACGAGCCGACGGTCGCCCACGTGTCGACCATCGTGTCCGCGCCCACGCGGGCGCCGATGTTGACGTACGACGGCATCATCGTGACCCCGGGCGCGAGGAACGAGCCCCACCGCGCCGACGCGCCGGGGACGACGCGCACGCGGGCCGCGCTGTAGTCGTGCTTGAGCGGGATCTTGTCGACGTACTCGAACGGCCCGACCTCCTCGATCTCCATCTTCTGGAGCCGGAAGAGCAGGAGGATCGCCTGCTTCAGCCACTCGTGGACGACGACCTCGCCGTCGACGACCTCGGCCACCCGGGCCTCGCCCGAATCGAGGAGCGCGACCGCGGCCCGGACGGTGGTCGCGGCGTCGGCCGGCAGGTCGTCGCGGGCCTCCCAGAGCGCGGTGATCGATGCGGAGAGGTCGGCCATCGGGGCGGGGCTCCTTGCTGGAGGGCGGGTGAGGATGCTCGCGCGGACGGGTCGGGGCGTGCGGATCATTCGGCCGCGCCGCCGCCCACGACGAACGGCGGCGGTCTACCGCCGGTCGGCGGTCTCCCGGAGGCGCTGCAACGCGAGCTCGAGCCGGTCGTCGGGCTGCGTGAGCGCCAGCCGCACGTGGTCGGCGCCGGCGGGGCCGTAGAGGTCGCCCGGGGCGACCAGGGTGCCGGCCTCGGCCAGCCGGGCCGCGAGCTCCCAGCCGTCGTCGGTGCCCTCGACGTCGCGCAGCCAGAGGTAGAAGGTGGACGGGCCGCCGTCGTGCACGAGCCCGAACTTCTCGAGCACCGGCAGGGTGAACGCCCGACGCTCCGCGTAGCGCCGGCGCTGGATCTCGACGTGCGCGTCGTCGGACCAGGCCACGGCCGCGGCCGCCTGGATCGGCGCCGGCATCATCAGCCCGGCGTGCTTGCGCACCTCGCCGAGGTACTGCACCAGCTCGGGGTCGCCGGCGACGAAGCCGGCCCGGTAGCCCGCGAGGTTGGACCGCTTCGACAGGGAGTGCACCGCGAGCACGCCACGGTGATCGCTCCGCAACACGGTGACCGGGTCGGCGGGCGTGCCATCGTCGTCGTAGGTGAACTCGGCGTAGCACTCGTCACCGACGGCGATGATGCCGCGGGTGCGGGCCCACTCGACCATCGCGGCGAGTGTCGCGGAGTCGACCGCGGCACCGGTGGGGTTGGCGGGCTCGTTGATCCACAGCAGCAGCGCGCGCTCGGCGTCGGCCGGGTCGACGCGCGAGAGGTCGAGGTGCCAGTCGGCGTCGACGGGCACCGGGACCGCGCGCAGGCCCGCGAGCCGCGCGCCCATCGCGTAGGTGGGATAGGAGACCGCGGGGTAGAGGACGACGTCGCGGTCGGGCACGCGCAGGTGCAGCATGTGCGGGAGCGACGCGACCAGCTCCTTGGTGCCGATGCACGCGATCACGTCGCCCGGATCGACGGCGACGTCGAAGCGGCGCCGGATCCAGCCCGCGCACGCGTCGCGGTAGTACGGATAGCCGATGGTGGCGGGGTACGTGGATCCCGCGGGCGCCGCCTCGCGCAGCGCGTCGACCACGATCTGCGGCACCGGATCGATCGGGTCGCCCACCGAGCAGTCGACGACCCCACCCGGGAGCGCGTCGGCGAGGCGGCGGAGGGTCCCGAGGCGGTCCTGCGGGTACGGCGGCGGCACGAAGCCGGCGGGGGCGCTGGGCATCGGCGCGGAGCCTACCGGCCGCCCGCGGGCCCGGACGGTGGCGCGGCCGCGAAACCGATCAAGGGCGCGCCCGGCGGTGACGACACTCCAAGGGTCGGCGGGAGCAGCCCGGCGCAACGAAGCACCGATCTCGGGTGCCGGCACCACCGGCACCCAGCTCCCGTCACAAGTCACGGTCGCCGCGGGTCCGCAATGACGAGCCCGTGCCGCGGCCGAACCACCGCCCGTTTCGGGCGCGTTCCGGAGCCTCCCGTGGGCCGGAACGCGCCCCGCCTGGCACCATCATCCGAGTGCGCTCATCCGAGTGCGCTCATCCGAGTGCGCTGCGATGCAGGTACAGGTCGCGCAACAGACCGATCTCGGCCCCGTGGTGCGCGAGCTCGTCGAGGAGGTGCAACGCGAGATCGACGGTCGAGGAGTCCCCGTACGGTCCCCACGCCGGACCCAGGGTGCTCCACCACTCGGCGTCGGTGAGCTCCACCATGCCGGCGCGCCACGACGCGTAGTTGCCGTCGAGGAACGCGATCGCGTCGGCCGCGCGTCCGGGGAACTCCACGTCGCCCAGCTCGCGGGGGCCCGCGCCGAAGCGGCGCGCGGCGAACCCACCGAGCGCGAGCCCACCGACGTGCCCGATGCGCCAGGCGATCGTCGTGATCGGCGGCGGATCCGGAGCGGGTCCGCCGCCACCCCCACCGTCGAGGATCCAACGCCCGTCGTGGTCGCGACGCAGCGACCAGCACCCCGGGACCGGCGCCCAGAAGTACTCGTCGTTGCCGAGCCCCGCGAGCCGGGCCGTGAAGCGCGCCCACACGTGGTCGAACGCCGCGACCAGCGACCGCCCGGCTCCCGGGGACCCTTCTGCGTCGCCGTCCGCCACCTAGGCCGACCAGACCCGGTCGCCCGCGACCCAGGTCTGCGTGACGGCCGGCGGGTCGTTCGCATCGAGCGCGCCCTCGAGCACCACGAGGTCGGCCCGCTTCCCCGGGGTGATGCTCCCGCGCTCACCCTCCTGGCCTCCGGCGTAGGCCGCGCCACGCGTGTATGCCTCCAGCCACGACTCGAACGGCACCGTCTGCTCGGGCTCGAACTCCTTGCCCGACAGCGTGGTGCGCAGCGTGCCCCGCGTCGCGCCCCAGATCGGCGGGAACGGCGCGCAGGGCTCGTCCGACGACCCCGCGAGGGTGACCCCGGCCTCGGCGAGGTCGCCGAACGGGAGCCAGGTGGCGTCGTCGAAGCGCATGTCGCTCGTGCCCTCTCCGACGTGGTTGACGAACCCGGGTTGCACGACCGCGACCGCGCCGAGCGACGCGAGCATCCCGCACTGGTCGCGACTCGCGACACCTGCGTGCTCGATCCGGAAGCGGTGGTCGTCGTCGGGATGCGCCCGCGCCACCGCGGTGAACGCGTCGATGGTGTCCTGGACCCCGCGGTTGCCCATCGCGTGCACCCCGACGCGGAAGCCGCGGTCGACGGCGAGCGCCATGCGCTCGGGCATGTCGAGCATGGAGATGCCGAACTTCCACGGCTCACCGTGGACATGCACGTCGAGCGCGATGTACGACCCGCCGTCGGCGAACAGCTTCACCGCGCCGATCCGGAACGTCTCGTCGCCGTCGCCGGTGACCGGTCCGTCGATGCGGCCGCCGAGGTCGTTGGAGAGCAGGGCGGCCGGGTGCGGCATGGCGAGGACCGAGATCGGCAGCGTGCCCGCGCTCGCCATCGACCGGTACATCGCCTCCGCCTCGGCCGACGTTGCCGCGTCGTGGATCGCGGTGATCCCGCTCGAGAGCAGCAGCCGGGCCTTGGCCGCGACCAGCTCCGACCAGCGGTCCGGGTCGGTGTACCCCGCGAGCGACCGGGCGTGCGCCTCGCTCCAGGCCTGCTCGAGCAGGAAGCCGGTCGGCTCGCCGTCGGCCCCGCGGCCGATCTGGCCGCCGGGCGGGTCGGGCGTCGTCCGGCCGATGCCGAGCGCGTCGAGACCCGCGCTGCTGACGACACACTGGTGCAGCGTGTAGTGGGCGACGATCACCGGTCGGTCGAGGCCGAGCGCGTCGAGGTCGTGCTTCGTGATCGGGACGAGCGGCTGGTTCTGGTCGTGGTCGAACCCGCGGACCCATTCGGCGTCGGGCTCGCGTGCGGCCTGCTCGCGCAACGCGTCGCCGAGCTCGTCGACGTTGGTCACGTGGCTGAGGTCGGCCCACCGCGGGTGCAGCGCCGCGACCGAGAGGTGCTGGTGCGCGTCGATGAACCCGGGGGTGAGCGTCGCGCCCGCGAGGTCGACGGTCCGCGCGCCGGGATAGCGGGCCTCGAGCCCCGCCCCGCCGACCGCGGCCACCCGCCCGCCGTCCACGACGACGGTCTCGGCCGTCGCCAACGCCGGGTCCATCGTGAGGATCCGCCCACCGGTGAAGACCGTGATCGTCATGCGGCGCATCGTGTCAGACCCCGCCGCCTCCCGTCACCCGCCGCCGAGATCAAGTGCGTTCACCGAGCCCAACAATCGGATCCGGTGAACGTACTTGGGTGGTGGTCAGACGGCGATGAACTGGCGGAAGCGCTGGACCCCGGCTTCGGGGAGGCGGGCCTGTACCCGCGTGCCCAGCTCGCCGTGGATCTCCACCAGCACCTCGCCCTCGCGGTGCAGCGCGGCGACCACATCACCGCGGTCGTACGGCACCACGAACTCGACGACCCGATCGAGGCCGCGCAGCTCGTCGCCGAGGCGTTCGAGGAGCTCGGGAACGCCCTCGCCGGTGCGGGCCGAGACCGCGACCGCGTCGCGGTGCCGGGCCAGCAGGCCCTTCACGTCGAGCGGGTCGGCCAGGTCGGTCTTGTTGAACACCAGGAGCTGCGGGAGCTCGTGCGCGCCGATCGAGCGGAGCACGGTCTCGACCGCGGCGATCGGCCGTTCGACGTCGACCGCGCTGGCATCGACGACGTGCACGAGGAAGTCGACCTCGGCCGCCTCTT
>JADGOM010000105.1 GCA_017882925.1 Acidimicrobiia bacterium | reverse complement strand
TCGTTCGGGATGATGATGAGCGTGTCGACCTTCTCCTTCAGCTTCTGGATGCCGTTCTCGGCCTGCACGGCCCGCCGGCGTCCTTCGAAGGTGAATGGCCGGGTGACCACACCGATCGTCAGGGCGCCCTGGTTCTTGGCGACCTCGGCGATGACGGGTGCTCCACCGGTGCCGGTGCCGCCACCCTTGCCCGCGGTGATGAAGACCATGTCGGCGCCCTTGAGCACCTCCTCGATCTCCTCGCGGTGCTCCTCGGCGGCCTGCCGCCCGACGTCGGGGTCGGAGCCCGCGCCGAGGCCCCGGGTGAGCAGCCGGCCCACATCGAGCTTCACGTCGGCGTCGCTCATGAGCAGCGCCTGCGCGTCCGTGTTGACGGCGATGAACTCCACGCCCTTGAGGCCCGCGTCGATCATCCGGTTGACGGCGTTGCAGCCGCCGCCACCGACACCGACGACCTTGATCACGGCGAGGTAATTCTGCGGAGCTCCGAGCATTGCGGCCTTCCCTATTCCTTCGAAGTGCGCGGAGTTCGGTCGTCGATCGGCGTCCCACACGGCACCCGAGACGAAGTCTCGACCATGGGAACCCCGGATTCGAGCCACCGGATTGCTGCCGCGGTGCTGGTCAGTGGGCTGGACACGGACAAAGTCTCGACCTACAGTCGAGGTTTAGCGTTATGTAAACCTGTGGCTTCTGTCCAGACTGTAGCGAGTTGACCACGCGGGGTCAACGTTTCTCGGCGCGCGTGTCGACGCGCGCTCGCACCGACGAGCCGTCGCCGTCGCGAGGATCACGGTCGGTCCCGCCTACCCCGTGACCGGGGCCGCGGGCACCCGCACGTCGACGTAGGCGACGTGCGCAGCCTCCGGACGGGCGAGCACCACCTCCGCCGAATCACTCTTCGCGCGGAGCTGATCGGGTGGACCGAAGCGGATTTCTGGGCCGGACCCGAGATGCAGCGTGAGCTCCCCCGCGGCCCAGGTTGCCGACGCCACCCGCGCGGTCAGCGACGGGCTGAGGTGCGTGAGCGCCCGCACCACGAACGCGCTGGGGACCCGGTGGCCGGGGGCCGGGAGCGCGCCCAACCCGGCCATCTCGACGACGCCGGTGGGAGGGGTGGAGGCGGCGCCGAGCACGCGCCCGGTGCCGTCGAGGACGGCGATCGTCGTGGGCGATGTCCGGACCCATGCGGCCGGCACCCGTTCGGTGACCGCGACCGTGACCGTCCCGGGGAAGACCTTGTGGACGACCGCGCGATCGACCCAGGGCAGCGCTTCGATGGCACTCGTGGCGTGCCCGGTGTCGGCGAAGAGCAGCGCGTCGCGGGTGCGGATGCCGGATGCCGCCTGGATCTCGGCAACCGGCGT
The DNA here is from genome assembly GCA_017882925.1 of Acidimicrobiia bacterium. Lineage (GTDB taxonomy): Bacteria > Actinomycetota > Acidimicrobiia > IMCC26256 > Chersky-534 > Chersky-534. The sequence continues at coordinate 14,127 of JADGOM010000105.1, read as the reverse complement.
GTGCGCCGCGCCGGCGACCCGGATGTGGTCGACGTCGTAGATCGGTGACTCGATGACGACCCACGTGAGCCCGAGGGCCACGATCACCGACACCACACCGACGAGGATGCGGAGGCGGCGGCGGCCCTGCTCGCGGATGACCTCGATCCGCCGCTGGCGGAGGCGCGGGTCGATCGCGACCGCGGGGCGGCGCGGGCCACCGGGACCCGGTGGGCGCGACGGCGGGCGAGGCGGGGCCTGGATGCTCATCGGCGGGCCGGCTCTCCTTCGGGTGTCTCTTCGAAGCCGACCATGCGCAGCTCGGGCTCCAGCCGGATTCCGGTCTGGTCGAGCACGCGCCGCTGCACCTCGAGCACGAGGGCGCGGAGATCCGCGGCGGTCGCGCCGGCTTCGGCCTGGATGAAGTTGGCGTGCTTGGCCGAGACCAGCGCGCCACCGATGCGCAGCCCCTTGAGGCCGCAGGCGTCGATGAGGCGGCCCGCGGAATCACCTTCGGGGTTGCGGAACACGGAACCCGCGTTCGCGCCGCCGGGCTGGTGGGTCCGACGCCAGCGGACGATCTCCTCGAGCCGGGCCTGACAGGCCTCGGGGTCGTCGACCGAGACCCCGAACTCCGCGGCCACGACCACCTCGGAACGGCGCAGCGCCGACTCGCGGTAGCCGAGGGCGAGCGACCGCTGCGGGCGCTCGACCAGCTGGGCCTCGCCGAGGAGGTCGACGGTCCACGCACGCACGAGGACCTCGGCGGTGCTGTGGCCGTGGCCGCCCGCGTTCATGGCGACCGCACCGCCGACCGAACCCGGGATCCCGACGTAGAACTCGAGCCCGGCCCGGCCGAGCGCGGCGACCCGGCGGGCGAGGACGGGCAGGGGCGTCGCGCTGCCGGCGAGGACGATGCCCTCCGAGACCTCCACCGACTCCAAGTCGCCGGTGAGGACGAGGGCGAGACCGTCGAAGCCGCGGTCGGCGACGAGAAGGTTGCTCCCCCGCCCGATCACCAACATGCGGGGCCGGACCTCGCGGGTGATGCGGGCCACCTCGAGCAGCTCCTCGTCGCTGTGGACCTCGGCCAACACGCCGATCGGGCCGCCGAGGCGGTAGGTGGTGAGGGTCGCGAACGGCACGCGCCGCCGGACGCGGCCCGGGAGGCGGGCTTCGATCTCCTCCGCGAGAGCCTCGAGGTCCTGGGTCCGCGAGGTCACGCGTCGGCTCCGATCGTCGCGGTGTCGAGTGGGCGGCGGGTCATGATGCGGCCTCGGCCGCGCCGAGCCACTCGTCGGGGAGCGTGGTGAGGTCGCCGGCGCCGAGGGTGAGCACGAGGTCGCCGGGCCGGGCGAGGCCGGGCACCAGCGCCACGAGCTCGTGGCGGTGCGGGAAGTAGAGGACGCGGCTCGTGGGGTTGGCGTCGAGGACGGCGCGCAGCACCAGCCGGCCCGAGACCCCGGGCCGGGGTGACTCCCCCGCGGAGTAGATGTCGGTGAGGACCAGGACGTCGGCCTCGGCGAACGCGTCGCCGAAGTCGCGCCAGAGCGCGGCGGTCCGGCTGTAGCGGTGGGGTTGGAACACGACGATCACGCGGTTCCAACCCCCGTCGCGCGCGGCGCGGATCGCGGCGCGGACCTCACCGGGGAGGTGCGCGTAGTCGTCGATGTAGGCCACTCCCCCGGCCGAGCCCCGGGCCTCGAACCGGCGGGCCACGCCGCCGAAGCCGGCGAGGGCCGCGGCGATCGCGTCAGGGGCGACACCGAGCTCGAGCGCGATCGCCGCCGCACCGGTCGCGTTGCGCGCGTTGTGCAGGCCGGCGACCGGGAGCGCGAGCTCGAGCTCCCCGCCGTGGTGGTGGAGGGTCCAGGTGGACCCGAGGCGGGTGCCGGCGTATCCGGTGATGCGGTAGTCGGCCCCGGCGTGCTCGCCGTAGGTGACGGCGTCGACCTCGCCGGCGAGCCGGAGCGCGATCTCGTCGTCGGCGCAGACGACGCGCGGCCCGGGGACCGCGGCGAGGAAGGCGCGGAACGCCTCCACCAGACCGTCGAAGTCGCCGTAGGTCTCGAGGTGGTCGGCCTCGACGTTGGTGACGACGGCCGCGTCGGGCGCGAGCTCGAGGAACGTGCCGTCGCTCTCGTCGGCCTCGACCACGAACCACTCGCCCGAGTCGTAGGCCGCGTTGGTGCCGACCTCGTTGAGGTCTCCACCGATCACGAAGCTCGGATGGAGACCGGCCCTGCGGAGGATCAGCGCCAGCATCGACGACGTGGTGGTCTTGCCGTGGCTGCCGGCGATCGCGATCCCGCGCCGGGTCGCGACCAGTGCGCGCAGGGCGTCGGCGCGGCGCAACACCGGGATGCCGCGCTCGCGTGCCGCGACGACCTCGACGTTGCTCGACGGCACCGCGGTGGAGATCACGACCGCGTCGAGCTCCGCGGGCAGGTTGCCGGCCGAGTGACCCACGGTGGCCTGGACGCCGAGGGCCCGGAGGCGCTCCAGGTTGCGGGAGGCCTTCAGGTCGGAGCCGGTGACCGAGTGGCCCATGCGGGCGAGCACGGTGGCGATCGCGCTCATGCCCGCGCCGCCGATGGCGACGATGTGGATCGCGAGCGGCCGCCCGGCGTCGAGCGGCAGGGTGACGGCCTCCGGCCGGGGCGGGGGCGCGGGCGTCGCGGGGTCAGGCGACACGGGCCACCTCCTCCACGAGATCGGCCAGACGGTCGGCGGCGTCGGGGCGGGCGAGGCCGTGGGCTGCGGCCCCCATGGCCGCGAGCCGCTCCGGGTCGGCGAGCAGGCCGTCGACGATCGCCGCGACCGCGGTGGCGTTGCAGCGCTCGTCGGGCTCGAGGATCGCGGCGCCGACCTCGACCAGGGCCCGCGCGTTGGCACCCTGGTGGTCGCCGGGCGCCCCGGGCAACGGGACGAGGATGGACGGCACCCCGGCGGCCGCGAGCTCGGCGACCGTGACCGCGCCGGCCCGGCCGAGGAGCAGCGCGGCCCGCGCGTAGAGGCCCGGCATGTCGGACTCGTAGCCGACGAGCTCGTAGTGCAACGCGTCGGTCGGACGGCGCAGGCGGGCGAGCCGCGTGGTGCAGTCGTCGAGGTTGCGGGGACCGCACACGTGGTGGATCGCGACGTCGGTGCGGTCGCGCCAGAGTTCGTAGAGACCGAGAGCGGTGTCGTTGACGGTGCGGGCGCCCAGGCTGCCGCCGATGGCGACGAACAGCGCGCGCGGCGACAGCTCGGGCGCGCGGTCGATCGCGGCGACCTCGGCCCGGATCGGGTTGCCGGTGACCACGGCGTGCGGCAGCGGCGTGCCGGGGAGCGAGACCGCGACCCGGGCGCCGAGGCGGGCCGCCATGCGGTTGACCACGCCGGGCGCCGCGTTCTGCTCGTGGACGACGGTCGGGACCCGCAGCATGCGGGCCGCGAGGATGCACGGGAAGGACGCGTAGCCGCCGACGCCCACCACGACCTGGGGCCGGAGCCGCCGGACGATGCGCAGCGCCCGGTTGACCGCGGCCGCGGTGTCGCGCGCCGTGCGGACGTTCTCCCAGGACAGGCGGCGCTGCAGCCCGCGCCCCGGCAGGAGCTCGATGGCGAAGCCGGCTTCGGGCACGACGGTGGCCTCGAGGCCGCGGCGGGCGCCGACGAAGCGCACCGCGTCGACCGGGTGCCCGCGGGCCACGAGCGCCTGCGCGAGCGCGAGCGCCGGGTAGACGTGACCGCCGGTGCCGCCACCCGTGATGAGCGCGAACACCCGAGAGGGGGACGCGGTCATGTGCGCTCTTGGCGCGCGACGTTGGCGAGCAGGCCCGCCGCGGCCATCGTGAAGAGCAACGCGGAGCCGCCGAAGGACACGAACGGCAGCGGGATGCCGGACACCGGCAGCAGGCCGATGACCGCGCCGATGTTGATGACCGCCTGACCCACGACCCACACCGTGACCCCGGCGGCCAGGAGCATGCCGAAGCGGTCGGGGGCGTGCATCGCGACGCGGGTGCCGAGCACCGCGAACGCGAGGAACAGCCCGATCACGATGAGGCAGCCGACGAGGCCCAGCTCCTCGCCGATGATGGCGAAGATGAAGTCGGTGTGGGCGTTGGGGAGGAACATCCACTTGGCCCGGCTGGCCCCGAGCCCGACGCCGGTCCACCCGCCGCTCCCCAGCGCGATGAGCGACTGCGTGATCTGGTAGCCCGCGTTGGACTTGTCGGCGAGCGGGTCGAGGAACGTGAAGACGCGGGCGCGGCGGTAGGGCTCGGCGATGGCGAGCACGGCCGCGAGCCCGAGGCCGGTGGAGCCGATCACCATCAGGTGCTTGGCCCGGATGCCCCCCACGATGAGCGCGGTGCCGACGATGAGGGCAAGGACGATGGTGGAGTCCATGTCGGGCTCCTTCATCACCAGCAGCGCGACGCCCGCGAACACGACGAGCACCGGACGCAGCACGAGTCGCCAGTCGTGGAGGTCCTTCTCGCGGCGCGCCATCACGTCGGCGCAGTAGAGGAGCAGCGCGAGCTTGGCCACCTCCGAGGGCTGGATCCGGATCGAGCCGAACCCGAGCCAGCGCCGCGACCCCGAGACCATGATCCCGACGCCGGGGACGAGCACGAGGAGCAGCAGCACCACGCTCACGATCAGCAGCGGCGTGACGATCTTGCGCCAGTTGCGGTAGTCGACGCGCGCGAGGACGACGAACGCGACCACGCCGAGGGTGCACCAGAGCAGTTGGCGCTCGAAGAAGAACCAGGCGGACCCGTAGTTGCTGAGCGACTGCACCGACGACGCCGACAGCACCATGACGAGCCCGACGACGTTGAGCACCGCGATCGTGGCGACGAGCAGGAGGTAGGTGGGTGGGCGCGCGTGCCCGGACTTCGTCCACGCGCGTCGCGCGGTGGCGATGCGCCGCGCGACCGGTGACGATCCCGGCCGTCGGACCCCGGTCTCAATCCGCGTCGCCATCGTCACCTTCCTCGCGGATCAGCCGCCCGACCTCGGTGGCGAAGTCGTCGCCCCGCTCGGCGTAGCCCGAGTACCAGTCGAACGACGCGCACGCGGGCGAGAGGAGCACGGTGTCGCCGGCCTCGGCCCGACTCGCGGCGCACCGGACCGCCGCCCGCATCGACGCCGCCCGCTCCACGGGGACCAGGTCGCCGAACGCGGCCTCGACCTCGGGCGCGGCCTCGCCGATCGCGACGACGGCCCGGAGGTTGGGTGCCACCGGCCGCAGCCGCGAGAGGTCGAGCCCCTTGTTGCGCCCACCGGCGATGAGCACGACCGAGTCGTAGGCCTGCACCGCGGCACGCGTCGCGTGCGGGTTGGTGGCCTTGGAATCGTCGACGAACGTCACGCCCCCAGCCTTACCGACGAATCGCGCGCGATGGGGGAGCCTCTCGAAATTCGCGGCCGAAATCCTTACTCCGTCGGACGTCGCGCCGGCTTCGAGGGCGGCGGCGGCCGCCGCGAGCACGTTGGCCACCTCGTACGGCGCGGTGGCGCGCAACTCCTCGACGCGCACCAGGGCGCGACTGTCCGCGTCGAGAAGCTCACCCTGCGCGAGCCGGAAGCCGCTCGTGGCGTCGGGGTCGACGGAGAAGCCGACACGTCGCGCCGGCGCCCCACGCGCGAGATCGTGCACGAGCGCGTCGTCGGCGTTGTACACCAGCACGTCGCCGGGGACCTGGTGGGCGAAGATGCCCGCCTTCGCCCGCGCGTACGCCTCGAACGAGCCGTGCCAGTCGAGGTGGTCTTCCGCGACGTTGAGGTAGACCGCGACCCGGGGCGCGAAGGTCGGTGTGAACCGCAGCTGGAAGCTCGAGACCTCGGCGACGATGACGTCGACGTCGTCGTGCACCGCTTCGATGAGCGGCCGCCCGATGTTGCCGGCCGACTCGGCCCGCACCCCCGACGCCAGCAGCATGTCGGTGATCAGCGTGGTGACCGACGTCTTCCCGTTGGTGCCGGTGACCGCGACGATCGGGACGCGGGCGAGCTCGGCCGCGAGGTCGATCTCGCTCCGGACCGGAACCCCTGCCGCGATCGCGGCGGCCAGCGCCGGGTGCGACTCCGGAACCCCGGGGCTCGGAACCAGCATGGTGGCGGCCGCGGCCCGGGCGACCGCCGCGGCCGAACGCGCACCGGTGACCAGCTCGACCGCGTGCGCCGCGGCCCACTCGGACTCGTCGGGGCGCGCGTCGTCGACGAGCACCGCGAAGCTCACTCCGATCGCGAGCAGATGCAGCGCGATCGCGCGACCGGTGACCCCGAGGCCCAGGACGACGACCTCCGAGCCCGTCATCCGATGGCTCCCGGGATGCGGAGGAAGTCGGCGTAGAAGAGCCCGAGGCCGAGCGCGACGAAGAGGCCCGCGAGCAGCCAGAAGCGCACGATCACGGTGAACTCGGGCCAGCCCCCGACCTCGAAGTGGTGGTGGATCGGCGCCATGCGCAGGATCCGCTTGTGGAAGACGCGGAACGAGATGATCTGCGCGATGACCGACAGCGTCTCGATGACGTAGAGGCCGCCCAGGACCGGGAGCAGCAGCGCGGTGTTGGAGAGCAGCGCGAGCCCGGCCATCGCGGCGCCGATGGCGAGCGACCCCGTGTCCCCCATGAAGAGCTGCGCGGGCGCGGCGTTCCACCACAGGAAGCCCGCGCACGCCCCCATCATCGCGGCCGCGATCACCGCGAGGTCGAGGGAGTTGGCCGCGAAGCCCGGGGCTCCGTTGCCGTACTGGGCGACGTGACGGAACTCCCAGAACGCGATGATCGTGAACGCCGCGAAGACCAGCGTGGCGGAGCCCGCGGCGAGGCCGTCGAGCCCGTCGGTGAGGTTGACCGCGTTGGACGAGCCCACCACCACGACGATCGCGAACACGAACCACAGGAACGCGCCGAGGTTGAGGTCGAGGACGCGCGTGAACGACAGGTGCGTCGACGTCTCGATCCACTCGAGCGCGAGGAGCGCGAACCCCGAGGCGACGAGGAGCTGCCCGGCGGTCTTTCCCCGCTTGCGCAACCCGAGGTTGCGGCCCTTGCGCACGCCGAAGTAGTCGTCGATGAAGCCGACGAGGGCCATCCCCACGATCAGGAGCATCAGCGTGATGCCGGTGCGGGCGAACTTGATCTGGCCCGACCGGAGGTGGGCCGCGCAGTAGCCGGCGAACGCGGCGACGACGATCGCGATGCCGCCCATGGTGGGCGTGCCCGCCTTGGTGGCGTGCGGGTGGGCGAACGGGCCGTCGTCGCGGATCTGCTGGCCGATCCCGCGCTGCTTGAGCACGCGGATCAGCAACGGAGTGCTGAGCACCGTGATCATGAAGGCGGTTCCCCCCGCCAACAGCAGCGCGATCATTCCGTGACCTCCAGCTCGAGCAGCCAGACCGCGACCCGTTCGAGACCGACGCTGCGACTCGCTTTCACGAGCACCGCGTCGCCCGGGCGCAGACGACCCTCGAGCACGCCGACCACCATGTCGGCGTCTCCAGCCGCCAACACTTCCATTCCGAGCCCCGGCCCGTCGCCCTGCGGGACCCCGGCCGCGATCATCCGGCCGCCCTCCCCCACCGTGACCAGCACGTCGATGCCGAGCTGGGCGGCACGGAGGCCGACGCGGGCGTGCTCCTCGGGCGCCGCCGCGCCGAGCTCGCGCATCTCGCCGAGGACGGCGATCCGGCGGGCCCCGCCCGGGACCCGGAGGCGCGCGAGCGCCTGCAGCGCGGCCGCCATCGGCTCCGGGCTCGCGTTGTAGGCGTCGTTGACGACGACCAGGCCGGAGGCGGATCGGTCGAGCTGCATGCGCCAGGGTGCGCCCCGCGCCTCGGCCAGGCCCGCGAGCACGTCGACGAACGGCACCTCGGCCGCGAGCGCGACGGCCGCGGCGAGCCCCGCGTTGTGCACCTGGTGCTCACCGAGCAGCGCGAGCTGCGTCTCGCCCGAGCCCCAGTCGCACTCGATCCGCAGCGTGGGCCGCAGGCCGTCGTCGACCGTGACCATCGACACGAGGATGTCGGGGCGCCGGTCGCTGCGGGTGCCGGCGGTGAGCACGCTCGCGACGGTGCGGGCCCGGAGCTCCTTCGTGTACGCGTCGTCGGCGTCGAGCACCGCGAGCCCACTCGGTGGAAGCGACTCGACGAGCTCCGCGAGCACCCTGGCCGCGCCGGCGGCGCCACCGAGGAACTCCGCGTGCGCGAGGCCGACGTTGGTGACGACACCCACGTGGGGGCGTGCGATGCGGCTGAGGTACGCGATGTCGCCGACCTTCCGCTCCCCCATCTCGACCACCATGACCTCGGTGCCGGCCGGCGCCGCGAGCAGCGTGAGCGGGACGCCGAACTCGTTGTTGAACGACTTCTCGTTGGCGTGGACGTGGTAGCGGCGCGCCATCGCCGCCGCGATGAGCTCCTTGGCCGACGTCTTGCCCGCAGAACCGGTGACGCCCACGACCTGCGCGTCGGTGAGGCGGTCGCGCGCGGCCGCGCCGAGGTCGCCCAGCGCGGTGAGCGGGTCGTCGACGACGATCAGCGGCAGGTCGGCGCGCACGCCGGCCGGGCGGTACGAGACCAGTGCGGTGAGTGCGCCGCGCGCGAAGGCGTCGGCCACGAACTCGTGGCCGTCGCGCTGGTCGCGCAGCGCCACGAAGCACTCGCCGCGGGCGACCGTGCGGGAGTCGATGGTGAAGCCCGTGACCGCGATGTCGGGATCGGGGCCGTCGAGCGCGCCGCCGGCGGTGAGCGCGATCTCCACGACGGTGGGCAGCCAGGCCGCGGCGGTGGTCATGCCCTCGACCATCCGAGTGCGGCGAGCGCGGCGGCGCTCTCCTCCACGTCGTCGAACGGGACCGTCACACCGTCGGTGGTCTGGCCCGTCTCGTGGCCCTTGCCGGCGATCACGACGACGTCGCCGGGCCGGGCGGCACGCAGCGCGATCGTGATCGCGGCGCGCCGGTCGAGCTCGACCAACGGCGAGCGACCGGTCGTGCGGGCGCCGGCGACGATCGCGGCCGCGATCTCGCGCGCCGGCTCGGAGCGGGAGTTGTCGGAGGTGACCACCACGGTGTCGGCCTCGCGTGCCGCGACGGCGCCCATCAGCGGGCGCTTCCCGCGGTCGCGGTCGCCGCCGCAGCCGAAGACGACGGCGACCTGGGCGTCGGGCGCGCGGAGCGCGGACGCGGCTGCGAGCACGGCTGCCAGCGCGTCGGGCGTGTGCGCGTAGTCGACGAGCACGGTGAACGGCTGGCCCGCGTCGACGCGCTGCATCCGCCCGGGCACCACGACGTCGGTACCGAGCCCGCGGACGACCGCGGGGAACTGCAGCCCCCCCTGGAGCGCGGTCGCGGCGGCCGCGAGCGTGTTGGCCACGTTGAACGGTCCGACCAGGCTCGTGCGGATCTCCGCCCGGTCGCCGGTGGGCTCGTCGAGGAGGGTGAGGAGGGTGCCGTCGGCCTCGAGCTCCACGGTCTCCGGCCGCACGTCGGCCCCGGCACCGAGCCCGTAGGTGCGGAGCGGGATGCCCTCGGCCCGGCACCGCGTCGCGAGCTCCGCGCCGCGCGCGTCGTCGACGTTGACCGCGGCGCCGGCGGTGACATCGGCCCGGAACAGCTGCGCCTTGGCCTCGAAGTAGTCGTCGAGCGAGCCGTGGTAGTCGAGGTGGTCGTGGGAGAGATTGGTGAAGCAGGCGACGGCGAACCGCGTCGCGTCGGTGCGCTTCTGGTGCAGCGCGTGCGACGAGACCTCCATCGCCACGGTGGCAACGCCGGCGTCGCGCATCCGGGCGAACAGCGCTTGGAGCTCGGTGGCCTCCGGCGTGGTGCGCTCTCCGGGCACCGCGATGCCGTCGATGCGGGCGCCGAGGGTGCCGACGAGGCCGACCCGCTCCCCCGCCGCCCGCCCGATGGCTTCGAGGAGGTAGGTGGTCGTGGTCTTGCCGTTGGTACCGGTGACCCCCAGCACCCGGAGCGCGCCCGACGGGTGGCCGTAGAAGTTGTCGGCGAGACGGCCGAGCGCGTCGCGCACGTGGGCGACCCGGGCCTGCGTGACGGGCAGGTCGAGGATGTGCTCCACGATCAGCGCGACCGCGCCCCGCGCGACGGCTTCGGCCGCGAAGCGGTGGCCGTCGGCGGTGGCGCCCGGGATGCAGCAGAAGCAGGCTCCCGGGACGACCTCGCGGCTGTCGTGGGTGATCGAGGTGATCTCGACGCGCGACGTACCGGAGTGCTCCAGCACTACGACGCCGCCGAGGAGTTCGTGCAGGTGCACGCAGCGTCCTTCGTGGCTCACGCGCTCCGGGGCGGACCGCCACCGGAGGCTGTGGACCCGTCGCGGGCGGGCTCGGTCAGGCTACCGAACCCGCCGGTGCGGTTCGCGGGCTTCATGGCGTTCCGGGGGCCTTTGCACCGGTGGTTCCCGGCGCGGCGGTGGCGGCCGTGGCACCCGCGGTGGTCGCGGCGGTCGTCGCGGTGGGAGCCCGGTAGAGGTCGGCCTCCCTGATCGAGCGGCCGGCATCCGGCCCGCTCGGAGCGACGTCCTTGGTGCGAAGGGCCTCCTGCATGATCCGGGCGAACGCGGGTGCGGCGACGGTGCCGCCATAGATCGCGGTGACGGGCTCGTCGAGCACGACGATGGCCGCAAGGCTCGGTGCGTCCTTCGGCGCGAAGCCGGCGAACGAGGCCACGTACTTGTACGGCGGCTTGTCGTAGGGCGGCTTCCGGGCGGTGCCGGTCTTGCCCGCGGTCGGGTACCCGGGCACGGCTCCCGAGGTGCCGGTCCCGCTCGAGACGACCTGGCTCAGCATGTCGGTCATCTCGGCCGCGGTCTGGGGGGAGACGACCCGGGTCCCCGCGACGGCGGCGACGTCGTGCCGCTTGCCCGCGGCGTCGATGGTCGCGGCGACGAGCCGGGGCGGGCGGGTGACGCCGCCGTTGGCGATGGTCATGAACGTGTCGAGCGTCTGCATCGCGGTGACCGCGAGGCCCTGGCCGATCGGCACCGTCGCCATGCTCGTGTCGGAGTACAGGCTCACGTCGGGGAGGATCCCCTCGGCCTCGCCCGGGAACATGGTGCCGGCGGTGCGGCCGAGCCCGAACGCGCGCAGGTACTGGTCGAGCTTCTGCTTCCCGAGCTGCTTCGCGATCTGGATCGTCCCGATGTTGGACGACTGGCGGACGATGTCGGTGGTGGAGAGCGTCTCGGCCGGGTGGGCCTCGTCGTCGGTGAACTGCTTGCCGCCGACCACGATCGACGACGGCACCGGGATCGGGGTCTGCGGCCCGACCTTCCCCTCCTCGAGCGCGGCCGCGATCGTGATGAGCTTGTTGGTGCTGCCGGGCTCGTAGACGTCGGTGAGCGCGCGGTTGTGCTCGGTCGCGGCGGCCGGGTGCGCGGGGTGGGTGGCGTCACCCCCGTCGACGTTGGCCATGGCGAGGATGTCGCCCGTCTTCACGTCGGCCACGATCGCGATGCCGCCCTTCGCCTGCGCCGCGGTGACCTCCCCCTCCAGCACCTGCTCGGCCTGGAACTGCAGGGACGAGTCGAGGGTGAGCACGATGTCGTCGCCGCGCTTCGAAGGCTTCAGCTGCGAGGAGCCCGCGGGGATCTCGCGCCCGCGCGGGTCTTCCTCGAACCGCATCTCGCCGGGCGTGCCCGTCAACAGCGAGTTGAAGCCGGACTCGATGCCCGCGAGGCCGCTGTTGTCGGTGCCGGTGAAGCCCAGGACCGGGGCGGCGAGCGACCCGCTCGGGTAGAAGCGCTTGCTCTCGGGGATGAACTCGATGCCGGGCAGCTTCAGCTTCTTCACCGCGGCCGCGACCGTGGCGTCGACCTTGCGCGCGACGTAGAAGAAGCGCGACTGCCGGTTCGACAGCCCGCTCAGGAGCTGGTTCTCCGGGACGCCGACCACGGGCGCGAGCGCGGCGGCGGTCTTGGCCGGGTTCCGGATGACGGCGGGATCGGCGACCACGGTCTCCTGCGTGAGCGACGACGCGAGGTCTTCACCGTTGCGGTCGAACACCGAGCCGCGCTCGGCGGAGAGTGGCACGGTGTGGATCCGCTGGTCGAGCCCGAGGCGGGCGTACTTCGCGCTCGAGACGCCCTGGAGATCGACGAGGCGCGCGCTCAGCCCCGCGAGCGCGAGGCCCATGAGCACGAAGAGCACGAGCATCCGTCTCCGCGGCGACGCGGTAGCGACCGGCGGTCGGCGGGCGCGCGGCGGGGGTGCGGGTGGGCGGCGCGGCGGCGCCATCGGCGGGCGGCGCGTGATCGGCTCGCGGGGCCGGGCCGGCTCGGTCAGCCGCGGTCGGGCGACGACGCTCCGCGGAGCCGGGGTCGCGCGCCGGGCGCTGGCCTCACGGCGGCGGTCGGCCGCGCGGTGGTCAGGGTTGCGCGGCAAGTTCCGGCTTCGCGGTTTCCCACGGCTTGGTCGCGTCGACCTTGACGTGCTTCTTCGCCTCGGTCCCCCCGGGCAGGAGGATGGTGTCGGCCGGCGTCACCAGGCCGAGCGCGGCAGCGCGGTCGACGATCCGCTGCGGTGACATCAGGCTCGCCACGTTGAGGCGGCTCGCCTCGTAGCGCTGCTGCTCCGCGGCCGTCTCCTGCTGCACCTTCTGGAGCGACATCTGGCCCTCGGCCAGCTCGACGTGGAACGCGACCATCGCGAACAGTCCCGCGAGCACGAGCAGACCGGCGCCGACGAGCAACCGCCGCGCCCGGCGCTGGCGCTTGACCAGCTGCGGGTCGACGACGCGGAGGTGGCGCGGACGCGCGCGCCGCGGAGCGCTGGGCTCCGGAGCCAGCCGGGACCGCGCCACCGCGGCCGAGGCTCCGGCCGCGGTGACGCTTCCCGATCGCACCCGGGTCGTGGTCGGGCGCGGGCGCTGGCGGGTCTCGGTCACGGGTTGCCTCGGCTGGAGACGATCCCGTGCGGGTTGCGCTCCACGGCGCGCAGGCGCGCGCTCTCGGAACGCGGGTTCTCGGCGAGCTCGACCGCGCGCGGGCGCAGTGGCTTCGACGTGAGGACGCGCACCGCGCCCCCGGTCTCGGGCGTCTCGATGGGCAGCGGGCCACCCGGGAGCCGCGGCGCGCGGGCACCGGACCAGTCGGCGAAGCGGTCCTTCACCATGCGGTCCTCGAGCGAGTGGTACGAGAGCACGAGCATGCGGCCGCCCGGCACCAGGAGGTGCACCGACTCGTCGAGCGCCTCGGCGAGGTTGGGCAGCTCGCGGTTGACCTCCATGCGGATGGCCTGGAAGGTGCGGCGGGCCGGGTGCCCACCCTTGCGGCGCGTCGCGGCCGGGATGCCGTCCTTGATCACCTCGACGAGGTCGCCGGTGGTCTCGAGTGGGCGGGCCGCGACGATGCGGCGTGCGATGCGGCGTGCGAACCGCTCCTCGCCGTTGTCCGCGATGATCTGCGTCAGCTCGTCCTCGGTGTACTCGTTGACGACCTGGGCCGCGGTGAGGGTCTGGCGGCTGTCCATCCGCATGTCGAGCGGCGCGTCGGGGAAGCGGAACGAGAAGCCCCGGTCCTCCCGGTCGAGCTGCGGGCTGCTGACGCCCAGGTCCAACAGGATCCCCACGATGTCTCCCTCGTCTTCACGTCGCCGTGCGATTTCGCCGATGTCGCCGAACTCCCCCGAGACGATGCGGACCCGGTCGCCGTAGGGGGCGAGCAACCGGCCCGCCGCCTCGAGCGCCCGGGGATCCCGATCGATCCCGAGCACGTGCAGGTCCGGCCGCGCTTCGAGCAGCAGCCGGCTGTGACCACCACCACCGATCGTCCCGTCGATGACGACGCCGGGAGGCACCGGCATGAGGAGCTCGACCACCTCCCGGCCCATCACCGGGCGATGCTCGAACACCGCATCCACGTGACATCCCCTCGTCGTCTTCAGTGCGTCGGAATCGGTGTCGGTGATCGGTGTCCCTGGTTGATGACGTATGTCGCTGGTGCGCTTCAACAGATGGTGCGAACTGGTGGTGCGGAAGGAGCGGAGCGGGCGCTTGCCCGGGCCCGCCACCAGCCCCCCGGCCGGTCGAGTGCCGTTCGGTTGTCTCCCCGAATACGACTCGGTTGGAAGCGGGCGGAGTAGGGGCCTTCAACCGCGCCAACCGGGGGGCTGGTGGCGGGCCCGGAGATCCGGGCCC
>JADGOM010000007.1 GCA_017882925.1 Acidimicrobiia bacterium | reverse complement strand
GGCCAGCGCGATCTCGAGCACCTCACGGACGTCGGCGAGTGCGTGGAACGTCATCTGCTCCCGCACCGCCTCGGGCACGTCGTCCAGATCGGGCTCGTTGCGCTTCGGGAAGATCACCGTGGTGATCCCCGCCCGTTGCGCCGCAAGCACCTTCTGCTTGAGCCCACCGATCGGCAGGACCTTGCCCTGGAGCGTGACCTCGCCGGTCATGGCGACGTCGGAGCGCACCGGCCGGCCGGTGAGCAAGCTCACCAGCGCGGTCGTCAGGGTCACGCCGGCCGACGGCCCGTCCTTCGGGATGGAACCCGCGGGCACGTGCACGTGGAACCGCTTCCGGGAGATCTCGACCGGATCGAGTCCGAGCTCCGCCGCGTGCGAGCGCACGAAGCTCAGCGCGATCTGGGCCGACTCCTTCATCACGTCACCGAGCTGTCCCGTGAGCGTGAGCCCGGCTTCGCCCTCCATCGACGTCGCCTCCACGAACAGCACGTCGCCACCCACGCCGGTCACCGCGAGCCCCGTCGCCACACCGGGAACGGAGGTCCGCTCGGCCGGCTCGTCGAAGTAGCGCGGGAGCTCGAGGTAGGTCCGCACGTCGTCCACGCCCAGGGTCACCGGGGGCACGACCGCGCCCTTGGCGACCTCGGCCGCGAGCTTGCGCAGCAGCTTGCCGATCGTGCGCTCGAGTCCGCGCACACCCGCCTCCCGCGTGTACTCGGTCACGACCTTGCGCAGCGTGTCGTCGTCGGCCGAGACGTCGGCCGGCTCCAGCCCGTTGCGCTCGACCTGCCGGGCCCACAGGTGGTCGCGCGCGATCGCGACCTTCTCCTCCTCCGTGTAGCCGTCGAGCCGCACGACCTCCATGCGGTCGAGCAACGGGCCGGGGATGGTGTCGGCCACGTTGGCGGTCGCGAGGAACAGCACGTCCGACAGGTCGAGATCGACCTCGAGGTAGTGGTCGCGGAAGGTGTGGTTCTGGGCCGGGTCGAGCACCTCCAGCAGCGCGCTCGACGGGTCGCCGCGGTAGTCGGCGCCCAGCTTGTCGACCTCGTCGAGCAGCACGACGGGGTTCATCGAGCCGCTCTCCTTGATCGCCCGCACGATGCGCCCGGGCAGCGCGCCCACGTAGGTGCGCCGGTGACCCCGGATCTCGGCCTCGTCCCGCACGCCGCCCAGCGACACGCGCACGAAGTTGCGGTTCAACGCCCGTGCGATCGACTCACCCAGGCTGGTCTTCCCCACGCCCGGAGGACCCACCAACGCCAGGATGACGCCGCTGCCGCGCTCGTGCGGCTGGTCGACGGCCTCGGCCGGCTCGACGCCCGCCTCCTCGTCCTTCGCCCGGCGCGACTCGTCGCGACGTTGCTTCAGCGCGCGCACCGCGAGGTACTCGACGATGCGGTCCTTGGGCTCCTCGAGCCCGGTGTGGTCGGCGTCGAGGATGGCGCGGGCCTCCACGACGTCGTCGCGCTCGTCGGTGCGCACACCCCACGGCAGGTCGGTCATCCAGTCGAGCCAGGTGCGGATCCAGCCGTGCTCCGGGCTCTGCTCACTCGTGCGCTCGAGCTTGTCGACCTCACGGATCGCAGCCGCGCGGACCTCGTCCGGCATGTGCGACGCCGCGATCTTGGTGCGGTAGTCATCCACCGCGTCCTCGGCGTCGGCGTTCTCGCCCAGCTCCTTGCGGATCGCGTCGAGCTGGCGGCGCAGCAGGAACTCGCGCTGCGTCGACTCCATGCCGTCGGCGACCTCGGTGCGGATCCGCTCGTTGAGCTCGTGCTCGGCGAGCATGTCGCGCGCCCACGTGATGGCGCGCTGCACGCGCTCCTCCACGTCGGTCGTCTCGAGCAGCTGCACCTTCCGGTCGGCCGGCAGGTCCGACCACGACCCGAAGCCGTCGGCCAGTGCCCCCGGCTCGTTCACGGTGCGGAGCAGCTCGGGCAGCCGCCGGGAGCGGCGCCGCTCCCCCAGCACCGTCAGCACGCCGCGCAGCTCGCGGCTCAGCTCCTGGGCGCGGGGCGACGCCTCGGAGGGATCCGGGATTGGGTCGGTCTGCACCCGCAGCCCGTCGCTGCCGTTGACGCCGGCACCCACGAGGGCCCGGTGCATGCCGCGCAGCACCACGCCGGTGATGCCGTTGGGCAGCTCGCCCGCCTGCTCGACCTCGGCCACGACGCCGACCCGCGCGTACTTCCCGTCGATGTGGGGGACGAGCAGCACGAGGCTGTCACCGCCGAGCGCCGCCGCGACCGCCGCCTTGGCGTCGGGGCCGTCGAGGGCGAGGGTGACCACGGATCCCGGCAGCACCACGCCGTTGGGCAGGGGCAGGACCGGCAGGGTCTGGGTGTCGAGCTCGGCCATCGGATCTCTCCTCTGATTACGTGATTACGTACGCGCCGTAACCCGACCTCGCCCGTCACTATTCCGCCCGGCTCAGGGGGCCGCCGTCACCCCGGTGACCTGCCCGTTCGCGGGATCGCGGATGAAACGGCCGACGGTCTCGACGTGCACCGTCCCCGGGAACATGTCGACCGGGATCACCCATTCCAGGCGGTAACCGGCCGCGCCCAGCAGCTGGGTGTCACGGCCGAGGGCGGCCGGGTCGCAGCTCACGAGCACCACCGCCTCCGGGGCCCCCGAGACCGCCGCGTCGACCCCGCGCGTGCCCAGCCCGTTGCGGCTGGGATCGGCGACCACCACGTCGACCGGCCCCGGCGCCACCCACCGGTGCACGTCGAGCTCGACCACGTCGACGCCCGACGGGGCGAGGTTGGCCCGGGCGTCGCGGGCGCTCGAGGCGTCGCCCTCCACCGCGGCGAGGACCTCGACCCCGGCGTCGCTCAGCACCCCCGCGAAGAGGCCGACGCCGCAGTAGAGGTCGACCGCGGTGGCGTGCGGCTGTACCGCCTCGACCACGAGCCGGGCCAGCTCGTCGGCCCCGTCGGGCCGGGCCTGGAAGAAGCTCGCGGCGGATATCTGCCAGGTGCGCCCGGCCACGACCTCGGAGTAGGCCGCGGCGTGGCCGGCCCGGACCTCGTCGATGCCGACCACGACGACGTCCCCGGGCAGCCGGACGTCGCGCGCGTTCGGGTCGACCATCGCGACCCGCGTGCCGGTGCGCGCGCCGACGCGGAGCTCGACCTCCTGCGCGCGCCCGAACCGGCCGTCGCGCAGCATCTCCTCCACCAGCGGGTGCGCGACGAGGCACAGGTCGAGGTCGACGACCTCGTGGCTCCCCGCCCGCCGGAGCCCGGCACGCCCGTGGTGGACCGCCGCGCGCATCGTCGTGCGGTAGTCGGTGCCCGGGAGCGCGACGGTCTCGCGCACGGGCGGCTCGGGGATCTTCGCGATGCGGCGGAGCGCGTCGCGCACGATCTCCGCCTTCAGCGCGCGCTGCCCCTCCGGGGTGACGTGCTGCCACTGGCAGCCACCGCACCCGCGGGCGACGTTGGGGCACGGCGGATCGGTGCGCCAGGCCGACGGCTCGAGCACCGCCTCGATCTCGGCGCGCGAGAAGCCCTTCTTGCTCTCGACCACCCGCACCCGCACGGCCTCCCCGGGCAGCCCGCCGCGCACGAACACCACCTTGCCGTCGTCGCCCCGGGCGAGCGCGTCGCCCCCCGCGACCACCGTGCTCGGTACGAGCACCCCGTCGGTCAACGCGACGCGCCGGTCACCGGAGCGACCCCGCGCCGGGTGTCATCCATGGACGAGCGGCTTGTACTTGATGCGGTGCGGCTGGTCGGCGTCGGCGCCGAGGCGCTTGTGCCGGTCGGCCTCGTAGTCGGAGAAGTTGCCCTCGAACCAGCGCACCTCGGAGTCGCCCTCGAACGCGAGGACGTGGGTGCACAGCCGGTCGAGGAACCACCGGTCGTGGGAGATCACGACCGCGCAGCCCGCGTACTCGAGGAGCGCGTCCTCGAGCGCGCGCAGGGTGTCGACGTCGAGGTCGTTGGTGGGCTCGTCGAGCAGGAGCACGTTGCCCCCGGTCTTCAGGACCTTGGCGAGGTGGACGCGGTTGCGTTCGCCACCGGAGAGGTCACCCACCTTCTTCTGTTGGTCCGAGCCCTTGAACATGAAGCTCGCGACGTAGGCGCGGCCGTGGATCTCGCGCCCGCCCACGACGAGGTTGTCGACGCCCCCGGTGATCTCCTCGTAGACGGTGGCGTCGGCGTCGAGCGAGTCGCGGGACTGGTCGACGTAGGCGAGGTCGACCGTCGGGCCGACGCGCAACGTGCCCCCGTCGGGCTGCTCGTCGCCGGTGATCATGCGGAACAGGGTGGTCTTGCCCGCGCCGTTGGGGCCGATGACCCCGACGATGCCACCGCGCGGCAGCGAGAACGACAGGCCGTCGATGAGCAGGCGGTCGCCGTAGCCCTTCTCGAGGTGGTCGGCCTCGATGACGACGTCGCCGAGCCGCTTGCCCGACGGGATCTGGATGAGCAGCTTCTCGGCCCGGCCCTCGGCCGACTCGGCCTCCGCGAGCAGCGACTCGTAGGCGGTGAGGCGCGCCTTGCCCTTGGCCTGGCGGGCCCGGGGCGACATGCGCACCCACTCCAGCTCACGCTCGAGCGTGCGCTTGCGGGCCGCGTCGACCTTCTCCTCGTGCTTGTAGCGCTCCTCCTTCTGCTCGAGCCAGGAGGTGTAGTTGCCCTCGAAGGGGATGCCCGCGCCGCGGTCGAGCTCGAGGATCCAGCCCGCGACGTTGTCGAGGAAGTAGCGGTCGTGGGTGACGGCGACGACGGTGCCGGCGTAGTCCTGCAGGAAGCGCTCCAGCCACGCGACCGACTCCGCGTCGAGGTGGTTGGTGGGCTCGTCGAGCAGGAGGAGGTCGGGCTTCTGGAGCAGGAGCCGGCACAGCGCGACGCGCCGGCGCTCACCACCGGAGAGCGTCTCGACCGAGGCGTCGCCGGGCGGGCAGCGCAGCGCGTCCATCGCGATCTCGAGCGTGCGCTCGAGGTCCCAGCCGTTGGCCGCGTCGATCTTGGTCTGGAGGTCGCCCTGCTCCTCGAGCAGCTTGTCGAAGTCGGCGTCGGGCTCGCCCATCGCGTTGCAGACCTCGTTGAAGCGCTCGAGCAGCGCGGCCGTCTCCCCCAGGCCCTCGGTGACGTTGGCGAGGACGTTCTTGGTCTCGTCGAGGTGGGGCTCTTGCGCGAGGTAGCCGACGGTGAAGCCGGGCGTGACCCGGAACTCGCCGGTGTAGCCGTCGTCCTCCCCCGCGAGGATGCGCAGCAGCGACGACTTGCCGGAGCCGTTGGAGCCGAGGACGCCGATCTTCGCGCCGGGGTACATCGAGATGTTGATGCCGCGGAGCACCTCGCGATCGGGCGGGTAGAAGCGACGCAGATCGCGCATGGTGACGATGAATTGGGGGGCCATGGGCCCGATGCTACGGGGCGGCCCGGTCCGACCGCCCCGGGTGGGCGGCGCGGCTACCCTCGGCGGCCATGGAGCCCGACCCCCTCGAGGCCCTCGGCGTGATGCGCAACCGGCTCGACGAGCTCGACGCCGGTTGGGTCGAGATCCTCGCCGAGCGCTTCCGCATCACCGACCGCGTCGGTGCCCACAAGCGCGAGCACGGCCTGCCGGCGCAGGACCCCACGCGGGAGGCCGCGATGATCGGGCGGATCCGCGACCTCGCCACCACCGCCGGGCTCGACCCCGCGTTCGCGGAGCGAACCCTGCGGTCGATCCTCGACGAGTCGGTGCGCAACACCCGCCAGATCCTCGACGCCCCCGACGCCTGACCCGCGTCCCCCGAACTAGCGGCTGACGCGGGACATCCTCGGGGTGCGGGCGTCGCCGACGGATTCGTGCAGGGACGCGAGGATGCGGGAGAAGCGCGATTCCGGCCGGCGCACGAGGCCGAGGCGGTCGCGTTCGGCGGCGAGGTCGAACCGGTAGGCCGGATAGCGGAACGGCAGCGCGCTGAACCTCTCGCGCGCGCGGACCGGGAGCCTGTGGATGAGGCCGTCGACGAAGGTCTGGCCCTCGACCCACGCGAGCTCCTCCACCGACAGTGCGGCGTGGACCCAGTCGGTGCGGCGCTCGCGCGCGCGGGCGATGTCGAGGGCGGCGGTGACGCCGGCGGCGATCACGGTCTGCACCGTGACCACGACGACGCCGGCGTTGGTGGTGACGGGCTGCTCGTGGGCGTCGAGGTAGGCGCGGGCGTACTCGGTGACGGCGCCCGGTAAGAGGAGGTCGGCCTCGGTGGCGTCGGTGACGCCGCAGTACTCGAGGCCGCGGGTCCGGAACGCGGCGATGGCCACTTCGCGGTGGCCGTTGCGCGGGACGAGGAGACGGGTCGCGGTGCGGTTGAGGATGTCGGGGCGCTCGAGCAGCAGCCACGCGGCGGACGCGCCCGCGACGCGGAACGCGGCCATGCCGTCGGGCTCCCGGGGGAACGCCGCATCGAGCAGACCCACGGTTCGGAGCGCGTCCGCGCGCTCAGGCGCGCGGTCACGTCTTGATCGGTACATCGCGTCCTCCCGACGCGACCCCCCTCCGCCCGCGACGACATCATGGCGAGTCGCGCGCCACGAATGGGGGATGCTGGGAAAACACCGCGCATCGTGGCCGCGGCGCGACGCAACGCGAGCAACACCCGAGGGCTACGGGTGGATCATCTCCCCCGGCTTCACCGCGTCGTCGAACTGCTCGCCGGAGAGGTACCCGAGCTTCAGGGTCATCTCCTTGAGCGTCGTCCCCTCGTGGTGCGCCTTCTTCGCGATCTCCGCGGCCTTGTCGTAGCCGATGACCGGGGCGAGCGCGGTGACGAGCATCAGCGACTGGTCGACGTAGGCCTGGATCTGCTCGCGGTTGGGCTCGAGCCCGTCGATGCAGAACTCGCGGAACGTGTCGCACACGTCGCCGACCAGGTCGACCGAGTGCAGGAAGTTGAAGATCATCACCGGCTTGAACACGTTGAGCTCGAAGTTGCCCATCGAGCCCGCGAGCGCGACCGCGGTGTCGTTGCCGATCACCTGGACGCAGACCATCGTCATCGCCTCGGACTGGGTCGGGTTCACCTTGCCCGGCATGATCGACGAGCCGGGCTCGTTCTCGGGCAGCTGGAGCTCGCCGATGCCGCACCGGGGCCCGGAGCCGAGCCATCGGATGTCGTTCGCGATCTTCATCAGGTCGGTGGCGAGCGTGCGCACCCCGGCGCTCGCCATCACCAGCGGGCCGTGCGACGCGAGGGCGGCGAACTTGTTGGGCGCGCTCACGAACGGCAGGCCGGTGAGCTCGGCGATCTTCGCCGCGGCGCGCTCGGCGAACTCGGGATGCGTGTTGAGGCCGGTGCCGACGGCGGTGCCGCCGATGGCGAGCTCGAGCAGCGGGGGGATCGTCAGCTCGATGCGGGCGAGCGCGCCGTCGAGCTGGGCGACGTAGCCGGAGAACTCCTGACCCAGCGTGAGCGGCACCGCGTCCTGGAGGTGGGTCCGGCCGATCTTGACGATGTCGGCGAACTCCCGGGCCCGGAGGTCGAGCGCGTCGCGGAGGCGGCGTACCGACGGGACGAGGCTGTGCACGATCTCCTCGACCGCGGCGATGCTCATCGCGGTCGGGTAGGTGTCGTTGCTCGACTGGCTCATGTTGACGTGGTCGTTCGGGTGGATCGGCGACTTGCCACCCTTGCCCTGGCCCGCGATCTCGTTGGCGCGGCCGGCGATCACCTCGTTGACGTTCATGTTGGTCTGGGTGCCGCTGCCCGTCTGCCAGACGAAGAGCGGGAACTCCTGTTCGAGGTCACCCGCCAGCACCTCGTCGGCCGCGGCCACGATGAGGTCGGCCTCGGCCTCGGGGAGCTTGCCCAGGTCCTTGTTGACCAGGGCGGCGGCCTTCTTGAGGATCGCCATGCCCCGGATGACGGCCACGGGCATCCGGTCGTCGCCGATCGAGAAGTGGTGCAGCGACCGCTGGGTCTGCGCGCCCCAGTAGCGGTCGGCGGGGACGTCGATCGCGCCCATGCTGTCGGTCTCGCTGCGGGTCGGCCCGGTGGGCTCGCTCATCCTGTGGCCTCCTCGTCGTGCGGCGGGCCGACGGTAGTAGCCCGGCCCGCACGCACCCAAGCCGGGCGGGCCCGACGCGGCCGCGAAGGGGGGCGATGACCGCAGCTCCGAGGCGGTCGCTAGCCTCCGCCGACGCACACTCGCCGGCTGGGGGCCCGTTGTACGCCTGCTCGACCCGTTCACGTTCCGTCGCCGCGCTCGGCCTCGTCGCCGCGCTCCTCGCCGGGATCTCGGCCGCCGCGGGCGGCGCGGCCGCACCCGCCGGCGCGTCGGCGGCCCGCCCGATCGCGACCTCGCGTGCCGCGAGCTACCGAGCGGTCGGTTCGGTGCAGCAGGTCTACGTCACCGGGGCCGTCGCCGGGAGCAAGCTCGCACTCGCACAGTCCGGGCACGTGGTGGCACATGGCGTCGTCGACAAGAACGGCGCGTATCTCTTCCGCGACGTGCAGCCCGGCGCCGGCTACTCGGTGCGCTCGACGAGCGAGGGCCGCACGGTTGCGAGCCCCTCGCTCACGGTGCACACCCCGGCCGACATCCCGAGCTCGTCGCTCTACACCGGCCAGGCCCTCCAGCCCGGTCTCAACTACATCCGCACGCGCGACGGCACGACCCTCGCGGCGATGGTCCGCCTCCCCGCGGGCAAGACCGCGGCCGACGGCCCGTTCCCGACGGTCGTCGAGTACTCGGGCTACGCCGCCGCGGATCCCGACTCGCCCCAGCCCAGCACGCTCGTCGCCGGCCAGATCGGCTTCGCGACCGTCGGCGTCAACATGCGCGGCACCGGTTGCTCCGGGGGCGCCTACTCCTTCTTCGAGACCCTGCAGTCGCTCGACGGATACGACGCGATCGAGACCGTCGCCGCGCAGCCGTGGGTGCTCAACCACAAGGTCGGCATGGTCGGGATCTCGTACCCCGGGATCAGCCAGCTGTTCGTCGCGGCCACGCAGCCGCCGCACCTCGCCGCGATCGCGCCGCTGTCGGTGCTCGACGACTTCTGGCGCGGCGAGGGCTTCCCGGGCGGCATCCCCAACACCGGCTTCGCGCTGCAGTTCGCCAAGGAACGCGACGCCGCGGCCCAGCCGGGGGGCGAGCCCTACGTCGCGAAGCAGATCGCCCGCGGCGACACCGTGTGCGCGTCCAACCAGTTGCTGCGGGGCGAGAACGTGAGCCTGGCGGCCGCGCAGGCGAAGCAGCGGTTCTACGACCCCACCATCGACGACCCGCTGTCGCCGTACACGTTCGTCGACCAGATCAAGGTGCCGGTGTTCCTGGCCGGCTCGTTCACCGACGAGCAGACCGGCGGCCACTTCGTCGACATGCTCGACCACTTCCAACCCACCACCAAGCTCTTCGTCACGCTGTTCAACGGGCAGCACGCCGACTCGCTCGCGCCCGCGGTCGCGTCCCGCTGGATCGAGTTCCTCGATCTCTACGTCGCGCAGCAGATCCCCCACATCCCCGCGGCCGCGGCCGCGACCGCCCCGCTGTTCTACGCGCAGCTCATGGGTGTCAGCGGGCTCCAGCTCCCGCCGAGCCGGTTCGACGCCTACACGAGCTACACGTCCGCGCTCCAGCAGTTCCAGGCCGAACCCCGGTTCCGGGTGCTGTTCGACAACGGCGCCGCGCCGGGTCGGCCCGCGGGCGCGCCGCTGCCCGGCTTCGAGGCGACGTTCAAGGCGTGGCCACCGAGCCCCACCGCGGTCCGCCTGTACTTCGGCGGCAACGGCGCGCTCACCGAGACCGCCCCGGCGGCCGGCACGCGCGCGACGGCCGCCGACTCGTACCAGTACGACCCCGCCGCGTTCCCCGCCACCGACTACACCGGCAGCGACGACGACCTCTGGAAGGCCTCGGTCGCCTACGACTGGCGCCCGCTGCCCAACGGCAAGGGCGTCGGCTACACCACGCCGCCCCTCCCCCGCGACACCGTGATGGTCGGCCCGGGGAGCGTCGACCTGTGGCTGAAGTCGACCGCGCGCGACACGGATCTCGAGGTGACGCTCACCGAAGTGAGGCCCGACGGCAAGGAGACCTACGTCCAGAGCGGGTGGCTGCGCGCGAGCCAGCGGGCGCTCGATCCGGGCGCGACCACGGAGCTCTCACCCCGCCAGACCCACCTCCGGTCCGACGCCCGGCCGTTGCCGAAGAACAGCTTCACGCCGGTGCGGGTGAAGCTCTACGCCATCGGCCACGCGTTCCGTTCGGGGTCGCGCATCCGCATCACGGTGCAGGCCCCCGGTGGCAACCGGCCCCGCTGGGCGTTCACCGCCCTGCCGGCGAAGGGCACCGTCACCAACTCGATCGCGCACGACGCCGCCCACCCGTCGAGCATCGTGCTCCCGTTGGTCTCCGGCGTGCCGGTCCCCACCGGGCTGCCCGCGTGCGGCGCGCTGCGGGGCGAGCCCTGCCGGGTGTTCGTCCCCGAAGCCAACGGCGGGTAGCGGCAGAAGCCGGCGGAACCCCGACAACGGCCGCGATTGCCGCGGCGGTCGCCGGCGACCCGTGGTCGTGGACGCAACTCGCCGAGCTGCTTGACTGACCGCATGCTCGTGAGGGTCGAAGAGACGGGTCCCGAGCACCGTGAGATCGTGCGGCGACTCTTGGAGTTCAACGCCTACGAGTTCTCGCGATTCAACGGCGCCGACCTCGATGGCCATGGCACCTTCGGGTACACGTACCTCGACGACTACTGGACCGAGCCCGGCCGCCACCCGTTGCTCATCGAGGCCGACGGACAGCTCGCCGGTTTGGCGCTCGTCCGACCCGTCGAAGACGGCCGACGAGCGGTCGCCGAGTTCCTGGTCCTCCCGAAGTATCGACGCCTCGGTGTGGGCACCACGGCTGCCCGCGCGGTCTTCGCGATGTACCCGGGCGACTGGCTCATCCGAGAGGTGCCGGGCAACCACGACGCGGTCGCCTTCTGGCGGCACGCCATTCCCGTCGCCTTCACCGAGACCACCGACTCGGACGGCACGTTCCAACGGTTCACGAACGCACACTGAGCAACGACCCAGGGCCGGGATGCCGGCCGCCTCCGGTAGCGTCGTCGGCGTGGAGATCTCCTGCGGACTCGCCCCCGGCCCGGACACGGTCGAGCACGTGCGCCTGGCCGAAGAGCTCGGCTACTCGAGGGCCTGGATGTGGGACTCCCCCGCCCTCTACGGCGACGTGTGGATGCATCTCGCGCTCGCGGCCGTCGCCACCGAGCGCATCGGCCTCGGGCCCGCGGTGCTGGTCCCGAGCCTGCGGCACGTCCTCGTCAACGCGAGCGCGCTCGCCACGCTCGAGCAGTTGGCGCCGGGCCGCACCGCGGCCGCTATCGGCACGGGCTTCACCGGGCGGATGGTCCTTGGCCAGCCGCCGATGACGTGGAAGGCCACCGCCGCCTACATCACGCAGCTGCGCGCGCTGCTGCGCGGCGAGGCCGTGGAGGTCGACGGGAAGCTCGTGCAGATGGTGATGGACCCGGGCGCGCTCCCCGACCGCCCGCTCGCCACGCCCATCCTCGTGGCGGCCAACGGGCCCAAGGGGCTGGCGGTCGCGGCGGCGGAAGGCGACGGCGTGATGGCGGTGTTCGGCGGCATCCCCGACTTCGACTGGTGCGCGCTGCTCGGGTTCGGCACCGTCCTCGACCCGGGCGAGCCCGACGACGCCCCGCGCGTCCTCGACGCCGCGGGCCCCGGCGCGGTGGTCGCGTACCACGGCATCTACGAGGCCGCCCCCGCGATGATCGACGACATGGAGGGCGGGGCCGAGTGGCGCGCCGCGCTCGAGGCGATCCCGGAGCCCGAACGCCACCTCGCGCTGCACCGGGGCCACTTCACCCGGGTGACCGAACGCGACCGCGCCCTGCTCTCGGGTGCGGCTGTCCGCCAGTACACGATGACCGGCGACCCGTCGGAGTGGCGCGATCGGGTCGACGCGCTCGCGGCGACCGGCGTCACCGAGCTCATCTACGCGCCGATGGGCGCCGACATCCCACGCGAGCTCCGGGCCGTCGCCGCGCTCGGGCTGGCCTGACCCCGGGGAGCACGATGCCGACCGTCCGCGAGATCGCCGACCGCTACGTCGACCGGATCGCCGCGCTCGACCCGGTGCTCGCCACCGCGGCGGGAATCGCGGGCCACGACGACGAGATGACCGACTTCTCGCCCGAGGGGACGGCCGCGAGCGCGGAGCTCGCGCGCAGCACGCGGCTCGAGCTCGACGCCGCGCCGATCGCCGACGAGCGCGACCGGATCGCGGCCGCGGTGATGCGCGACGAGCTGTCGATCGTCATCGACCAGTTCGACGCGGGCGAGCGGCTGCGCGACGTGCGCGTGCTCGCGAGCCCGATCGAGAGCATCCGGGGCGTCTTCGACCAGATGCCCACCGGCAGCGACGCCGACTGGGCGACGATTGCCACCCGCATGGCGAAGGTCCCCGGCGCGCTGGCCTCGTTCCAGGCGTCGCTCGTGGAGGGCGCCGGCCGCGGTGTCGTCGCGGCCCGGCGCCAGGCGTTGGCGTGCGCCACCACCGCGGGCACCTGGGGCGGCCTCGAGAGCAACGCGCCACCGTTCTTCATCGCGTTTGCCCGCGGCTACACCGGCGGCGACGCCACGCTCGCCGCCGCGCTCGGGGCCGCGGCGCAGGCCGCGACCGACGCCTACGGCCAGCTCGCCGAGTACCTCCGCCACGACTACGCGCCATCGGCCGACGAGCGCGACGGCGTGGGCGCCGACCGCTACCTCCTCTCCGCGCGCGAGTTCAACGGCATCGACCTGAACCTCGACGAGACCTACAGCTGGGGCTGGCACGAGCTGCACCGCATCGAGCACGCGATGCGTGCGGTCGGCGAGCGCGTCCTGCCCCACCGCTCGCTGGCCGAGGTGATCGACTTCCTCGACCACGACCCGGCACGCAGCATCGACGGCATCGAGAACCTGCGCGCGTGGCTCCAGGACCTGATGGACCGCACCATCAGCGAGCTCAACGGCACGCACTTCGACATCCCGTTGCCCGTGCAGCGCGTCGAGGCGATGATCACGCCCCCCGGAGGCGCGGCGGCGATGTACTACACGCCACCGTCGGAAGACTTCAGCCGGCCCGGCCGCACGTGGTACCCCGAGCCCGTCGGCAAGACCCGGTTCCCCCTGTGGCACGAGGTCTCGACCTGCTACCACGAGGGCGTTCCCGGCCATCACCTCCAGATCGGGCAGGTCGTCTACCTCGCCGACGTGCTCAACCGGTTCCAGCGCACGCTGGTCGAGAACTCGGGACACGCCGAAGGCTGGGCGCTCTACTCCGAGCGGCTGATGGGCGAGCTCGGCTACCTCGACGACCCGGCCGACGAGCTCGGCATGCTCCAGGCCCAGGCGTTCCGCGCCGCTCGCGTGGTCGTCGACATCGGCCTGCACCTCGGGAAGGACATCCCCCGGGGCGAGGAGTTCCACGGCGGCGAGCAGTGGACGCCCGACCTCGCGCTCGGGTTCATGCTCGGCTTCGGCGGGTTCGACGACGCGTTCATCGCCAGCGAGATCGACCGCTACCTCGGCTGGCCCGGCCAGGCGATCAGCTACAAGGTCGGCGAGCGGATCTGGCTCGAGGGCCGCGACGCCGCCCGCGCGCGTGCAGGGGCCGCGTTCGACCTCAAGGAGTTCCACAGCCGGGCCCTCGCGCTCGGCCCCATGGGCCTCGGCCTCCTCCGCGAGGAGCTCGCCCGCCTCTGACCCCACCGCCGCGGCCCCGACCTCCGTGCGTCCCTGGACGACCTATTGGGTCGTCAAGGGACGCATCAGAGGGGGGTGGTTACAGGCGGCCGGCGTCCTTGGCGGCGGTCTCGGCCGCGACGAGCTGCTGCTCGACGATGGCGAGGCCGCCGTCCCAGAAGCCGGGGTCGGCGAGGTCGACGCCCACGATCTCGCCCAGGGCCTCGGGCGCGAGCGAGCCCCCGGCCGCGAGCAGCTCGAGGTAGCGGGGCACGAAGTCGGGTCCCTGCTCCTCGTACTTGCGGTACACCGACAGCGCGAGCAGCTGGCCGTAGGCGTAGGCGTAGACGTAGCCGGGCGTGCCGATGAAGTGGGGCACGTAGCTCCACCACGACCGGTAGCCGTCGGTCACCTCCACCGAGTCGCCGAGCATCGTCCGCTGGGTCTCGGCCCACAGGTCGCCGAAGTGCTCGACGCTGAGCTCGCCCTCGGTCCGCCGGGCCGTGTGCGCCGCGTTCTCGAAGCGGTTCATCGCGATCTGGCGGAACACGGTGGCGATCTGGCCCTCGAGGCTCTCGGCCAGCAACGAGAGGCGCGCCTCGGGATCGGTCGTCTGGTCGAGGAGCCGGCCGAACGTGACCGTCTCGCCGAACACCGAGGCCGTCTCCGCGAGCGTGAGCGGCGTGGTCTGGTGGAAGACGCCCTGCTCGCGCGCGAGGTAGGCGTGGAGGCCGTGGCCCATCTCGTGGGCGAGGGTCAGCACGTCGCGCCGCCGGGACGTCCAGTTGAGCAAGAGGTACGGGTGCAGCGACGGCACGGTGTAGGCGCAGAACGCACCCGGCCGCTTGCCGGGCCGCACCGGAGCGTCGATCCACTGCTCGGCGAAGAACCGCTCGGCGACGTCGGCCATCTGCGGAGAGAACGAGCGGTAGGCGCCGAGCACGAGCTCCTGGGCCTCGCTCCACGCGAACTCGGGCTCCGCGCCGGTGATCGACGCCATGCGGTCGTAGTCGGCGAGCCGGTCGATGCCGAGGAGCTTCGCCTTGAGCGAGTACCAGCGCCGCGGGATGTCGGACCGGGCCTCCACCGCGTCGACGAGCGCCTGCACCGACGCGTCGCTCGCCTCGTTGCTCAGGTTGCGGTCGGAGATCCACGTTGGGTAGTTGCGCAGCCGGTCGTCGGTGGCCTTGTCGGCGAGCAGCGTGTTGTAGACGAACGCGCGGGTGCGGATCCCGGGCTCGAGCGCGGCGGTCACCGCGAGGGCGGTGCTGCGGCGGACCTCGCGGTCCGGCGACGCGAGCCGCGACAGCGCCTGCTCGAGTGAGGTGGTGCCGTCGTCGACATCCACGGTGATGGCCGACGTGAGCTCGCTGAACAGGCGGCCCCAGGCGCTGCGGCCGGTGACGCTCTTCTCCGCGAGCAGCACCTCCTCGGGCTCGGTGAGGAGGTGGTCGCGGTAGCGGCGCGCCGACGCGAGGTGGTGGCGGCAGAACTCGAGCCGCGCGTCGGCGAGCAGCGCGTCGGCCCGGTCGTCGGGGACCGTGGCCCACTCGAGCTCGAAGAACACGAGCTTGCTCTGGATGGTGGTGGCCCGCTCCTCGACCCGCTGCATCAGCGCGCCGATCGCCGGGTCCGCGGTGTCGACCGCGAAGCGCAGGCCGGCGTAGGAGCCGACGCGGCCCACGATGTCTTCGAGGTCGGCGAGCTCGTGCATGAACGCGGCGATGCCGGCCGCGTCGAGCTCGGCGACCGTGCCGCGCCGCTCGGCCAGGCTCGCGGCGATGGCGTCGGCCCGGTCGAGCAGCGTGTCGACGGAGTCGGGTTCCCCGCCGTCGAGCAGCGGCGCGAGGTCCCAGGCGACGTCGGTCGCCTCGAGGTCGGCTTCGGTTGCGGTCATCGCGTGCTCAGCTCCTTCGCGGCCGTGGCCACGTCGTCGGTGATCTTCCCCACGGTGACGACGGCCCGCACGAGCGCGGCCATCTCACCGGGGTACGGGTCCTGGTACACGCCGCGCCCGATCGCGAGCCCGGCCGCGCCGCCCGCCATCGCGTCGGCGATCTCGTGCAACAGCTCCTGGCGGTCGGCCCGGTACGGGCCGCCGAGGAACAGCACCGGCACGCCGACGCTCGCGACGACGCGCGCCACCGCCTCGACCCGGGCGTCACCCGGCGGCACGGCCGGCACCGGCACCTTCAGGAGCGGCGCGCCGAGGTCGTGGGCGACGACCGCGGCGAACACGATGCCGTCGGGGGTGCGGTCGACCGCGTCGTGGTGCCAGCTGAGCGGCTCGATCAGCGCGTCGAGCCCGAGCTCGGCCACATCTTCGAGCAGCGCGCCGAGCATCTCGAGCGCGTCGGCGGTGATCGGGTCGTCGCGGTCGATGCGCGTCATCCACTTGATGCCGGTGTACCCGTCGCGCTTGGCGCGCTCAGCCGACGCGACCGACCGGTCGTCGAGCTCGAACGGGGTGCGGGCGAGGCCGGTTCGGTTGAGCGACAACCAGCTCGACTGGCCCGGCGTGAGGCCGTCGGCCGCGAGGTCGGCCAGGGGCTGGGCGCTGGCCATGAGGCCGTCGCACGACGGGAGCGCCGCCCGGAGCGCCGCGAGGTAGTCGGCGTAGGGCTCGACGGTCATCACGCCCCGGGCCCGGTGGTCGGCGGCGAGGATGATCCAGGGCGGGGCGGCTTCCACGGACCGAGCCTACCGGCGGCTCCCCGGCGCTCCCGCGCCGTTGGCGCGGCGCCGGACCGAAGCGCGCCGCTCGCGCCCGCGCGTCAGGGCTGCCCGTCGCTCCAGTCGGTCCAGACGGTGCCGGTCGCGGCGAGGTAGCCGTCGATCGCGGTGCCGAGCGTCGGGAAGACGTGCGCGTCGCCGATCCGCTCATAGAGCCCGTACCGCCGGAGCCGGTCCTTCACCCGGCCCTTCAGCTCGGCGAACGCGAGCACGATCCCGCGGGCGTCCAGCTCGTCGAGCAGTCCGCCGAGGGCCTCGGCCGCTGAGGTGTCGATGTCGGTGATCGGCTCCGCGGCCACGATGACCCACCGGATCGGCTCGCCGCGATCCTCGACCGCCGCGACGACTCGGTCGGAGAACTCGTTCCCGTTGGCGAAGAAGAGCGGGGCGTCGAAGCGCAGGAGCACGAGTCCCGGGATCTGGCGGGCCTCGGGATGCCGGTCGATGTCGTGGTATCCCTTCCGGCCCTCGATCCGGCCGAGTACGGCGTCGTACGGTCGCCACGCCCGCCGCACGAAGTCACCGAGCGAGAGCGCGATCGCCACCGCGACGCCGGGGAGCACACCCAGGACCGCGACGCCGAGCAGCGCGCCCAGCGAGAGTGCGAGCTCGGAGCGGCGGACGCGCCCGAGCCAGACGAGGCTGCGGACGTCGAACAGCGCGAGCGACGCGGTGATGATCACCGCCGCGAGCCCGGCCATCGGGAGGTACGTGCCCAGGCCCGCGGTGGCCACGAGCACGACCAAGACCCCGACCGCGGCGATCACGCCGGTCATCTGGGTGCGCGAGCCCGAGGATTCGGCCACCACCGTGCGCGACGCGGACGCGCTCACCGGGAACCCCTGGAACAGGCCGGCCGCGATGTTCGCGACTCCGAGCGCGACGATCTCCTGGTTGGTGTCGCTGTGCTCACCGCGCTTCGCCGCCAGGCTCCGCGACAGCACCGAGGTGTCGGTCAGAGCCACGAACGCCATCCCGGCCGCGGCGAGGAACAGCGTCCCCGCGTCGGACAGGCCGACGGACGGGAACGCCGGCGCGGGCACACCCGAGGGGATCGCGCCCACGACGGCCACCCCGTGCGCCGCGAGGTCGAACCCGGCGGTGACCAGAGCGGCGAGGGCGATGCCGACGAACACACCCGGGATCCCGGGCCGGAGGCGGCGGAGCACGAGGATGACCGCGACCGTCCCGAGCCCCACCGCGAGCGCCGCGGGCACGGTCCGCCCGTCGCGCACGCCCCGGCCGAACGCGCCCGCCTCGGCCGCGAGACCCTGCGCGTCGGACGAGAAGCCGAACAGGTGGGGCAGCTGGCCGACGAACACCACGATCGCGATGCCGTTGAGGAAGCCGATGCGCACCGGCTTCGAGAGCAGCTCCGCGAGGAGTCCGAGCCGGGCGAAGCCCGCGGCCACGCAGAGCGCGCCCATCAGGAGCGCCAGCATCCCGGCGAGGGCGACGGCCTTCGTCGGGTCGCCACCCGCACCGACGAGCGGCAGCAGGGCCGCCGCGATCAACGGCCCGAGCGCGGAGTCCGGGCCGAGGACGAGGACGTGAGAGGGCCCGAAGACCGCGTACGCGAGGAGTGCGGTGACGGTCGTGTAGAGGCCCGTCACCGGCGGGAGGCCGGCGAGCTCCGCGTAGGCCATCCCCTGCGGCACCAGGAGCGCCACCAGCGCGAGCCCGGCCAGGAGATCGGCCCGCGCATAACGGCGTCGGTAGTTGCGCACCAGCCGGAACCCGGGAACGAAGCGTGCGGTGGAACTCCCCACGGGCCCACGATGGCGCGGCCCCGAGCGGGCCGGACAGAGGCGGAGGTCCCGACTGGCCGGTGCCGCGCGACGCCGGGCTACGGGTGCAGGGACTCGGGGAGGGGCTCGGCGTGCAGGACCGTGAGCGTGCGGGTGGCGCGCGTGAGCGTGACGTAGAGGAGGCGGAGCCCAGCGCGGTCGGGGCTGGGCACGAGCCTCGCCGGCTCCACGACCACGACGTGGTCGAACTCGAGCCCCTTCGTGTC
This sequence comes from Acidimicrobiia bacterium, assembly GCA_017882925.1. Taxonomy (GTDB): domain Bacteria; phylum Actinomycetota; class Acidimicrobiia; order IMCC26256; family Chersky-534; genus Chersky-534. Next base: position 2,947 of record JADGOM010000007.1, on the reverse strand, counting down.
CGGCGCGGAGAGGACGGCGACGCGGGCCTCGATCGCGGCGTCGACGTCGCCGACCGCGCCGAGGTCGGCCAGCGCGGCGACGATCGGTGCGTGCAGATCGGGTTCCGCCACCACCGCGACGGTCCCCTGCGCCATGTAGCCGCGCCGGGCCGCGCGGGCGACGGCGGCCACGAGCTCGTCGGGCTCGACCCGGTCGAAGCGCGGGTGCACACCGGTGTGGCGAACGGCCTCGGTGGGCTCCAGCTCCGGGCTCGCCACCGCGAGCACGCGGTGCGCGACCTCCATGATCTCGGCCGGCGTGCGGTAGTTGACGGTGAGCGTGGCCGAACGGGCCGGGAGGCGCGAGCCGATCGCGTCGATCACCTCGTCCCAGCTGCGGGCCGAACCCGGGCGGCTGGCCTGGCCGATGTCGCCGACGATCGTCATCGAACCCGACGGCACGCGCCGCGAGAGCATGCGCCACTGCATGGGCGTGAGGTCCTGGGCCTCGTCGACGAGGACGTGGCCGTAGGTGCGGGGCTCGCCGCTGCCGTCGCCGTCGACCGTGCTCCCGCCGAAGCGCTCGACGACGTCGGCGGCCGAGATCTGGCCCTCGAGTCCGAGCTCGCGCACCACGCTGTCGGCCGCGTCGAGCTCACCCCGCGTGGCACCACGGCGCCGCGGCTTGGCCGGCAGCGCGCTCTGCACCGGGCCGAGGAGCTCGTCGGCCTCGTCGACCAGCGCGAGGTCGGCCTCGGTCCAGGCGACCAGCTCGAGCCGGGTCGCACGCGGCCGGTGGAGCATCGCTTGCTCGGCGGGCGTGAGCTCGCCCTGTGACGCGGAGCGGATGAGCGCCGGGAAGCTGAAGAGATCGTGCACGAGCTCGGCGCCGGAGAGGATCGGCCACATGCGCTCGAGGGCCTCCCGGACCTCGGGGACGCCCCGCAGGCGCACGCGGAGGTCGGCCTCGAAATCGGGCGGGAAGCCCTCACCGCGCGCGAGCGACGCGGCCAACGTCGGGTCGTCGGGGATCGACAGGCTGGCGTCGTCGGGCTCGGGGAGGAGCGACACCTGCTGGTTGTGCGCGAGCCGCTCGCTGCCGTGCCGGTACGCGCGGACGACCGCGTCGCGGTACTTCGCGACCAGCCGGTCCATGAGCGACCGCACCACCATCGGCCGGCGCTCGTTGTGCGTGGCGCGCCGGCGGCGCACGCGTTCGAGGATGCGGGCCGAGTCGCTGCGGGAGATGGTGATGCGGTAGCCGTCGATCTCGAAGCGGAGGTCGTGCGGGAGGCGCCGCTCGCGATCGGTCATGGCCCGGCGCAGCACCCGGGTCATGCGGAGGTCGCCCTTGAGCACCGCGATCTCGGAGACCTCGGGACCCGCGGTGCGCAGCGACGGCTTGAGCGCGCGCACGGTGCTGAGCTGGACCTCGTCCTCGCCGAGCGCCGGGAGGACCTCGTCGATGTAGCGGAGGAACACCGACGACGGCCCCACCAGCAGCACCCCGGCGCTCGCGAGCTTCCGGCGGTTGCTGTAGAGCAGGTACGCGGCGCGGTGCAGCGCGACGGCGGTCTTCCCGGTGCCAGGCCCGCCGCGCACGATGAGCACGCAGTCCATGTCGGCCCGAATCGCCTCGTCCTGCTCGGCCTGGATCGTGGCGACGATGTCGCCCATCCGGCCGGTGCGGTCGCGGTCGAGCGCCGCCAGGAGCGCCCCCTCCCCCACGACGGTGAGGCCCTGCCGCTCCACGGTGGCCTCGTCGAAGACCTCGTCGTCGATGGCGAGGAGCGTGCGGCCGCGGCACTGGAAGTGCCGGCGCCGGGCGACGCCCATCGGCTCCACCGCGGTGGCCCGGTAGAACGGCTCGGCGACCGGCGCCCGCCAGTCGACGACGAGCGGGGTCTGGTCCTCCGCGGTGACGGCGAGGCGCCCGATGTAGAAGGTGAGCTCGTCGGCCCCGAGCTCGGGGCGGCGGTCGATCCGGCCGAAGCAGAGGGCCGCGTCGCCGATCTCCAGGGCGGCCAGGCGCCGCCGGGTGATGGCGTGGGCGGCATCCCGCTCGACGCGGGCCTGGTGGGTGCCACCGCCCCGCACCTCGTTGAACCCCTCGGCCACCCGTTCGGCGGCGCTGCGCATCTCCTCGAGGCGGGCGTAGGCGATGTCGAGGTGGCGCTGCTCGGACGCGAGGTCATCCGGGCGTTCGGCATCCTCCGCCTCGTCGAAGTCGAACGCGATTGGAGTACCAGGAGGAGTCGACACGCAGTCATCCCTGATCGCGGAGCCAGCGAGTTTACAACCCCGGGCCTCCGGGCCGCCCCGGCAGGGGCCGCGCCGGCGGGGCCGCCCCGGTCTGGGAAGCTGGTGGGCTCCGACGTCCGCCCCCACCGCCCCGCCGGAAGTCATGCCGAACCCACCAGACCCCGCCCGCACACAGACCGCGTGGCGCGTCCCGGTTGCGATCCTGGGCGTCGTGCTGCTCCTCGCGGTCGGCCTCGGCCTCTTCGTCGCGAGCGATCTCCATGCGCGCGAACGGCGGGGCGAGGCGCACGCCACGCTGCGCAGGCAGCAGGTCGCGCTGCGCGACGACCGGCACCTCGTGCAGCTCGAGCAGGCCGGCCTCACGTCGGTGATCAACCAGCTCACGCTGGCCGGGGGCTCGCTGGCCGCCCGGACCCAGGAGCGCGACGCGCTCCAGGCCCAGCTCGCCTCGACCCAGACCCAGCTCAAGCAGACCCGCGACGCCCTCAGCGGGCTCACCAACAAGGTGGCGCAGCAGGTCGTCGGCATCGACGCGGTGACGCAGTGCGTGAAGGGCGTGTCGCGCGCGCTCAACCAGCTCTCGGTCGGCGACAAGGCGGGGGCGCTCGTCTCGCTGCAGGCCGCGAGCGGCAGCTGTCAGAGCGCGCAGCAGTCGGGTGCATCCGGATGAACGGCGGACCCTCGTGAGCGGCGGACCCTCGTGAGC
>JADGOM010000104.1 GCA_017882925.1 Acidimicrobiia bacterium | reverse complement strand
TGGACTTCGCTGGTGCCGCCGCCGATGGTGAGGGCGGGGGAGTAGGCGAAGCCGTAGGCCCACCCGCCGGCGAGGTCGCCGTAGGGGGCGAAGTCGGCGAGCAGGCCGCGCGTCCCGCACAGCGCGAGCCCCATCGCCATGACGTGCTGGCCGTGCTCGTCGGAGAGCGCCTTGCGCACCGACGCCTCCGGCCCGGGCTCGAGCCCGCGCAATCGCGCCGACACCGTGCGCAAGCGGATGAGCCGGAGGATCTCCGACTCGATGTGCAGCGCGGCCAGGTCTTGGCGCAGGTGCGGGTCGGAGGTCCCGCCGTTCGCGCGGACGAGGTCGAGCAGATCTCCCGTCGTCGGGCCGCGGCCCCACAGCGCACCTTCGCCCGACAACGAGACCCGCTCGTTTCCGAGCGTCACCTTTGCGAGCCGCCAGCCGTCGTGCTCGGTACCCACGACGTTGACCGCCGGCACGCGCACGTGGTCGCGCACCACCTCGTTGAACTCGTGCGTCCCCGTCATCTGCACGATCGGCCGCACCGTCACTCCGGGCGAGTGCATGTCGAGCACGAAGTACGTGATGCCCCGGTGCGCTTCCGCGGTCGGGTCGGTGCGCGCCAACAGGATGCCGTAGCGCGCGACGTGCGCGAGCGTCGTCCAGACCTTGCCGCCGGTGACGACGTACTCGTCGCCGTCGCGCGTCGCCGTCGTGCGCAGTGACGCGAGGTCGGAGCCGGCATCGGGCTCGCTGAACAGCTGGCACCAGAGCTCGGACCCGTCGAGGATCCCGGGCAGATATCGGGCCTGCTGCTCGGCTGTCCCGGCGACGAGCAGCGTCGGCCCCGCCCACCCGATCCCGATCGGATTGAGCGGCCGTGGGAGCCGGGCCGCCTTGAGCAGCGAGTCGATGGCGAGCTGCTCCGCGGGGCCGGCGTCGAGCCCGTACGGGGCCGGCCAGTGGGGAGCGACGTACCCGGCGCGGGCGAGCCGCGACGACCAGTCGGCCGGCACCCGGCCACCGGGGGCGTTGGCGGCGATGAACGCCTCGCAGGCCCGGGCGGCGGCGTCGGTCTCCGGCGAAGGCGAAGGCGAAGGCTGCACCGCCCGAACCTAACGCCCCCGTGAGCATCCGCACCCGCCCTCCGTTCCGAACTCCGTGATGAGCCGCTCGAGCGCCGCGTACAGCGACCGGACCCGGGGCGTGGGATTCTGTGATCATCAGCACGCATCAACTCCTCGACGACGCCGGTCTCGCGAGCGCGATCGTCGACCGCGACGAAGGAGCCCTGGCCGAGGCCTACCGACGGCATGGCGACGGCTGCTTCGCCCTCGCCCGGAGGGTGCTCTTCGACCGGGCCCTCGCCGAAGAGGTCGTGCAGGAGATCTTCGTCCGCTTGTGGAACCGGCCCGAGCGCTACGAGCCCGCCCGGGGTTCCCTGCGGTCGTTCCTGATCGCGCAGGCGCACGGTCGGAGCGTCGATCTCCTCCGGGCCGAGACCGCCCGTCGGCGCCGTGAGGAGCGCGAGACCCGTCAACGAATCTCGGACCCGATCGATCTCGAGCGCGAGGTCGTCAGCCTCAACGAGGCCGAGGCGGTCCGCACCGCGCTCGCCTCCCTTCCCGATCCCGAGCGCGACGCCATCGAGCTCGCGTACTTCGGTGGCCACACCTACCGCGAGGTCGCGACCCTGCTCGGTCAGCCGGAAGGCACGGTGAAGAGCCGGATCCGCGCGGGCATGCTCCGGCTGCGGGCCGCGCTCGTCGAGACCGGGATCACGGAGCCATGAGCGACCCGTCGCGTTCCGAGATGGACGAAGTCCTCGGCGCCTTCGCGCTCGACGCCGTCGACCCGGCCGAGCGGGAGCTGATCGAGCAGTACCTCGCCAGCGACCCGGTGGCGCGCGCCGAGGTCGACGAGATGCGCGAGACCGCATCGGTGCTCGCGTCGCTGCCGCGCGACGACGAGGGTGCGCCGGCCGGTCTCTGGGATCGCATCGCGGGCGCGATCGGTGAGCCGGGCGCGCCGATCCCCATCACCCGCGCCAAGCGATTCTCGAGCGTGCCGGCACGCGTGTTCATGCCCATCGCTGCGGCCGCCGCGATCGTCATCGCCGTGCTCGCGGTGCAGGTGGGCACGCGGCCGCCCGACCGCACCGGCAATCTCGCGGCCGCATACAGCCACGCGCTGGATCACGGCGCCGCGTCGGTCTCGTTGCAGCCCCAAGCCGGTCACGGGGCGGTCGCCGCCGCGATCGCCCTGCAACGCGACGGCACCGGCTACCTGCGCAACGACCATCTCGCCGCGTTGCCCGCAGGCAAGACGTATCAGCTGTGGGCGTTGGTGCCGCACGGCGGCGGGCAACAGGCCATCTCCGCGGGCGTGCTCGGGCCCGACCCGCACGCCGCCGCGTTCCACGTCGCCGGCCGGCCCACGGCCTTCGCGATCACGGTCGAAGACGCCCCCGGCGTGGTGCAATCGGCGCAGTCTCCCGTAGCCATCGGGACGGTGCCGGCCTGACTCCCACGACTGTGAACGCGGAACCCGAGTCGGACCAAACGCCGTTCGGCGTGTACGTCCACGTGCCGTTCTGCGCGCACCGCTGCGACTACTGCGACTTCGCGACCTGGACCGACCGCGCCCACCTCATGGGCGACTACGTCGACGCGTGCGTGGTCGACCTGCGCCGCC